>CAZSTJ010000277.1:0-3768 GCA_964609805.1 uncultured Geobacter sp. | reverse complement strand
CTACCAGGCCCGCACCGGCATCGATGCCCGCTCTGACCTGGCCCTCTTTGCCATGCAGACCAAGGGGCTCCCCTTCTCGCTCTACCGGACCCACCGCTCTCTCTCCATGCAGGGTTCCTACGCGGCAGCCAGCGACATCGGCGCTCACCACGCCGCCGCCTGGCTGATCAAATCCGACCTGCTGGGGGCCTTCCCGACCTTTGAAGACAAGGCCAAGGCCCTGATCTCCTATCCCCGGGTCCGTCTCGGCAATGACAACATGGGGCTCTGCAAACTCCCCTGGGTCGATGTGTTCAATCCGGAGTCAAACGAGCGCCCCGGAGATATCTTCATCAATCCCGCATCCCAGGAGATCTACGCCGACTTCTACAACGCCATGCTCGGCACGGACATGGGGTGGGAGGCCATCTTTGCCCAGACCGACCGGGACATCAATCTGCAGCGGGTCATGAACTGCCTGCGTTTCGGTGCCGAAACCGGCCGTATGGACTGGATCCCCGAGCGGGCCATCGGCCCCACCGATGATCATCTCTATGAAACGGAGCATGCGGAGAACGATCAGGAACTCTGCGCGGTACTGGGCCTGACCATGAAGGAACTGGTGCGCCACACCACCGCCGAGAAGCGCGATATGCTCATGAATCACCGGAAGGAGCAACTCCGGAAACTGGTTCAGGTCTATTACCAGCAGCGGGGCTGGAACGGGAACGGCGTGCCGACCGTCGCAACCCTGCAGGGTCTCGGCTTGTGGGATTTCATGAGCGCAGAGGCCAGGGAGAAAATCGCTGACCTAAACAGGTAGGCAGGAAATACGTCCAGTATAACGCGGGCCCGGGAGTTTTCCGGGCCCGTTTTCTTGTGCCGTAATTGCCGAATCGAAGGATGGTGTTTTGTGACGTGTGTGCTACAGTTAGCTAACTATGTAGCAAAACGATGAGGTTCTAACCGATGGGTCTACTCAACGGCATATCCGGAAATGTTCTGATCCTGGGGCTGGTCAGCTTCCTGACCGATGTCTCCAGCGAGATGATCTATCCGCTGCTGCCGCTGTTCGTGGCATCATTGCCCGGCGGGAGCGCTGCCTTCCTGGGACTGATCGAGGGGGCGGCCGAGACGACCGCTGCCTTTCTGAAACTGGTGTCCGGCGCCTGGTCCGATCGGGTCCGCAGCCGCAAGGGGTTGGTGCTGGGAGGGTATGGACTTTCTGCCCTGGCCCGGCCGCTGATCGCCCTGGCTATTTCGCCGCTGGGGGTGTTGCTGGTGCGGATGGGCGACCGGGTCGGGAAGGGGGTGCGTACCTCTCCCCGCGATGCCCTCATTGCCGATTCGACCCCGCCTGATGCGCGTGGCAAGGCCTACGGTTTCCACCGTTCCATGGACCATGCCGGGGCCGTAGTGGGGCCGCTGCTGGCCACCGTAGCCCTGTACCTGCTGGACAACGACCTCCGGAGTGTCTTCTGGCTGGCCGGTATCCCCGGAATCCTTGCCGTTATTCTGATCATTCTGAAGGTTCGTGAGATCCCGCGCGATATTTCACCCTCTGCTTCCGAACGGAGCATCCTCCCCGGGACACTCCCCCGCGGCCCGATCCGGGGCTACCTGGCCATCCTGCTGATCTTCACCCTGGGCAACTCATCTGACGCCTTCCTGCTGCTGAAGGCGAGCCAGTCAGGCATGTCGGCCTCGCGGGTGGCCCTGCTCTGGACCGTCTTTCATTGCGTCAAGATGCTGGCAGTCATGCCGTTTGGTGCCCTGTCGGACCGGATCGGCCGCAAAAGGGTCATCATCTGCGGCTGGGGTGTCTACGCCCTTGCCTATACCGGCTTTGCCCTGGCCTCCAGCCAGTGGCAGGTCTGGTGTGTCTTCCTGGTCTACGGTCTCTTCTACGGACTGACTGAAGGGGTTGAAAAGGCCTTTGTGGCCGACATGGCACCGAGGGAGCAGAACGGCACCGCCTTCGGCTGGTACAACCTGGCGATCGGGATAGGGGCCTTGCCGGCCAGCCTCCTCTTCGGGGCGATCTGGACCTGGGCCGGAGCGGCGGCGGCCTTCACCTTCGGCGCCGTCCTGGCAGGTGTGGCTGCCCTGCTGTTGGCGCTGCTGCCGGTGAAGAGCAGTTAAAGCTGAGCGGTGTCCTCTCACAGAGCACACAGAGGCACGGAGAAAATCGACTCTCACAAAGCTCACGAAGGCACAAAGATATTCCAAAAACAATTGAATGCAGTGGTGGGTAGCAGGTCAAGTTGATCTATGGTTGATATTCAAAGATTATTTGATCGGGAAGTTCTGTTTGGGCTAACCACATATATCTTCGCGCCTTTGTGCGCTTAAGCGAGCAACGTGAGCGAGTGAGAGCCGCCTATCAGGATTTACCCTGGAGTGTAAATTATGACTGAATCTATTGAACAGGCCGTAACCCGCTGCCCCTGGTGCGGCAGCGATCCCCTCTATATGGCGTACCACGACCATGAATGGGGTGTGCCGCTGCACGACGAGCACCGCCTGTTCGAGATGCTGACCCTGGAGGGGGCCCAGGCCGGACTCTCCTGGCTGACGATCCTGCGCAAGCGGGAAGGGTATCGCCGGGCCTTTGCCGGCTTTGATCCGCAGATTGTGGCGGAGTTCGGGGATGCCGATGTGGCCCGGCTGCTGGCCGACCCGGGGATTGTCCGCAACCGTCTCAAGGTTGCCTCAACAATCTCCAATGCCCGTGCCGTGCTGGAGGTTCAGGCCCGTTACGGCAGCCTGGATGCCTTCCTCTGGGGCTTTGTGGATGGTGTGCCGATCCGCAACAGTTGGCGGAGCCTGCAGGAGATCCCCGCCTCTACGCCGCTGTCGGACCGAATGAGCAAGGAGTTGAAACGACATGGTTTCCGCTTTGTCGGATCGACCATCTGCTATGCCCATATGCAGGCGACCGGCATGGTCAATGACCATCTCGTCGATTGTTTCAGGTATCAGCAGCTGTAGCCGGGGCTATTATGTAAGAGAGATATGCTGAGTGGGATTTAGCAACTGGAAGGGAATGCTCTGGGGAACGGGGGCTTGACCGCAAAATATACGGCAGCCCCCGTCCCTGTTTCAGGCGAGCTGGCTGATCCTGGTGAGGAGTTCGGCCAGGGGCAAATCCCGGGCAATGGTCTCGGAAAATGACCCCGAGCCTCCCTGCAGCAGGTCGAAACGAGGGGTGCGTTCGCCCTCCTCGCCCTTCGGCAGGCTGGAACTGATGATGCCGAAATCGGTCAGCTGGGGCTGGGTGCAGGAATTAGGGCAACCGGAGAGCGCCCAGGTTTTAGTACGGAGTGCCGGTGTCATGGCGTCAATGACAGCCCTGGCCACGTCACGGGTTGCCGAAAGCCCCATGCGGCATTCATGGTTTCCAGGGCAGACCACGAAGGTGACGTCACAGGGGGAGAAAGAACAGCGGGATAAAGCAGTCGCGGCCTCCGGCAGGATGTGTTGTTCCGGGATATGGAAGGCGATGTTCTGATCGGCACTGGCCATCATGATCCCGTCGGACCACCGGTCGGCAAATTCCGCCAGTTCGATCAGTTGAACCGCGGTAAGGCATCCCGCTTTGATTCGCGCCGAGATCCTGCGCTCTCCCGCAGCCGGGGTCAGGTGTTCGTCTATTCCCGAAACGGCGGGAAGTTCTTCTGCCGCCGACGGCTCCAGAGCCACCAGACGCCGGAATTCTTCCTCGCCGATATCCCGCAGCAGGTGCTTGAGACGTTTGCCGGCCGGAGTCCGGGCGGCATACACCCGCGC
>CAZSTJ010000276.1:0-3826 GCA_964609805.1 uncultured Geobacter sp. | reverse complement strand
GCATGGTTATTTCCTTGAAGAACAAAGAGTTGCGGCGAAGACTGCTTCGCCGTCAGCGGCCGGTCACCGGCTTTCCG
The DNA here is from genome assembly GCA_964609805.1 of uncultured Geobacter sp. Classification (GTDB taxonomy): domain Bacteria; phylum Desulfobacterota; class Desulfuromonadia; order Geobacterales; family Pseudopelobacteraceae; genus CAIPTY01. The sequence goes on along the minus strand of CAZSTJ010000276.1, from coordinate 3,749 downwards.
ATTCTTCGGCCATTGTGTGAGGAGAGTATAGGATTTTTTTGCTGAAACGCAACGGAAAACGCGGCTGGATTTCTTCTTGTAATATATTTTATATCAAATGGTTACGAGCAGAAAGCCGGATTTTCACCAAAACAAATTAGCGCCTCTTGCCCGCGATTGATTCCACGATCGGACGAGACCCGCCTGCGATGCACCTTTTTTAACCTGCCCCAAGCTTTATTTCTCCCTCCTGCCTTCATCAATGGCAGTGGCATCCACCTGATCCAGGCATTTTCGCACGTCACTATCACTTGGATTTTTGGAACACTCCTGACGCTCTCTATTTTTCAAACCTGCGAACCATGCTTGCTTTGTACATCCATGGGCAACCATGAACAAACAGGCGCCCAACACTATGACAACTATTCTAAAGGGAGTGGTCTGGTTGAATCGATTTTTCATAATATTACCAAATTGTTTCGGCTAGTGCTCGCGACAGTCTGATTGTCTATCCCTTTCTTGGCCGCCCAGGCTTTTTATTCGAAATACCGATGTTCAGTTTCCTTTCAAGCTCACAACGGAAACGTTCACTTCCGGTCAGCTGCCCTCGTTGCAATGCCGCTCTGATCAGCTGTATTTCTTCTTCCGGCACAGTGCCGCAAACATACTCGGCATAGGCATGTCGCCGTTCCAGCTCGCTGTCCCCCATGGCCAGATAGGACGGATGCAGATCAACGACCGGATCATTCGTGCCGAGCACCTTGCAGGCATAGCTGGACCAACGATATTGCGCGGGATCGGTGACCATGCCTGCCCGGAGAGGATTGCGTTCAATATAGCGGCAGCAGGAGGAGAAATACTCTTCCGTGCAGATGACGCTCGATTTGTACCGGCCTTCCCACAAACTGCCCGTGCGCTGTGCCACCGCATTGACATAGCGCGTTTGCCGACCTGCAACCCGTTTCATCAGCAGGGCCAGTGCCTGAGGATTCTTGCCGGGATCCACCACGAGGTGGACATGGTTGGTCATCAGACAGTAGGCGTATATTCGGCAACCAAACTCGCGTTTGAAGGTGATGAGATTTTCGCGGTAATAGGTGAAATCGTCATCGGAGAGAAAGACCGGCTGACGGTTATGACCACGCTGGAGGATATGATGCGGGGCATGGGCAAGGACGATTCTGTTTGATCTTGGCATGCTGAACGATACCCAACCTCCTCTCGGATAACAAGGAAGAAATAGTTCTGTCCCCTTTTTTAAAAAGGTGGGGACATTTTTAAACCGGGACAGTATATAAGGGGCGCTGTTTGAGAGTGAAGGCTCGGATGGGGTTGTTCAGCCCTTTCGAGCGGAACAGGAGTGCACCCATGACCGAGATCATCCGATACGTCAAGGGCCAGGACCCGGACCGGGACGCCTGGCTGACCAACTTCTTTACCGAGAACCATCTGGCCTACGAGACCTTCCCCGATGCGGTGGCCTCGCCGGAACAGCTCAAGTTCATCGTCCACCTCGAGGACGAGCAGATCTACTATCCCTGCTCGGATGAACTGTTTGCCGCCATCATCGAGAAGCGGGCCGACACCATGCTCACCTCGGCCTACATCGGCATATGGACCCGGCTGGAGAAACTGGTGCGCGAGGTGGTCACCGACCCCTATAAGCAGAGGTACCTGCTCAGCCTGCTGACCATCAAATACAACAGCGAAGCGATGCACAAGGTGCAGCTGCCCGGCCGGATTGAAAAACGGCTGCTCGGCATCTTCACCACCATCAGCGAGATTGACCGGCCGCTGGCCCTGGAACGAGAGCAGGAAAACCGGCGGGCTGCGGCCTTCCTCAAGTCCGAGGCCTTTGAGCAGGCCTTCAACTCGCCGGAAGGGCTGGACATCACTGGCGATACCACCCTGACCGATATCGACCTGCAACTGCATCTGCTCCGCCTCCGCCGCCTGCTGCTGCTCTCCTCCATGCGGCCCATCTGGCGGCAGGACGCGCCGCCGGACATCGACACCATCCGTCGGGTGATGAACACCCCGCTGGCCACCCCGGAATGGGAGTGGATCATCAACTGGTTGCGCGACGTCATCTCCGGCCGGCGGCGGCCCTGCATCCTCTGGGTCGGCGGCCGCTCGGGTGAGATCGTCTTTGACCTGGCCATCCTGCGCATCTTCATGAAGATCGGCATCAAGGTGATCCTGGCCGTGAAGCAGAACTTCTATTACCACCGGGTCTCGTTTGTCGATCTGCTGGAAGACCCGACCCTGGACGAACTGCTCGACGACGCTGACCTGATCGGCGACCCCAAGATCTCGAAAAACGAACTCCTGCGTCACCTGGACAGCGACAACCGGCTGCTGGTTATCTCCGACGGTACCCGCGAGCCCTTCAACCCGCTGCTGACCTCGGTCACCTACGCCCGCGCCTTCAAGGAGGCGGATCTGGTGGTCTACCGCAGCCCGGGCGGCCGCGAGAACATCACCAACCATTTCCAGTTCACCCGCGACATTGTCTCGATTATTCCCGGCGACGACGGCGCCATCGACCTTCTGCTCAAGCCGCACCACCCGCGCGCGGTCCGGTTCTCCCGCGCCCAGCTGCGGCGCAAGGCCCAGGACCTGATCGACATGGTCGAGCGGGAAAAGGCGGCGGGCAAGACCATCATGTTCTACTCGGCCATCGTCGGTTCGATCCCCGGCCAGCTCAAGACCGCCAAGGAGGTGCTCAACGTCTTTGTCGAGCACCTGCGCTGCTCCTTGCACGAGGTGGTGATCATCAACCCGGGCGAACATTTCGTCGAGGGTATGGACGCCGACGACATCATGTATATGTGGGAGATTTTCCAGCGGTCCGGCAATATCGACATCTGGCGCTTCCAGACCGTGGACGACATCGTCAAGTCGTTCGAGCTGATGGGCAAGAAGGTGCCGCCGGAGTGGACCGGCAAAGACGCCACCTATTCCACCGGCTGCACCAAGGAGATGGAGATCGCCATGCAGATCCAGAAGCAGTACCCGGAGATGCAACTGATCGGCCCGCCCTATGAGAAATTCCAGCGCCGCAAAGAGTACGGGGTAGGCAAGCTCTACGACCGCACCCTGGCCGGCAGCGAATGACCGTTTCCCCCAACTTCCCCCCTAATCAATACAGGAATGTGCCATGTCCAGCGGTGAAGCCTTGAGCTTTCTCGATCAAACCTTCCGTAAAATATATCCACAGGATTCCGAGTTCCGCGTCCGGGCCGAGGAGCGGCTGAACCAGCTGACCATGCCGCACTGGGCCCTGGGTGACCTGATGGACCTGGCCGTTGACCTGACCGGCATGACCCGGTCGCTTAATCCGCCGGTGGCGCGTAAAAAAGTGGTGGTCATGGTTGGCGACCATGGCGTCACCGCCGAGGGCGTGTCCCAGTATCCAGCCGAGGTCACCACCCAGATGGTGCATAACATTGTCCGCGGCGGCGCCGGCATCAACGCCCTGGCCGGCAAGGCCGGGGCCGGGGTCTGCGTGGTCGATGTGGGCGCAAAGGACGATTTCGCCCAACTGGTGCGCGAGGGCAGGGTCATAGCCAAGAAGATCGGCCGGGGCACGGCCAATATGGTCCATGGCCCGGCCATGACCCGCACCCATGCGGTCATGGCGGTGGAGGCGGGAATCGAGGTGGCCAACCTGCTGGATGGCGAGGTCGATGTCTTCGGTACCGGCGAGATGGGTATCGGCAACACCACTCCGAGTACGGCCATTGCCGCGGTCCTCACCGGCAAGCCGG
>CAZSTJ010000275.1:0-3841 GCA_964609805.1 uncultured Geobacter sp. | reverse complement strand
GTTCTGCCAGATCCACTCGCCGCTCTTCAGATGCCAGTAGAAATCCGGATCATACAGGGGTCGCAGCAGGTAGATCGCAACCATTGCCAGGAGAACAACCGGAATGCCCCATGAACCAGGCCGTTCAGCCGGAGCTGTTTTCCGGATATCCGGCCTGTCGGGTGGCGTGCCGGTCTCGTGTCTGCTGTCGACAGGCATAGTGCTCATCGGCTGGCCTTGCCGCGCTTCAGAGGTTTTCTGGCTGTGGCGAAGAGCGAGGTGCCGAATGGTGTCAAACGCTGAATTCCCATCCTATTCTCCATCCTCATGAACCAAATAAGCAACGAATTGAGCGGTGCCGGCGGCAGTGAGACATCCGAGAGTACCTGCTGAGGGTTGGAGAGGCCCCTGCCGCCAATTCGTTTCAGATACCGGACCGCCGCAATGGCCGGAAAGGGGAAGCGTACCCGGTATCCGGCCGAAGGATCGACAAACCCGGCAGCTGCAAGCCTCGCGATGAGATTCCGCCGGGTGTAGCGTTCCCTGGTATGAACGGCAATATCATGGCTGCTCCGGAGAAATTCGTGGGCCACGAGATTGAGCAGCAGCAAACCGCCCGGCTTGAGGGCCCCGTGGAGTTTCCGGAGTACGGCGATATCGTCGGTGATGGCCGCATGGTACAGCACGTCCATCGAGGTGATGACGTCGAAGGCATCAGCCTCCAGATCGATCGTGTTCAGGTCGGCCTTGTAGACAGTTTCGATCCCCCGTTCCCGGCAGAGGTTGATGGCTTCATCCGATGCGTCGCATCCGCTCACCTCGTGGCCGTGTGCTTTCAGCAGCTGGCACAGCCGCCCGGTGCCGCACCCCGCATCGAAGATCCGCAGCATGCGTCCCCGTCGTCTCGATTCCCGATCGATGGCTGCCAGGACCAGATCGTGCAGCCCCACGTACCACCAGTGGCGGTCTTCCACCTCAAACATGCGCCGGTATTCCGCGCTGTTCATCTTTTTGCACCGTAAAATTTACGAATGGCTGCAACTACATTCTCTGCTGCCTCATCCGGCATTTCCGGGTACAGCGGAAGCGACAGGATCGTGGCGGCCAACCGCTCGGTCACCGGCAGATCTCCCGTGCGGTATCCCAGGAAGCTGTAGCCGCGCATCAGATGGATCGGCCAGGGATAGTTGATCTTTGTCTCGATGCCGTACCCCTTCAGGAAGTCCATGAGATCGTCCCGCCGGTCCGTCCTGATCGTGTACAGGTAGTACTGGTGGGTCCGTCCCGCCGGGACAATCGGTACATGGATTTCGGCAACGTCAAACAGACCCCGGTCGTAGATGCAGGCGATCTCCCGCCGCCGGTTCACCGAAGCATCCAGGCGCAGGAGCTTCCTGTTGAGGATGGCCGCCTGCAGTTCGTCGAGTCGTGAATTGTACCCCTCCCGTTCGGCGTAGTATGTTTCTTCCATCCCGTACATCCTCAGGCTCCGGAAACGTTCCGCCGGTTTGGGACGAGCGGCCGTGATGGCGCCTCCGTCACCGAAACCGCCCAGAATCTTGGTCGGGTAGAAGGAGAAGGCACCGGCGTCACCCAGTGACCCGGCTCGTTCTCCGTAATAGGTAGCCCCGCACGCCTGGGCACAATCCTCGACAACCAGCAGCTGGTTGCTGCGGGCCAGCTCCATGAGCTCCCCCATGTCCGCCATCAGGCCGCAGAGATGAACCGGCACGATGCACCTCGTCCTTTCGGACAGCTTTTCCGGGATGCGGAAGACGTCTAGTACGTAGGTGTCCTCTTCGACATCAACAAAGACCGGTGTGGCACCGGTGGCACGGATCGCAGCCACGGTGGGCACCGCAGTGTTCGCCACCGTGATCACCTCATCTCCTGGGCCGATGCCGAGACCCTTTAATGCCAGGAACAGGGCGTCGGTGCAGGAGTTTACGCCGACGGCATCCGGTACGCCGCAGTATGCCGCCAGGGCGCGTTCAAAGGATTCGACCTGAGGACCAAGGATCAGGCGCCCAGATGAACAGACCTCGTCCATGGCCGCGAGATAGTCATCCCGGTGCGCCGTGTAATCGGCCAGATAATCCCAGTACCGTACTGTTTGTGTATTGTCAGTCATGTGTCGTCTCCCGTATTTGCCTGCCAATCTGCTCAGCCAATCCTGCCACCTGACGTGATCGTTCGTGCATCGCCACCCAATGGCCGTTCCGCACCAGAGCGCAGGCATGGTCGATGGTAGCCAGGAAGTGGTCGCACGGCGGCACCCTGAAGGAATGGTCGTTTTCCGCGGCACGTACCTCGATGATCGCCTCCCAGTCGGGAGGCGTCGTGAATGCCCGTTCAACCCTCACCGATCCCTGCTCACCGGTAATCTGATAGAAGCAGCGATAGGGACGGTGGAAGGCAATGTCGAAGGTGAAGCGTTCCCCCGCCTCGGTGACCGTCTCGGCTGCCACGGCACGATTGAGTCCTTCATGTTCCACGGCGCTGCAGCGCAGGATTTCATGCTGTTTTCCTTTGAGGAAGTAGAGTGCTGCGCTAAGCGGGTAGCGGTTCAGGTCGTGGAATGCGCCGCCTCCAGAGGCGGGGTCAAGCCTGAAGTCGCCCGAAGCTGGTCCCGGAAAGGTGAATTCGCCGTGGAGGGAGAGCACCCTGCCGATGCAACCGGACGAGATGATGGCTTTGACCGCTGCATGCTGCGGGTGCTGGAGATACATGAGGTTTTCGTAGAGCAGCATCCCGTGAGCGTCGGCGGCTGCGAACATCCGGGATGCAGAAGCTGCTGAAAGGGAGAGGGGCTTTTCACAGATGACATGTTTGCCCTGCTCCAGGGAACGGATCGACCACTCTTCGTGAAGATGATTGGGGAGTGAAACGTAGACTACGTCAACGTCCGGGGAGCTGACCAGTTCCTCATATAACATCACCGGCACCGATTCCATTTCTGCCGGAAGGGGCATGCCTTTTAGTTGTCTGCTGCCCAAGGCAGCCAGGTCGGCGCTGGTGCTTCGCACAAGGGCAGGCACGAATTTTCGTCGTGCGATATCGGAGTTGCCCAGTATGCCGATCCTGACGGGGAGATGTGCGGTCATCCGGTGCCCCTCAGAGTAGACACGCAAGGATACTGCGGGCACAGGAGTTGACCTGCTCACCCAGATGGAGCAAAAAGCCGACGTGTTCGAGGGATAACCAGCGATAATCTGCCGGAATATCGAGCTTTGCGCCGTCAGGCAGCATCAACACACGGTGGAGATGATGCTCCCGGAAAAAGCGGGCGCCCTCCTCGGTCTGTCTACTATCATGCAGCACCGCGCAGGAAGCGGGGCGAGAAAACTCATCGTAGAGGAACGGCTTGTGGAGCTTGAAGCTCCCCTCGTAATTCCCCTGGGTGAACTGGACGGTAGGCCCCAACTGGACCGTGTTCCGGTTTCCCGCCTCGGCCTTGGCCTGCATCAGCAGCTCCCTGCCGTTCGGGCCGTTGCGTGTCAAAAGACCGATGATGCCGGGTGAGGCGTTTTCTATGATTGGCTGCCCCCATCTGCCGACCTCGCGCCCTTCCGATGAGACGCGGAGCCCGACCACCCTGAAGAATCGTTGTTCACAGTGTGAGAAAAAACCCTTATCGTCGATCCCCCATTCCCGGAGCTCGTTGAGCCCTATGCGACGGATCTGCATGTGGTTGGCTGCGCGCCGGTCGTCAAGCCACTGGAGGGCGTCGCGCAGCTCTTCACAACAGCAGGAACCCGACGTGGCTGAGGTAACCGATACGACGGACACAAGCCCCGAGAGGATACTGCGAGTACAGGCGTTCACCAGATTCCCCCGCTGTATCAGACCCGCAATCTGTTGC
>CAZSTJ010000274.1:0-3843 GCA_964609805.1 uncultured Geobacter sp. | reverse complement strand
CACCAGCGGTGTCGGCATCGACCGGTCGGGGCTCAAACACACGGTTTACGACGCCCTGATCAACGAGGTGGATCCCCACTCGCTCGTCATCGACACCGGCCATCCGTTTCTGCATATCATGCCGGCCAATTCCGACCTGGCAGGCGCCGAGCTGGAACTGGCCCCGGAGATCGGCCGCGAGCAGAAACTGAAATTTGCCCTGGCGGCCCTGGCGCCGAAATACCCGTATATCATCATCGACTGCCCCCCCTCATTGAACCTGCTGACCGTGAACGCCATGACCGCGGCCGATTCGGTCCTGATACCCCTGCAGTGCGAGTACTACGCCATGGAAGGGTTGTCACAGATACTGAGTACCATCGGTCTGGTGCAGAAGCGCATCAATCCGCTCCTGAAGATCGAGGGGATCCTGTTGACCATGTATGACGGCCGCGGCAATCTGGGCAAGGAGGTCGCCGAGGAGATCCGCGCCCATTTCCCTGATCAGGTCTTCGAGACGGTCGTGCCGCGCAATATTCGACTGGCCGAGGCGCCGAGCCATGGCAAGCCGATTATCTATTACGACATCGCATCCCGCGGTGCTGCCAGTTATCTGCAGTTGGCCCGGGAAATCATCCGCAGGGAGACAACCAATGGTTAAGAAGGGTGGCCTTGGCAAGGGGATGGCGGCATTGCTCCAGGTGCCGGAGATGGCCGCCGGGGGGAGCAGGGACTATTTCCTCTGTCCCATCGAGAAGATCCGTCCCAACAAGAACCAGCCCCGCAAGCATTTTGCACCGGAGAAACTGGAGGAGCTGGCAGCCTCCATCCGTGAGCAGGGGATCATCCAGCCGATTGTAGTGACCCAGAAAGAGGGTCACTACGAGATCATCGCCGGTGAGCGCCGCTGGCGCGCCTCCCAGAAGGCCGGTCTCCATGAAGTGCCGGTGGTTATCCGCGAGGCCAGCGAGGCCACAATCATGGAGCTGGCGCTGATCGAGAACATCCAGCGCCAGGATCTGAATGCTATAGAAGAGGCCGAGGCCTACCGGTCACTGGTGGAGCAGTTCCGCATCTCTCAGGACGAGGTGGCCAAACGGGTCGGCAAGAGCCGCACCGCCGTGACCAACTCCCTGCGACTGCTCAAACTGCCGGACGATGTGCAGCGGGATATCGTCGAGGAGCGTCTGACCATGGGGCATGCCCGGGCGCTGCTCTCTCTGGACCAGTCAGATCAGGTGGAGAAGGCGCGCCACGAGATCATCCACCGCCAGCTCAGCGTCCGTGCCACTGAAGAGCTGGTGCGGCGACTCAAGGCAACACCGGCGCCGGCATCATCGTCCAAACCTCCTAAGCAGCCCGATCTGCTGATGAGTTCCCTTGAGGAGCAGTTGCAGAAACGCTTCCAGTCGCGGGTAGCCATCCGCCGGGTCGGTTCAAAGGGGGGGCGGCTGGAGATACACTTCAGCGATACGGATGAGTTGACCAGGATCGTCGATCTGCTTGATCTGTGATCTGTGCGGGTGCTGCATCCACCACCGCTGGTGATCAGCGATGTGGGTGCCGCAACAAAGTTGGAGTGTCGCCGCAGTTTAAGAAAATTAATGTATACGGTTCCAGCAATTTTCTTGACACAAGAGCGTTATCTATGATAGCTAACCTCTGTTTTACGCCCAAATCTGGGATACAGTATACAATTCATGCATGCCTGCAAGGGGTAGCTCGTGATTGAATTAAATTTGGCATTTGTCATCCAGGTCATCAACTTCGGAATCCTCGTCCTCGTCCTCAACATCTTCCTGTACAAGCCGATCCGCAAGGTGCTCTCAGAGCGTCGCGATGTGATCGACGGTGCCCGCGAGAAGGCCGCCTCGGTGGATCTCGAGGTGCAGGAAAAGATGGCACAGTACGAAACCAAGCTGCGCGATGCCAAGGCTGATGCCGGCGCCCGCCGTGCCGAGTCGCTCAAGCAGGCCCAGGCCGAAGAGACTGCGGTGCTGGAGAAGGCCCGCAAGGAATCCGCCGAGTCCCTGGCCTCCATCCGTACCAAGGTTGCCAAAGAGGCTGCCGATGCGCGTGAGCTGTTGAAGAAGCAGGCCGAGGCCCTGTCGGGCGACATCTGCGAGAAAATCCTCGGGAGGAGCCTGTAGTCATGTTCATGGTATCCGATCGCACCAAAAAGGTTGTCTTTACCCTGGCGTATATCGCCGTTATCGTTCTGGCCGCTTCCACTGTATTTGCGAGCGAAGGCGGCGGTGGGGCTCACCACGTTGACAAGGGAGCACAGCTGAAGGATCTCGGTTGGCGTGTGCTCAACTTTGTTGCCCTGCTGGGCATCATGGTCTTTGCTCTCAAGAAAGCCGATGTGAAAGGCACCCTTGCCGCACGTCAGGCTCAGATAGAAACCGATCTCAAAGAAGCACAGGAAGGGCGTGCCGCAGCCGAGGCCAAGCTGGCCGAGTATCGCGGTAAGCTGGAGCAGGCTTCTAAAGAGATTGATGATATTCAGGCCGCCATCGTTCGCGAGGGTGAGCAGGAAAAAGAGCGCATCATCGCCGAAGCCAAAAAGGCAGCCGAGAAGATTGTTGTCCAGGCGGCTCAGTCAGCCGAACAGGAGACCCTCAAGGCCCGCAATGAGCTGCGTGTCGAGGCAGCACGTCTGGCGGTTGAAATCGCCACCGGCAAGCTGACCGGCGCCATCCAGAAGCCCGACCATGATCGTTTCGTCGGTGAATATCTTGACAAGGTGGTACAGATCCAGTGATCAACAATACGTTAGCACGTCGCTATGCCAAGGCGCTGGTTCAGATCGGTTCCGAGGACGGACTGATTGACCGTTTTCGTGATGAACTGACAGCTATCGAGCGTGTGTTTGCTTCCGACAACGGTCTTAAGTCCGTTTTCAGCAATCCTGCCTTCACGGCTGAGCAGAAGAAAGAGATCATGAAGGAGTTGATCGCCAAGGCACAGTGTTCGCCTCTGGTCGGCAACTTCCTTCTGCTGCTGGTTGACAAGAACCGGGTGGCATTCCTCGATCAGATCGTACAGACTTACGGGACGCTGGCTGATGAGCAGTCCGGCATCATCCGTCCGGTAATCAAGACAGCATACGCGCTGGATGACAGCCAGGTATCGGCTATTCAGGGTGCGCTGGAGAAGAAAAGCGGCAAGAAGGTCGTACCGCAGGTAACTGTTGACCAGAGCCTGCTTGGTGGCGTGGTCACGCAGATCGGCGATACGGCATTTGACAGCAGTGTAAAAACGCAGCTTAAGCGGATTCAAGATATATTACAGAAGGGGTAAATTCTTCCATGGAAATCAGAGCCGAAGAAATCAGCGAGATCATCAGGAAACAGATCAAGGAGTATGGCAAAGAGGTAGAGGTGTCGGAAACCGGCACAATTATCTCCATCGGTGACGGTATTGCCCGTATCCACGGCCTGGCAGGCGCCATGGCCGGTGAGCTGCTGGAATTCCCCGGCGGCGTATCCGGTATGGTTCTTAACCTGGAGGAAGATAACGTCGGTGCCGCTATTCTCGGTGAGTTCTCCGAGATCAAGGAAGGCGATACGGTCAAGCGTACCGGCCGCATTACCGAGGTACCGGTAGGCGACGCCCTCATCGGCCGCGTTGTCAACGCTATCGGTCAGCCGATCGACGGCAAGGGTCCGATCAACACCAGCAGCTTCAGCAAGGTCGAGATCAAGGCCCCCGGCATCGTTGCCCGCAAATCGGTTCATCAGCCGATGGCCACCGGCCTCAAGGCTATTGACTCCATGGTACCGATCGGCCGCGGCCAGCGCGAGCTTATCATCGGCGACCGTCAGACCGGCAAGACCGCCGTTGCTGTCGATACGATCATCA
>CAZSTJ010000273.1:0-3850 GCA_964609805.1 uncultured Geobacter sp. | reverse complement strand
ATTCTGCTGCTCTGGCGCAGAAGGCGCGAGACGTACCTCCAGAAGCTGTACGAATCGGAACTGAAGTTCAACCAGGAACTTAAGCAGGCAGAGCAATCCCTTCAGGAGGCGAACAATCTGCTGGAAGTAAGGGTTGCCGCCCGGACAGAAGAACTGTCAAACACCAACACCAAACTTCGTCAGGAGATTGCCGAACGCAAGCAGATTGAAGAGCTGCTGAGGAAACATTTCCATGTCATCCAGCAGTCGCCGATCGCTATAATCATTACCGATCTGGCCGGTAATATAGAATTTGTGAACCCCAAATTCACCGAGTACAGCGGCTACAGCTACGATGAAGCCATCGGGCAGAACCCCCGTATCCTGAAGACGGAGTTCACCGCCACACACATCCACGAGCAACTCTGGGCAGCCATCACCTCGGGAGAAACATGGAAAGGTGAATTCTGCAACCGGAAGAAGAATGGAGAGTTCTACTGGGAATATGCCAAGATCCTGCCGTTCAAGGACCAGGAGGGTAACATCACCCACTATATGGCATTCAAGGAAGATGTCACCCGCCATAAGCAGCTTGAGGAGAAACTGCTGCAAGCACGCAAACTGGAGACTATCGGTCAGATTGCAGGCGGGGTAGCCCATGAGGTGCGCAACCCGCTTAATGCCATTCTGTCCATTACCGAGGCGCTATTCAGGGAACAGGAGATCCATGACAACCCCGAGTTTACCCCCTATATCCAGCATATCAGAACCCAGGTCAATCGCCTGGCAGACCTGATGAACGACCTGCTCGACCTCGGCAAGCCGGTGTTGCCGGCCAGTCTCCATGCGCTGCCGCTTCTGGATGTCTGTCGGCAAACCATGGAGCTCTGGCAGAACTCGGGGATGGCTGACAACCGGAACGGCATCATCACAGCAGATACCCATGCGGAACAGATCATGATACAGGGAGAGCAGAGCCGGCTGCAGCAGGTCATATTCAACCTTCTGGAAAATGCGGGCTACCATGCACCCAAGGATTCGGTGATTGAACTTCAGGTCGGTCAGATTGAAGGTGATGCACGGTGTGCCTTTATCAGGGTAGTCGATGCCGGCCGCGGCATCCCCCCTGAAAACATCAACAGAGTCTTTGAGCCGTTTTACAGCAATCGCAGGGGAGGAACGGGGCTGGGGCTCTCCCTGGTTAAACATTTTATTGAAAGCATGGGGGGCAGCGTGCGAATATGGAATAATGAACCGCCCCCCGGGTGTACCGCTGAACTACACATTCCGTTTGCCGCAAGGGAGTTGACATGAAACCAGGCGTTCTCCTGATAGAGGATAATGCTGCCAGCCGATTCGGATTTGTCCGGTATTTTTCCAAGGATGGGTACGACATCAAGGAGGCCGGGGACCTGGCAGAAGCAGCCCGATATCTGGCCGCACAGCGCTTTGACGCGGTCGTCATGGACATAAACCTGCCGGACGGCAACGGCATTGATTTCATCGACACTATCAGGGGGACCGATCCGACCATACCGATCATTGTCATTACCGGCGCCGGCAACATCCAGCTGGCCGTTCAGGCCATGCAGCGCGGAGCCGACAATTTTCTCACCAAGCCGGTTGACAATGCCGCCCTGGCCGAGTATCTGCGCAAAACCCTTGAAATTGGGGCCTTAAAGCGCCAGGTATCTGCTCGTCAACGCCTTGAAAAATATGATGACACCTTCTTCGGCGCCTCACCCGCCATGGAAGAGATTCATAATCTGGCAAAGGTAGCGGCAGAAAGTGACAGTCCCGTGCTCTTTACCGGCGAGACCGGTACCGGTAAGGGGATGCTTTCCAAATGGATTCACCGCCAGCATTCCCGTTCAAAAAACGAGTTTGTCGAAGTTAACTGCTCCGGACTGAGGGGAGAACTACTTTCCCGGGAGATCTTCGGCAATGCCAAAGGCGCCTTCACATCCGCAGACCAGGATCGCAAGGGGCTCCTAGATATCGCCGACCGCGGGACCCTGTTCCTTGATGAAATAGGCGACATGGGGATGGAGGTTCAGGCCCAGTTCCTCAAAGTCCTGGAGGATAAAAGCTATCGCCGCCTCGGTGATGTCAAACTCTTCAAAAGCGATTTCCGTCTGATCTGTGCCACCAACAGGGATATTGAATCCATGGTTCACCAGGGTCTATTCCGTCAGGACCTGCTCTACCGCATTAACCTGATGGTCATCCATATCCCTCCACTCCGGGAGCGGCTGGGTGAGCTCCCCTCCATGGTCGAGCACATTCTCCACCAACTCGGCTCCAGCGAAGGGGTCATCTCGAAGGAGGTCATGGGGATACTCACCTCCTACAGCTGGCCTGGCAATATCCGGGAGCTGAAAAATGTTCTGGAGCGCGCCCTGCTGCTGACCCCGCGCGGTGCCGTGCTGCGGGCGGCCCATTTCAGTAGCCTTGGACATCGCCGCACCACTCCGGCGGTCCCCCACCAACGGACCGTACAGGAGGTTGAAGAGTCACATATCAGAAACGTACTGGAACAAATGGGGGGAGATGTCACCAATGCCGCAAAGGCATTGAATATTTCCCGGGCAACCCTCTACCGCAGACTGAAACAGCATGGTGGTCAATAACGGGTGCAGGATTACCGGCGGCTGTCTCAAATGAAACGCCCTTCCATCTCACATTGAGACTATTAAACGCCTCACATAATTGTAACTATCTATTTTATTAAGCTTAATCCCCCCTCACCTCACCCCGAACCAATCGGCATGATTCTTGATTAGTTTGTCGGTCATGACGTCACCGCCTCTACGACATAATCCCTACGCATATACCGTAGATAGTTCTCAATCGGTACGAATACTGGTCATCGACGATGAACCTGCTGTCCTTTTCGCCTATCGCAAACTAATCGAAAAGGACGGCATGACTGTTGATATTTGCGAAAATATGGAGGATGCACTGCAGCATATCAGAACGCGGCGCTATCTGGCAGTCATCGCAGACATGCGTCTCGCGGGTACTGATAACGGTGATGGTCTGGAAATATTGCGATGCGTCAGACGGGATCATCCAGAGACGAAAACGATCCTGGCGACTGGCTATGGAGATAGTGACATCGAAAGAACCGCTAAGGAGATGGGTGTGACTTATTACTTTAAAAAACCGGTTCAACCGGCGGACATCCTGAAAGCAATAATGTCCTAGGATCTTCTTCGAACATCCCTCCTATCATTCGACACCTAAAATCTGTAATCACGTTACAGTCACCCCATCTCTATCGACATAACATCTCTTGCAAAGACACATTGTTTTGTTTTGAGACACTCATTTCATTTTGAGACGATACTTCGCTACAAAAGTAACATCAACATGCCACCAGCCAACGCGACGCTCTTTTTTTCAAACTTGATTATAGGCAGTTACCCCACAACAATCATTTTTGGCGCCTAAATTGCTTATCATTATGATCGTTTATTGCAGCAACCATAAGCAGACCACGCAGATCAATATTTATTAATATCAATTAATATCATTGTTTTACAGAGGGGGTTGTAATGAAACACCGAATCAACAGGTTAATCTCATGTTTTGTTCTCTCAGTCATGCTGCTGTCCAATACCGTTTTGCCGGCACATGCATCCCAGCCCCCCCTTACCCCGGAGCTGGCAGCTAAGCAGGAGAACTACCGCAAGCAGAAGGCGCAGCAGCACATCACGCAGGATCAACGCAAGGCCGCCGCAGAGGCGCTCAAGGCAGAGCGTATCAAGGTGCATCAGGCCCGACAGGCCGTCAAGAATCACAAGCCCGCCCCGGCTGCCACCGATACGAAATAATCCGCATATTGCCGTTATGGAGGATATATGAGAAC
>CAZSTJ010000272.1:0-3879 GCA_964609805.1 uncultured Geobacter sp. | reverse complement strand
GTACATAGAGACCGTCCTCTACGCCACCAAGATCGGCTACGACATCACCATTGTCATCGAAAAGCTCTTCGAACTGGAGAAGATCATCGAGGTCTCCAAGCGGACCGGTATCCAGCCCAAGCTGGGGATCAGGGTAAAGCTATCCTCCAAGGGGACCGGCAAGTGGGCCACAAGCGGTGGCGAGGATGCCAAGTTCGGCCTCCGCATGACCGAGATCATCGCCGCCATCCGCCTGCTGGAGGAAAACGGCATGCTGGAGTGCGTCAAGCTGCTGCACTCCCATATCGGCAGCCAGATCACCAAGATCGACAAGATCAAGTCGGCTCTGATCGAGGGGGCCCGCATCTACTGCGAAATGCGCAAGATGGGGGTCGGCATCGAGTTCCTCGACATCGGCGGCGGCCTTGGGGTCGATTACGACGGTTCCAAATCCAGCTACTTCTCATCCGTCAACTACACCATCGAGGAATATGCCAACGACGTCATCTACCAGGTGAAAAACATCTGTGACGAGGCGGGGGTGGAGTGTCCCAACATCATCTCCGAGTCCGGCCGGGCCACGGTTGCCCACTACTCGGTGATGGTCACCAACGTCCTCAACACCAATACCCAGAACCTGCTCCCCGATTTCGAGGAAATGCTGAACCAGTGCGAAAAGATCGCCCCCACGGTCAGGAAACTGCTGGACATCTACAAGAGCATCGACCGCTACTCCCTGCGTGAGGACTACCACGACACCCTGCAGTTGATCAACGAGGCGGTCAGTCTGTTCAACCTGGGGTACCTGACCCTCCAGGAACGGGCCATCGCCGAATGGCTCTACACCCGCATCATCAAGAAGATCAACGGCATCGTCGAGAAGATCAAACCGATCCCTGAAGAGCTGCAGAACTTCCAGCTGCACATGCGCCAGACCTATTTCGCCAACTTCTCCCTGTTCCAGTCGATCCCCGACTCCTGGGCCATCGACCAGCTCTTCCCGATCATGCCGCTGCAGCGGCTGAACCAGAAACCGGATGTCATGGCCTCGGTGGCGGACATCACCTGCGACTCGGACGGCGAGATCACCAGCTTCGTCGGCGAAAACGGCCGTTCCAAGTTCCTGCCGCTGCACAAGCTGCGCAAGGACGAAGACTACTTCATCGGTTTCTTCCTCATCGGCGCCTACCAGGAGATCCTGGGGGACCTGCACAACCTCTTCGGCGATACCAACGCGGTGCATATCACCTTCAACAAGAAGACCGGCTACATGATCGACACGGTCATCAACGGCGACGCCACCTGGGAGACCCTCAAGTACGTCCAGTACAAGGGGCCGGAGATTCTCAAGCACGTCCGCGATAACCTGGAAAAACAGGTGGCAAGCAAGAAGGTCTCCATCGAGGAGAGCAGCCACTTTATCGAACTGCTGGACCGGACCCTGCTGGGGTACACCTACCTCGGCGAGTAAATGACGGGCCTGCTCGACAGCTGCCGGAGAAACTGGCTCCAGGCAGCACTCCTTCTCGTACTGCTGACGGCATCGGTCCTCTTCCTCATCAAGCCGTTCTACGACAACGATTTTTTCTGGCACCTGAAGACCGGCGAATGGATCTGGCAGCACCGCATGCTGCCGGACCACGACCCCTTCAATTTCACAACCCCCACACCGACCACACCACTCATAGCCTTTACCCTCACCTCCTACTGGTTCAGTCAGATCCTGCTGTATCTCGGCTGGCTGGCCGGCGGCCTGGGAGGGGTCGTCACCCTCCGTTTTCTTTTCGCCACCCTCCTGCTGGTGACAACCTGGCGCCGCCTGCGGGGTGACCGTATCATCGACCTGTCGCTCCTGCTGCTGTTTGCGGTCATGATCTTCAATTTTTACCTCCTGGAACGCCCCCAGACGATCTCATTCATCTGCTACGGTCTGCTGCTACTTGTTCTGGATCGGGTCCGCCGGGACACACCGGACCAGGAACCAACCATGTACCGCGGCCGTCTCTTATGGCACTCTGCGCTGGTTGCCCTGATCATGCTGGTCTGGAGCAACTCCCACGGCGGCTATCTGGTGGGACAGGTGACGATCATCCTGATAGTCGGCCTAGAGGGGGTCAAGCAGTTGTCGCCACGCCTCAGGCCGCTGCCGCCCGGACGCTACCGGCACCTGCTGATTGCCGGCTTCTGCGGCATCCTCTGTTCCCTCGCCAATCCGAACGGTTACCAGGCGCTCCAGTTCATGCTGCAGACCAGGACCGACAACACAAGTACCCAGGTACTGGAGTTTTCCTCCATGCCGGAATTCTTCGGGGCAGAACATCCGACGGTGCTGCTGGTCTATTTCGGCATCATGGCCCTGATCGCCCTGTTCATCGTCTGTAGGCCCTCGAAGGTTGATCTTACCGACGCCGCCCTGGTCTTCTTCCTGGGGTGTGCCGCCTTCCTGCACATCCGCTATGTAGCGTTCTTTGCTGTGGCGGCAATCCCGATGGCGGGCAGGCTCATCTCGGAGTTTCCGGCGGCAACACGCTGGGGGCGCCAATTACTGCCGATCTTCGCCATGGGTGTGGCCCTGATCGCGGTCAGCAAAGAGACGGCAACCAACGTCGCCACCGCCCGCACCGGCACCTGGATCAACAACAAGCTATTCCCCGTCGAAGCCGCCGATTTCATCAACGACAACCGGCTGACGGGCAACATGTTCAACGACTACAACTGGGGGGGGTACCTCATATGGCGGTTGGGCCCCGAACGCAGGGTATTCGCCGACGGCAGGAATCTCAACACGGACACGCTGGCACTCACCTACCGGATTGTGTTCGCCCATACGGCAGCAACCGGCGAGAAGATCTGGAAACAGCTGCTTCAGCAGTACGGGGTGAATTATGTCGTCACCACCTCCCGCTCACCCGAAGGCGTGGTCACCCCCCTGACCAATGCACTGCTGGCCGACCATGACTGGAAACCGGTTTTCGCACATCGGAGATCCCGGGCCATCATCTTTGTGCGGAACACCCCAGAAAATGCCCGCATCATTGCTCAAAGCAGCTTCGGCGGGGTGTAGTCCCATCTACGTACTTGCAAGAGGCGGGCTCTCCGTGTATAAGTACCTGCCGAAAATTGCAAAATCATCTGATTTGAATTGTAAAAGTTGCGTTACGGGCATTGCGCTGAAAGGCGAATGCCCGTAGTATGTTTTGAGTTCTAAAGCTGATATACCACAGGGGACACTGAGGAACCCCTGAGAGGAAACAAGACCACGATCCCGATGGGTTATACCCCATGTATCCTGGTTTGTTTCCTCTGTGTGCCTCTGTGCCCTCCGTGGTGAAAGCTTCCCGTTTATAGGTTTCAAAATCTTTCGCAGGAAGGAATTACTCATGAGCAAAGTCCTGATCATAGGTGCCGGCGGCGTCGGCCAGGTCGTTACCCACAAATGCGCCCAGCGCCGCGACATCTTCAGCGAGATCACCCTGGCCTCCCGCACCAAGTCCAAGTGTGACGCCATTGCCGCCCAGATATCAACTCCCATCAACACCGCCCGGGTTGATGCGGACAACGTGCCGGAACTGGTGGCGCTCATAAAGCAGGTGCAGCCGAAACTGGTCATCAACGTAGCTCTCCCCTACCAGGACCTGACCATCATGGATGCCTGCCTGGAGACCGGCGTGGATTATCTGGACACCGCCAACTACGAACCGCTGGATACCGCCAAGTTCGAGTACTCCTGGCAATGGGCCTACCAGGACCGCTTCAAGCAGGCCGGCATCATGGCGCTCCTGGGCTCCGGTTTCGATCCGGGTGTCACCAACGTCTATACCGCCCTGGCGGCCAAGAAATACCTGGACGTGGTGGAGGAGATCGACATCATCGACGCCAACGCCGGCTCCCACGGCCAGC
>CAZSTJ010000271.1:0-3940 GCA_964609805.1 uncultured Geobacter sp. | reverse complement strand
CTTGCCGGCAAGCTCCAGCCGTACGGGTGAGGCTTTGTCCGTAAAGGGGAACTCGAACGTGCCGGCAGTAAAAGATATCTCCCGGAGGCCGGTAAGGTGGTAGCGCTCACGGGGGTTGCTGATCCCCGGGACATTCTTGCGGCCGACCCGCCAGTCCAGCAGGTCGATAATGCCGCCGTTGATCCGGAATGAGCCGATCTTCACCGGGTGTGCGGGGCCGGACGAACGGGGCTGCGCCGGACGGTGCGGCTGAATCCCGGCAATGGTCCCGTCCGCATTGATCTCCAGCAGCAGGAAGGGCTTTTCCAGCAGGATCTCGCTGATTTCCAGCCGCCCCCGGAAGAGGGAGAAGAAGTCGGGGCGGACCAGTATCCGTTCGCAGGAAAAACGGTCGGGGAAGGGACCGCTGCCGATGCGGCTGGTCCGCACGCCCTGCAGTTCGATCCGGTTCCAGCGGGCGGTGACCCGCCCGACGCTGACTCCCTCACCGGCCAGAGTCTTCAATCGCTCCCGGACCAGATCGGTCAGGTGGGCGTACCCCCACCACACCCCGGCAGCGGCAACCGCCGCAACAAGCAGCAGGGCCGGCAGGATATATTTTTTCAACAGGACGTTTTTGTGCTGTTCAGTTGACATGGTATGTATTCAGCCTTTGTGTCATCCCCGTTCATCAGGTGGTGCCTCCCGTTTTACCGGTTTGCCGCAGAGATGTGAAGCATTATTGAAAGGTTATCTTCGCATGACCGGCAGCCTTTCTTCCCGTCTATCCCGTTCATCCCTGTAATTATACTTGTTTTTTGTTTCTTCCCGCGGTACATCTGACGCCATGCAGACCGTTATCTACATAGCCGTCTTCGGCGCCCTGGGATGCGTGGCCCGCTACTTCCTCTCGGGCTGGACCTACGAAAAACTGGGGTGGCACTTCCCCTGGGGGACCCTCTCGGTCAACATCCTGGGTGCCTTCATCATTGGCCTGATCATGGAGCTGGGGCTGCGCAACGCCACTATCCCGGCCAACCTGCGCATCGGTCTGGTCACCGGTTTCCTCGGCGGCCTCACCACCTTTTCCACCTTCAGCTACGAGACCTTCAAACTCCTTGAAACCGGGCGTTTCCTGGTCGCCTTCTCCAACGTCATTATCAGCGTCAGCGTCTGCCTGCTATTCACCTGGCTCGGTATCATGGCAGCCAAGGCGCTCTAACGGTCATAGGGGCACGGCGCGCCGTGCCCCTACTTATCCCAACGACAAAGGGCGCTGCCATGCCGGCAGCGCCCTTTCTTTTTCCTCTATCCATTTCTACCGCTATTTCTTCACATGGCAGCCGTCACACTTGGTCGGCCCCTTCTCGAAGATGTCATGGCACTCAATGCAGGTCTTGTGGGCCCACTCCTTGCCGAATCCGGGTATCTTCTGCGGCGTACCCTCCGTCTCCACGTGACAGGCCGAGCAGAGGCCGACCTTCTCGGTCTGGTGACCGGCATGATTGAACACCACCCCCCTCTTAAACTTCAGGATATCTTCCCCCGCCCCGAAGGCATTTACAGCAATCAGCAGTGCGACAAGAACGAGTCGTTTCATGGGCATCCCCCTCATTAAAAAAATAATTGGTGTAACTATACGTACCTGCACCGAAAAATGCAAGCGGCACGAATAGTCACCCACGTATGCAGCAATTACTTACTTTGACATGGGTACCAGCGTGTCATTGCTCGAGTAGGCAATAACTACAGGAAACAAAAAAGGCGCTGCCGTCGGCAACGCCCTTTCAATGGACCGTATCGGGAGCGAGAGGATCAGTTCCCCTCGCTCTGTGCCTTGAGCGCCTCCATCTGGTAATGGGCCCGCAGGGCATCCGTTATCTCGCCGATATCGCCGGCCATGATGGAGTCGAGGCGATAGAGGGTCAGGCCGATACGGTGGTCGGTCATGCGCCCCTGGGGGAAGTTGTAGGTGCGGATCCGCTCGGAACGGTCGCCGGAGCCGACCTGCTGTTTGCGGTCGGCAGCCAGCTTGGCGTTCTGCTCCTGAATGATGGTATCCATGATGCGGGTCTTGAGGACCTTCATGGCCTTCGCCCGGTTTTTGATCTGGCTCCGCTCTTCCTGACAGGCAACCACGGTACCGGTGGGAAGATGGGTGATGCGTACCGCCGAGTCAGTGGTATTGACGTGCTGGCCGCCGGCGCCGGACGAACGGTAGACATCGATCTTCAGATCTGACGGGTTGATGTCGATGTCCACATCCTCGGCCTCGGCCATGATGGCCACGGTGCAGGCGCTGGTGTGGATGCGTCCCTGGGCCTCGGTCTCAGGCACGCGCTGTACCCGGTGGGTGCCGGATTCGTACTTGAGTTTGGCGTAGACCCCTTCCCCTTCCACGGAGGCGATGATCTCCTTGAAGCCCCCCCGCTCGGATTCGGAGGCGGAGATGGTCTCCACCTTCCAGCGGTTGGCATCGGCATAGCGGGAGTACATGCGGAACAGGTCGCCGGAGAAAAGGGCCGACTCATCACCGCCGGTACCGGCGCGGATCTCCAGGATGACACCCTTATTGTCGTTGGGGTCCTTGGGCAGGAGCAGCAGCTGGATATCGGCCTCCAGCTTTTCCCGCTCAGCCTCCAGGCTCTTCAGCTCCTCCTCGGCCATTTCCTTCATATCAGGGTCGGCCAGCATCTCCCGGTTTTCCTCGATCTCGCCCACCACCTTGCGCCAGCGGCGATAGGCGGCCACCAGTTCGGACAGGTCGTTATGTTCCCGGGAAAATTTACGGAATTCAGGCTGGTTGGAGATGACGGCCGGGTCGGAGAGCAGCGCCTCCAGCTCCTGGTACCGCCGCTCCAGTTCTTCTATCTTGTCGAACATTGTTAAACCTCGTAAACCTGCCACAGAGACACGAAGACACGGAGGTTCACAGAGAAAAACAGGGTCAACATCTAATCGTTGGTTATATAAAACTGTTCACAATTGATTCAGTTTTGTATTTACCCTTAAGAGTTCTCCTGATTTTCTCTGTGTCTCTGTGCCTCCGTGGCAGATATTGTTGTTTAGACCACTATTCTATCGTCCGCATACCCCTCGTTGACTTCCAGCGCCTCGTTGAGCGACCGGATGGCCACCTCCAACTGGGCATCGTCCGGCTCGCCGGTGGTCAGGCGCTGCAGGGCCAGACCGGGGGCGATGATCATCCCCACCAGCGGATGACTATCGTGCTTGGCGCTCCATTTGAGGAATTCGTAGGAGATGCCGGCGATCATCGGCAGCAGCACGATGCGCGATCCGGCCTTGAGGTAGAAGGGCCAGAGCTTGGGGATCAGCGAAAATACGGCGATACTGACCAACATGACGATCAAAAGGAAGCTGGTGCCGCAGCGGGGATGCAGGCGGCTGTAGCGGCGCACATTCTCCACCGTCAGTTCCTCACCCGCCTCGAAGGCGAAGATCGACTTGTGCTCGGCGCCGTGGTATTGGAACACCCGGCGGATGTCCTCCATGCGGGAGATGCCCCAGATGTAGAGCAGGAAGACGATCACCCGGATAACGCCGTCCACCAGGTTGAAGACGATGTTGTTGTCGCCGATGACCGGGGTCATCAGCTTGGTCAGGTAGAGCGGAAAGAGGAAGAACAGGCAGATGCCGAAACCGAAGGCCACCGTCATGGTACCGGCCATGGCCCAGGACGAGAGCTCGCTCCCCCCCTCCTTGATCCCTTCCTTTTCCTTCTCCTCGTCGGTCATGGCTTCATTGGCGGAGAAGTTGAGCGCCTTGATACCGATGATCAGCGAGGTGAACAGGGCCACGGCACCGCGCAGGATCGGCAGTTTGACGATCGGATAGCGTTCGGATAGGGGGATGGCCAGTTCCTTCTTGACCACGATCTCGCCGCTGGGACGACGCACGGCAATGGCCACGGAACGGGGCGCACGCATCATGACCCCTTCGA
>CAZSTJ010000270.1:0-3941 GCA_964609805.1 uncultured Geobacter sp. | reverse complement strand
TCGAAAGGGTGCAGGTTGTCCGGGGAGGGGTTGCCTTCACCGCCCGTCGGCGAGAGCTCTATCTGGCCAACCTCTGGCTGCGGACCGCCAGCAGGGTAATGGTACGGCTGGCGGAGTTTCCCTGCAGTGGGCCTGATGAACTGTATGCCGGGGCCTTTGCCATCGACTGGACGGGCATCCTGACGCCCACTATGACGCTGGCGGTGGACTGCAATCTGCGCGATTCTGCCATGACCCATTCCGGTTTCGTGGCACTCAAGACCAAGGACGCTATTGTGGACCGCATCCGCCAGGCGTGCGGCAGCCGACCCAGTGTCGACACCGCGTCGCCCGATGTGCGCGTCAATGTTCATCTGTTCAAGAACAAATGCACGATCAGTCTGGACAGCTCCGGCGACCCGCTGGATCGCCGGGGGTACCGGCTGGAGCGAAACGAGGCTCCTTTGCGCGAGACCCTGGCAGCGGCGGTGGTCGCCCTGACAGGGTGGGACGGATCGACCCCCTTGGCCGATCCCATGTGCGGATCCGGCACTATCCCGATTGAAGCAGCCCTGGTGGCGGGGAGGACTGCTCCCGGGATGCATCGGACCTTCGGTTTTCAACGCTGGCTTGATTTTGATGCAGCGGTATGGACGAGACTGGTCAGGGAGGCGGAGGCCGGGGCGATGAAGTTGCCGATCGGCCTGATCACCGGCTACGACCAGGACACCCGCGCCCTGAAGCTGGCATCGCGGAACGCAGCCAAGGCCGGCTTCGAGGGGCAGCTGCACTTCTTTCACGCGAATCTGGAAGAATTCAAGCCTGAGGGTGAGGGAGGGGTCATTATCATCAATCCGCCGTACGGCAAGCGCCTGGGGGATGAAGAGGAGTTGAAGGAGTTGTACTGCCGGATCGGGGACATCCTGAAACAGCGCTGCAGGGGGTGGACCGGTTACGTGCTGACCGGAAACCTGGAACTGGCCAAGTACATCGGGCTGAAGGCCTCGCGCCGCTTCGTGCTCTTCAATGGCGCCATAGAATGCCGCCTGCTGAAGTACGACCTCTATTGAGGAGATTGTTGAAAAACAGGCATCTCGCCGCCGTCCTCGCAAGCCTCCTTGTGACTTCGGCCTGCGGCCTCATCCTACGGACGCCTTCGCGGTCCACTTTCCCCTGGGGAAAGTGTGCGGTGTAGCGCTGCTATATCTCCGCGGTGCTTGCTGCGGATGCGACGATCTACCCGTTTTTGAACAACCTGAAGTTTTTTCATTCGGCGATAGGAACAAGCAACGGGGGACAGCCATGGCGGCGGTCCCCCGTTTTGTTGTTACAACCTGAAAATTGTCTCAGCGCTTGATCTTGTGGCAGAAGAGACAGCGCATCGGCTGCCCGCCCGGTTTGGCGGGGTGATCCTTGGGAAACGCGATCTTGACGCCGTCATGGCAGGCCTCGCAGAGGGGATCAACCTCTTTCTTGGTCTTTCCTGCCTTGATCATGTCATGGAACTTCTGGTGGTCCGCATTCTGGGGCACCAGCTTGGTCTTCTCCTTGCCGGAAATGGCAATGAAGATGGTGAGCACGACGGCAACTATGGCAACAAAAATCCAGTCGCGTTTCTGAAAAGTCATGGGTGTAGTCTCTTTCTTTGAGGAATCAGGATCGGATCATGGTGAAATAGATGATGACGCCACCGATACCCAGGCCGGCCCCGACAAACGGAAGCACCGACGAGAGAGTCAGTTCCTGACCGGGGGGCGGCATGGCGTAACGCATGAAGACAATCATGGCGGCCAGGAAGAAGAGCGTCAGCAGCACCGGCATCGATCGCTTCAATATCCCGAAAAACAGTGCTACGAACACAATGATGAGCACGACGGGGTTGGTGAAGATTTCGGTCAGCGTCAACGTCTGCATGGTGGTCATCAGGTTGGCGGTCTCGAAGGGACGCAGCGCTTCGGTCGTCTTTTCTATCATCTGTTGTTTTTCCATCAACGGACTCCGCGCCTACGTAGTGTCAACCGACCGGATAATAAAACACTATCCACGTTACGGCAAGAAAAATGAGATGAAACGGCCGGTTGCGTCCTTGTTTACGGCTCAGCTCAAGAATTCCATCACCTTGTTCAGAAATCCCTTCTTCATGGGATGAATCTCTTCGCCGCTGATCCGGGCGAATTCCTCCAGCAGTTCCTTCTGTTTCTTGTTGAGGTTGATGGGGGTCTCCACCCGTATCACCACCATCTGGTCCCCCCGGCCGTAACCATGGAGTGAAGGGATGCCTTTCCCCTTGAGACGGTAGATCTTGCCGGATTGGGTCCCTTCCGGAATCTTCATGGCAACCTTGCCGTCCAGGGTAGGCACCTCAAGTTCGCATCCGAGGGCAGCCTGAATGAAACTGATCGGTATTTCGCAGATGATGTTGGTGTCCTCCCGCTGGAACAGCGGATGGTCTTTGACGGCGATGGCAATGTAAAGATCACCGTTCGGGCCTCCCTTGCCTTGGCCACCTTCCCCGGTCATCTTCAGGCGGGTGCCGGTCTCGACTCCGGCTGGGACCTTTACGGAAAGGGTCTTGGTGTCCCTGGTGCTCCCTTTACCCTTGCAGTCGGGGCAGGGGGTTTCGACGATCTTCCCCTCGCCGTTGCACTGGCCACAGGTCTTGCTGACGCTGAAAAAACCCTGCTGGTAACGGACCTGCCCCGCGCCCCGGCAGGTGGGACAGGTGGTCGGATCGGTCCCCGGTTTTGCCCCTGAGCCGTTGCAGGTGCCGCATCGTTTAGCATAGGGAACGTCGATCTTCTTCTCGGCTCCGAACGCAGCCTCTTCGAAGTTGATTTCAAGGTTGTAGAGGAGGTCGTCGCCCCGACGCCCCTGCCCTCTGCTGCGTCCGCTCCCGCCCCCGAAGATGTCGCCGAAGATATCACCGAAGACGTCGCCAAAGGGTGAACCGGCACCGAAACCGCCGAAGCCGCCGCCGAAACCACCGGCGCCCGATACCCCGGCGTGGCCGAACTGATCGTACTGGGCACGCTTCTGGGGGTCGGAAAGCACCTCGTAGGCCTCGGTGGCCTCCTTGAACTTCTCCTCCGATTCCTTGTCCCCCTGGTTCTTGTCAGGGTGATGCTGGACGGCGAGCTTGCGGAACGCCTTTTTGATCTCAGCTTCCTGCGCGTTGCGATGGACGCCGAGCACCTCGTAATAATCACGTTTTTCGCCGTTTGCCACTGTGATGTCCTTTTTTGAAAATGCGTGTAGGGGCGGGTTTGAAACCCGCCCCTACAAAACCGCACATTAATTATCTTACAACGGTCAAGGCCCTGTTATTTCTTGTCGCTCTTGACCTCTTCGAAGTCTGCGTCAACTACGTTGTCGTCCTTCGGTTTGGCACCGCCGGCATGCTGTTCGGCACCGGCTTCGCCTTCGGAACCCGGAGCCTTGGCATACATCGCTTCCGCCAGTTTGTGGGCGGACTGGGCCAGGTCGTCGGTGGCCTTCTTGATGGCCTCGGCGTCCTCCCCTTCCATGGCTTTCTTCAGGTCGGCGATCTTGTTCTCGATGGTTCCCTTCTCGGTGGCCTCCAGCTTGTCGCCAAACTCCTTCAGGGATTTCTCGGTACTGTAGACCATGCTGTCGGCATGGTTGCGGGCCTCGATAATCTCGCGCTTCTTCTTGTCTTCATCGGCGTGGGCCTCGGCGTCGCGCACCATCTTGTCGATCTCTTCCTTGGAAAGGCCGGAGGAAGCGGTGATACGGATGGACTGCTCCTTGCCGGTGCCCAGGTCTTTGGCCGATACATGGACGATGCCGTTGGCGTCGATATCGAAGGTTACCTCGATCTGCGGTATGCCGCGCGGTGCGGGGGGGATGCCGGAGAGTTCAAAGTTGCCGAGGGTCTTGTTGCTCGAAGCCATCTCGCGTTCACCCTGCAGGACATGGATCGATACGGCCGGCTGGTTGTCGGC
>CAZSTJ010000269.1:705-4010 GCA_964609805.1 uncultured Geobacter sp. | reverse complement strand
AATCCCGGCTGTACTCCAGGTCATAGATATAGGAGCGCCGGATCCGTTCCAGTTCCGCTTCCGGGACCGGCTCATCTGCAATCCGTGCCAATTCGTCCAGGGTTGACCCGATCGCCTGGAGCAGGGTCGCCGGGGCGGTGGCCAGTTCGATGGCCAGGCAGCCGGTCTCGTCGTAGGCGCCGATGGCGGCCTCCACCGAATAGATGATCCCCAACTCTTCCCGCAGTTTCAGATAGAGCCGTGAACTCCCTCCGCCGGCCAGGGTCCTGCGTAGCAGGCGCAGGGCCGTATAGCGCCGGTCCCCCCGGGGGATGCCCAGGAAGGCCAGCTGCAGGTTCATCTGGCTGTCGGAATCCTGAACCAGACTCAGTCGGCAGGAGCCCTTCCGACCCGTCACCAGGCGGGTCGGCGGCACGGGGGCGGCATGCCAGCAGCCGTAGACCGCCTCGGCGGCGGCAAAGATCTCGTGGCTGCGGACCGGCCCGGAAACGACCACCACCGCGTTGGCAGGGCGATAGAAGGCGGTCAGGTGCCCTTCCAGATCCTCTCGCGTGACCCCGGCGATGCTCTCCAGGGTACCGATGGTCGGCATGCCAAGCGGGTGACCGGGCCAGAGCGTCCGGCTGGCAATGGTGTCCGGATTGATCTCCACCCCCAGCTCGTTCAGGTCCTCACGGGCCTCCTCGGTGATGATCCGTTTCTCCACGTCGATGCCGTGCAGGGTCGGGCGCAACAGCATGGAGGCGAAGATCTCCATCCCCTGGCGGACATGGTCGGGGTGGAGGCGGGAATAGTAGCAGGTGGATTCGGCGTCGGTGGCCGCGTTGGGGGCACCGCCGATCGCCTCGAAGGCATTTTCGATCTCGAGGGAGGTGGCAAACTCCTCCGTACCCCGGAACAGCATGTGCTCCAGGAAATGGGACAGACCGCTCTTGCCCGGGGGATCGTTGCGGCCGCCGACCTTGAGGTAGACCGCCAGTTCCGCGGCATGCAGGTGGGGCATCTCGACGCAGACGACCCGCAGCCCGTTCAGGAGGGTATGGGTGAAGGGACGGATCACCTGAGAGCCCCCCTGATCTGTGCGATGCGTATGTCATATTCCCCGGGGGGCAGCATGACTTCGGTGTGCGGTTCGGACCAGATCGGGCGGGGCCAGAGCGGTTCGCTGGCAAAACGGGGGACCAGATGCCAGTGGATGTGGGGCACCATGTTGCCGAGCAGTTCGTAATTGATCTTGGCCGGCTGGAAGACCTCGTACAGGGCGGCGGCCACCCGGCTGACCTCCTCCATCAGGCCGGTCCTGACCTCGCGGTCCAGATGAAACAACTCGGTGACATGCTCTTTGGTAAAGAGAAGGGTATAGCCGGGGAAGAACTGGTCACGGTTCAGGATAACGTAGGAATGGTCGAGTTCAACGATCTGCAGGTCGCGGTCATACTCCCAGCGGCGGCACATGAAACAGTCGGTCATGGGTGGTGCGTTCCTTTCCAGCGGGTTCTCAGACGGGCCAGCTCACGGCCGTCCCTGTTGTTGACGATCTGGTGCAGGCATTCGGTGCCGGAGCCGTCGGGGCGGCTGACGCAGCGGGAGACGATGCTGTCGCCGTAGACCGCCTCGGCGCGAAAGGAGATCTCGATGCTCTGCAGGTGTCCTTCGGCAACAGCATCAGGAACGGCTTCCAGGGCCCAGTCGCTGTAGACGGTATTGTTCACGTGCCGGTTGCTGTCCTGGTCGCTGCGGCGTACCAGAAACGGCAGCTCCCGCAGTGTGTCCCCCGCCGGTTCGGGAAAAAGCGGCAGTGAGGCGAAATCGTCATCGATGGCGCGCCGCTCGGTGAGGGGATACTCCGGCAGGCAATCCTGCAGCCGCACCGGCCGGCGCGTGGCCAGATTGAGCACCGCCCAGGAGCTGGTGGCGCGGCTGAAGAGTTTCCCCTCCTTATCGCGCATCTCGAATTCGCGACAGGAAAAGAGCCCTTCCCGGGTGGATGGCCAGGTCAGTACGTTGACCACGTCGTCCGCGTGGGGGTAGCGCTCCACGTCGAGATGTACCCGGGAGAGGACCCAGGTCAGACCCTGGCGCCGCAGGTCACGGACCGATACCCCCAGTCGGGCGGCGTGGATGCCGCCGGCATCCTGGACACAGTTGAGCAGGGTTACCGGGCGCAGCTGGCCATGGCTGTCCAGTTCGTGGTAGCGGATCGGGAAGCTGCATTCGAAGAGCGGCTCGCCGGTTATCCGGTGATGGAGCGGATTATTCATAGCGCAGTGCATCGATGGGGTTGAGTCCGGCCGCCTTGCGGGCCGGGTAGAAGCCGAAGAAGATCCCCACCGCTCCGGAGAAGAAAAAGGCGATGGTAATGGACGATACCGAGATGAGGGTCGGCCAGTCCAGGAGTCTCGAGACAACCGTGGCCCCTCCGGCACCCAGCAGGATGCCGATGATGCCGCCGAGCATGGTCAGCAGCACCGCCTCGGTCATGAACTGCATCAGGATTGCGTTCCTGCGGGCACCGATGGCCATGCGGATGCCGATCTCGCGGGTCCGCTCCGTGACGGAGACCAGCATGATGTTCATGATGCCGATGCCCCCCACGATCAGCGAGATGGAGGCTACCGCCCCCAGGAGCAGCGACATGGCCTTGGCCGACTGTTCTGCCACCGCCAACAGTTCCGACAGGTTGCGGGTGGAGAAGTCCGGTTCCTTGCCGTTGGTGATGCGGTGACGCTGGTTGAGCAGGCTGTTGATCTCCGCTTCGGCCTTGGGCAGGAGCGCCTCGCTCTTCGCCTTCACCATCAGGGCGCCGATGGTGTTGCTGCGCTGGCCGCGGACCAGATTACGCTGGGCGGTACGCAGCGGGAC
The DNA here is from genome assembly GCA_964609805.1 of uncultured Geobacter sp. Lineage (GTDB taxonomy): Bacteria > Desulfobacterota > Desulfuromonadia > Geobacterales > Pseudopelobacteraceae > CAIPTY01. Next base: position 1,148 of record CAZSTJ010000269.1, on the reverse strand, counting down.
AAAGATGGAGTCATCCTGATCGGTACCCTGGGGGGATTGCCCCTTGCGTTCCAGCAGGCCGATGACCGTGAAAGGAACCTTCTTGATCCGGATGATCTGGCCGACCGGATCGGCAGAGCCGAAGAGGTTTTCGGCAACGGTCTGTCCCAGCAGGCAGACCTTGGCCGCCCCGTCCACATCCTGCTGGCCGATAGTGCGGCCGCTGACCACCCCCCACTCCCGGATGTCGAACAGTTCCGGTGTGGTACCCATGATGACGGTGGACCAGTTCATGTTGCCGTACACCACCAGACCGGAACTGCGCACTGTCGGTGCCGCCGTCTCGACCGAGGGGCATTCGGCCATGATCGCCTTGACGTCATCGCTGGTGAGGGTCTGGGCACCGCCGCTGCCGGAACGGAGGCCGCCGCTGGTGGTGGAACCGGGGAGCACCAGGATGATGT
>CAZSTJ010000269.1:0-695 GCA_964609805.1 uncultured Geobacter sp. | reverse complement strand
GGAGATGACGTAGCTCGCCCCGGAGCCGACCGCCATCATGGCGATCACGGCGGCAATGCCGATGATGATGCCGAGCATGGTCAGGAAGGAGCGCATCTTGTTGGTGCGCAGGGCCCGGAGGGCTATTTTGAGGGTCTGGAGGAAGTCCATGTTATCGGGTCCGGTACATTTCCGGCAGCGGATGTGTCATGATTTTGTGTCATTGATGATATTGCCGTCTTTAAAGGTGATCTGCCTGCCGGCATATTCGGCCACGTCATGCTCATGGGTGACCATAATGATGGTGATCCCGCTCTGGTTAAGGGAGGTGAAGAGGTTCATGATCTCCACCGTGGTATGGCTGTCCAGGTTACCGGTCGGCTCGTCGGCCAGGATCACCGCCGGGGAGTTGACCAGAGCCCGGGCGATGGCGACCCGCTGCTGCTGACCGCCGGAGAGCTGGCTGGGATGGTTGAGCTCCTTGCCGGCCAGACCTACCTGCTCCATGGCGGCCAGTGCCTTGACTCGGCGCTCTTTCGAACCCAGTCCGGCATAGACCAGCGGCAGTTCCACGTTTTCCACGGCGGGGGTGCGGGCCAGGAGGTTGAATCCCTGGAAGACAAAGCCGAGTTTCCGGTTGCGGATGTCCGCCAGCCGGTTGGTGTCCATTGCCCCCACGTCCAGTCCGTCCAGCAGGTACTCCCCCGAGGTGGGGC
>CAZSTJ010000268.1:0-4054 GCA_964609805.1 uncultured Geobacter sp. | reverse complement strand
CCGCTGCTTCGTTGGCTGTAACTGTTTTCCTGAGTATCATACTCCTGTTAGTAACCCGTTCCGCTTGGCCATGCAAACAAATAAACCTAAAACGGCAGTTACTCGCGCAAAGGCGCAAAGGTCACCAAGAAAGTCAAATGCTTATAAGAACAAAGGCCTTAACATCCTGGTGAATGGCCGCAACTTGATAACAAACTGATTTTACTTTGCGTCCTTCGCGAGCTTTGCGCGAGACCACTAATCCGGGATTCGCTCTGGCAAACCGATCCCGATTCTGCTAGTCTTCCTCCTTCCATGAACACCGATACTCATATACCGATTCTCCGAGGGCCGGTACCGATGTCGCACCTGCTGCTGCACCGGTACGTCCGACCGGGGGATACCGTGATCGACGCCACCTGCGGCAACGGCAACGACACCCTGCTGTTGGTCCGTCTGACCGGCCCCGCCGGCCGGGTCTGGGGCTTTGATATCCAGCGACCAGCCCTGGAACGGACCGCCCATGCGCTTGATGAAGCCGGACTGCGGGAGCGGGTGGTCCTGGTAGAAGCCGGCCATGAAACTCTCGCTGACTACGTGACCGGGCCGGTCAGTGCCGCGGTCTTCAATCTGGGATACCTGCCGGGGGGCGATCGTTCCGTCATCACCCGGCCCGAATCGACCCTGACGGCACTCGGGCAGGCCCTTGAGTTGTTACAACCGGGCGGCATCATCGCCGTCACGATCTACCCCGGCCATGCCGGAGGAGCGGCCGAGCGGGCTGCGGTGGAGGAGTGGAGTGGCTCCCTGGCTCCCGGCACGGCCCATGTCTGGCGCATGGGGCAACTCAATGTCGCCGCCGATGCACCCTATTTCATCCTGATCCAGAAAGCCCCCTGATGCTGCGCACCCTGCTGCCGTTCATAGCCGTCCTGCCGGCAACCGCCTACAGCCTGATCTCCCTCTGGTGCGGACAGCGATTTTTCAGGCAGGGACGAGGGACGGGGGACCGGGGACCTGAAAACTCCTTCAGCATTGCCGCGTTATTATCACCAGTTCCTGTTCCCCAGTCCCCGGTCCCAGCAGTCACCATCCTCAAACCGGTCAAGGGGATGGACGCCGGCAGCTATGAGAACTTCGCCTCCTTCTGTCGTCAACAGTATGCCGGCGATCTGCAGATACTATTTGCCGCCGCCTCGGAGCAGGATCCGGTGGTGCCGGTGGTCCGGCAGCTGATGGCGGACTTCCCGGGAGTCGACATCACGCTGGTCGTCAATCCTGCCATCCACGGGCCGAACTACAAGGTCTGCAACCTGATAAACGCCTTCCCGAGCTCCAAGCATGGCATTATCATCGTCTGCGACAGCGATATCCGGGTGACACCGGACTACCTGGCCTCGGTCACGGCCCACTTTGCCGATCCACAAGTCGGTCTGGTGACCTCCCTCTACCGGACCTCCGCCGTCGCCAACTGCGCCACGGCGGTCGAAGCCACCGGCTTCACGACCGAGATGATCCCCAACGTGCTGGTAGCTCTGCAGCTGGAAGGCCTCTCCTTCGCCCTGGGCGCCTCCATGGCGGTGCGCCGCGCGGCCCTGGCTGATATCGGTGGTTTCGAAGCGCTGGTGAACTATCTGGCCGATGACTACCAACTGGGCAACAAGATTCATCGCGCCGGGTGGCGGATCGCCCTGGACGGCTGCTTCGTGGAGAGCATGATGCACGCCGAAAGCCTGGGAAGCGTCCTTTCCCGGCAGCTGCGCTGGGCTCGGACCATGCGGGTAAGCCGCCCCGCCGGCTATCTGGCTTCCGGCATCACCCTCCCCTTCCCGGCCCTGCTGCTGGCGCTGCTGATTGCACCAACGGCCAGCGTCGGATTGGCTGCAATCGTCCTGTTGTACGGCACCCGTTTGATTGTCACCTCTCTCTACAGCCGCGCTTTCGTCAAAGATCTGCTGTTTCCCCGCTGGCTCTGGCTCCTCCCACTGCGGGACCTGCTGGCCTTCTGCACCTGGGCCCTCTCCTTCCTCGGCAACCGCGTGGCGTGGCGCGGCAGCCGTTTCAAACTCAACCCCGGCGGCACCATCGTAGAAATTTCCTCGTAGTTCATTAAAAAAACTGCTGGACAAATCGATCTGCCTTACGCTAAAACGGAATGAACGTTCATTCTGTTTTCAAAGGAAAGCACATGTCAAAGGGTGACAAACGCGAAGAGATCGTAAAGGCCTCGCTGGAACTGATCGCCGAGCAAGGATTCCATGGTGCTCCCATGGCCATGATCGCCGAGCGGGCCGGCGTGGGAGCCGGCACGATCTACCGCTATTTCGAGAACAGGGATGTCCTCATCACTGAGCTATACCGGGAGATCGAAGAGCGGATGGAACAGTTCCTCATGGAGGGGTACACGACGGAATCTCCGTTCCGGGCCCGTTTCCTTCACCTCGGCACATCCCTGCTGCGCTATTTCGTCGAAAACCCGCTGATCTTCCGCTACGTGGAACAGTTCCACAACTCCCCCTACGGCGTTGCAGTCCGTCGCGACAAACTACTCGGCAACCGGGAGGGAGGATGCAATGTTTTCAAAGAACTGTTTGAGCAGGGAATGGCTCAACAGGTCCTCAAGGACTTCCCGCTGGTAATCCTCTTTGACCTGGCCTTCGGCCCCATCGTAACCGTTGCCCGGGACCACATTCTCGGCTTCGTCCAGCTGGATGAGGAGACCATAGTCCGCACGGTAGAGGCGTGCTGGGATGCGGTCAGACGGTAGCATCCACACATTTAACAAACAAAAACGACATTCGGCTTGATTACTTAATAATAAGAAAAATGAGGTGTCTATGCGCATCACCGTAAGAGAAACAATCCAGACAGGTGCCATGATCTTTGCCGCAACCCTGCTGCTGGCCGGCTGCGGTCAGAAGGCCGCTCCCCAGAAACCGCCTGCAGGACCACCCGAGGTAGGCATTGTAACCATTCAGCCCCAACGGGTAGCACTGACCAGCGAACTGCCGGGACGCACCGTCCCCCGTTTGGTGGCAGAGGTGCGCCCCCAGGTGAGCGGCATCATCCAGAAGCGGGTCTTCACCGAAGGAAGCGACGTCAAGGCCGGACAGCTGCTGTACCAGATCGACCCGGCCAGCTACGAGGCCGCCTACGCCAGCGCCAGGGCGGCCCAGGCCCGGGCCGAGGCCACCCAGGGAACCATACGCCTCAAGGCGCAGCGCTACCAGGATCTGGTCAAGATCAAGGCGGTGAGCCAGCAGGACAACGATGACACCCAGGCGGCCCTCAAGCAGGCCGAGGCCGATGTGGCCGCCGCCAAGGCTGCCGTGGAAACGGCCCGCATCAACTTGGCCTACACAAAGGTATCGGCCCCCATCTCCGGCAGGATCGGCCGTTCCACCGTCACCGACGGGGCTCTGGTCACCGCCAATCAGGCGGGCGCACTTGCCACGATCCAGCAGCTAAGCTCCATGTATGTAGATGTCACCCAGTCCAGCGCTGAACTGCTCAAGCTGAAACAGAACCTTTCCAGCGGCCTGCTCAAGAAGGACAGTGCCGCCGCCCAGGCCCGCGTCAAACTGCTGCTGGAGGACGGCACCCCTTACCCGCAACCGGGCATACTCAAGTTCTCCGAAGTGGCCGTGGACCCGAGCACCGGCTCCATCACCCTGCGAGCTGACTTTCCCAATCCGAAGCAAACCCTGCTCCCCGGCATGTTCGTCCGGGCCGTGGTTGAGGAGGGGGTCAACGAGCAGGCCATCCTGGTGCCCCAGCGCGGTGTAACCCGCAACCCCAAGGGGGAGGCGCTGGTCATGGTTGTCGGTGCGGAAGAGAAGGTGGAGCCACGACCGATCAAGGTAATCCGGACCGTCGGCGACAACTGGCTGGTAGGCGAAGGTTTGAAAGCGGGCGACCGGGTTATCGTCGAGGGGCTGCAGAAGGGGCGCCCCGGCACCCAGGTCAAGGCGGTGCCGTTCGGCAGCAAACCGGCGGAAGGGGCACCCCCCGCGGCAGCACCGGCAGCACAACCTGCGGCAAAGAAATAGAATCTACACCTGCTGAAACACGGAGC
>CAZSTJ010000267.1:0-4072 GCA_964609805.1 uncultured Geobacter sp. | reverse complement strand
CGATGAGGCGGTTGGTACAGACGCAGGTCTGGCCGGTGTTGCGGTACTTGGAGGCCACGGCCCCCTCCACGGCGGCGTCCAGATCGGCGTCGTCAAAGACGATGAAGGGGGCGTTCCCCCCCAGCTCAAGAGAGACCTTCTTGACGGTGGCGGCGCACTGGGACATGAGTTCCTTGCCGATCTCGGTGGACCCGGTGAAGGTCAGCTTGCGCACGATCGGGTTGGCGGTCATCTCGCCTCCGATGGCGCCGGCCGAGCCGGTGACCACACTGAAGACACCAGACGGGATGCCGGCCCGTTCGCCCAGCTCCGCCAGGGCCAGGGCCGAGAAGGGGGTGGCGGTGGCCGGCTTGACCACCATGGTGCAGCCGGCGGCCAGGGCCGGGCCCGCCTTGCGGGTAATCATGGCGGCCGGAAAGTTCCAGGGAGTGATGGCGGCGCAGACGCCGATCGGTTCCTTGATCACCACGATGCGCTTGTCGGCGGCATGCCCCGGGATGGTGTCGCCGTAGATCCGCTTCCCCTCCTCGGCAAACCATTCAATGAAGGCGGCGGCGTAGGCGATCTCCCCCCGGGATTCGGCCAGCGGTTTCCCCTGCTCGGCGGTCATGATGATTGCCAGATCCTCCTGGTTGGCCATCATCAGTTCGAACCAGCGGCGCAGGATCGCAGAACGTTCCTTGGCGGTCCGGGCGCGCCAGGCGGGAAGGGCAGCATCGGCCGCCTCGATGGCCCGGCGGGTCTCGGCGCCCCCCATTTTAGGAATTGTGCCGATGATCTCCCCGGTGGCCGGGTTGGTGACGTTGATGGTTCCGCCGCCATCGGCGGCGGCCCAAATACCGCCGAGATAACAGAGCTGTTTCAGCAGGGTGGGGTCTTTGAGTGTCAGCATGTTGGTGATCCTCCTTGGAGAATAGTGAAAGATGATAGGGGGTACGGTTGTTCTCGACTGCCTCCGCGTCTCCTGCGTGAAACCTATGCTGATGATCTACAGGTACGGTGAAAAGAGGTGGCAGATGCCGTCCCTCAGTTTCACCGGCACCGGCCGGTTTTCCAGATCCTCCAGGGAGATCTCACGGGACTGCTGCAGTGCCCGGTCGAAGTGCTGCTTGAGCCGGGACGCAAAAGCGGCGTCAAGAACACTAAGGTTCTGCTCGAAATTGAGGCGCAGGCTGCGGCTGTCCAGGTTTGCTGAACCGATCAGGGACCAGATGTCGTCAACCAGCATCAGTTTGCTGTGCACGAAGGGGGGGGGCTGATAGTAAAATCTGATGCCTGCGTCAAGCAGCTCCCCCATGACCGCCTGGCCCGCCCATTGTACAAACGGGAGATTGTTTTCCCCCGGCAGTACGATACGGATGTCGACCCCCCGGAGAGCGGCCGTGATCAGGGCGGTGATCAGCGGCCGGTCCGGGATGAAATAGGGGGTCATGATGCCGACCGACCGCGCCGAACAGGAAAGCGCCCCCATGATGATCTGCTCCAGCTTGCGGAACTCTTTGTCCGGACCGTCGCTGATGCAGCGGACCAGGGCATTGCCCTGGGGCTCGATGGCCGGGAAGAACTGCGGGCTGGTCAGCCGCTCTCCGGTAACGAAGTGCCAGTCCTCCAGGAAAGAACGCTGCAGGTCAGCCACCACCGGTCCCTGGACCGCGAAATGGATGTCGTGCTGGGCCTGTCCCGGTTCGACGGAGGAAAGCATGTGTCTGCCCCGGATGTTCATGCCGCCGGTAAAGGCCTCTTGGCCGTCGATGATCAGGCTCTTGCGGTGGTTGCGGAGGTTGATGTAGGCGCCGTGCCGGAGCGGCAGGTAGCGCTCCAGCTTGACGGCAGTGCCGTGAAATGCCTTTGCCGGGGAGATGCGGCTGTATTTCTCCCCCAGGGCATCGATGATGACCCGCACCGCCACGCCGCGGCCGGCGGCCTGGGAGAGGTGTTCCACAAAGTCGGCACCGATGCCGTCGGCATCGAAGATATAGCTGGAGAGGTTGATGCTTTCCTGGGCACGCCGGATGGCAACCAGCATGGCGGGATAGGCCTGGTCCCCGTTTTCCAACAGGGTGATACGGTTGCCGTCCCGCAGGGGGGTGGCGACGACCCGGTCGCACAGTATCCTCAGGTCGCGGAGGTGGTCCGCCCCCGCCGGGAAGAGAGGGCCGTCCCCCCGGTACATCTCGAGTGGATAGATGACGGTACCGCTCAGGCGGCGGCCGCTTTCCTGCCAGCTGCGGGCCCGCCGGGAGATGCGGTTGATGCCGAGACACCAGTAAAAGAACGGTCCGACCAGCGGCAGAGTCAGATTCAGAACCGTCCAGACCAGTGCGGAACGGGCGTCCCGCTTGTAGAGCAGCGAATGCCCTGCCGCGGCGAGAGAGAGCAGGACGGTGGCGGCGATGAACAGCCCTGTCAGGACATGGTCCAAGGTCTACCCCAGCTCCACCAGGACGTTATCACCGTCAATGGTTACCGGGTAGACCTTGAGGATACATTCGGGATGATCGCTGCAGACCCCGGTGTCGAGGTTGAACCGGTAACCGTGACGGGGACAGGAGATGACCCCGTCCTTCACCACGGCGGCGTTCATGGGACTCCCCTGATGGGGGCATTCGTTTTCGACCGCGTAGATCTTTCCCTTGATGTTGACCAGGAGGATCTCCTGGCCGGATACCGAAACGACCTTCTTACCGAAATTGGGGATCTCATTGAGCTTGGCGGCCGGGATCATCGCGCTCACCTCCGAGGGATATGACTCCGACGGCCCCACGTGATCGTGGCAACCTTCAGGAGCAGCCGGTGCACCCTGCGGGGTGCCGACCTGGTGCCCTAACCTACCCGAAAAAATCCTTCCACGTCAAAGGGTTTCCGCTGCTGCACAGAGTTTGGGCAATTGCCGTAACTTCTTGTCACGACAGGTGTTACCGGGAAGATGGCAGTCAGCAGTGCCCTGGGTTGCCGATTTGTTGTGCCGATTCGCTGCACAAATTTCATGCAGATGTGTGGCCTGTAATTTTGGCTGTATCGTGCATTTTCGGCATAACTTGCTGTAATTAAACATAAATAAATACTTGGCACAGGTTGTGCTTTCACTGGTCAGAAGACACGAATACGCAAAGCAGCTGGTTGTGGCCAACAACATACTTACTCTACAGAACGTGCACGATGGGACCAACGAAGCTTTCATCCAATCACCGTTCAAAATCAACGATGAAAAGGAGAGACAAGATGAAACTCACAAGAATTCTCGCAGCAGCATCGGCAATCGTGGCATTGGCAAGCAGTGTGGCCCTGGCAACCCCCTCCACCCAGATCTGGATTCCCTCAACTGATGTCAAAGGCTTCAAGGAAGTAAATATTGGTATCGACAATTACATCCGCTTTTCTGATGCCGCGAATGCGGGTCCAAACTACTATGATCTCGGTGTGACTGCCGGTGTTCTTCCTTTTGAAAACTTCAAGCTTGAGCTCGGTGTGGATTACCTGACGGACAATCTTGGTGGGGCCAGCAATCAGGCTAAACATCCCATGATGTTTAACTTCAAGGCCGGGATTCCGGAAGATGCCTTTGGCATTAAAGGACTGCCGGCAGTCGCCGCAGGTATGTACAACATTGGTACCTTTGACCGCGGTGAGGCTGGCAACACAATGCAGAATATTGCATACGGTGTCGTGGCAAAAACGTTCCCTGTGATCGGCCGGATTTCAGTTGGTGGTTACAACGGTGCCGAGAAACAGTTGGGCAAGAAGATCAACAACGGTATCCTCGCTTCCTGGGACCGTGCTATGCCTGAAATATCTGATAAGCTCTGGCTTGCAGTCGATTATATGAGCGGCAGAAACTATAACGGTGCTCTCAGCTTCGGTGGTTCATGGGCATTTTCGAAAAATGTGTCCCTACTCGTAGGCGTGGATATCTACAATCCAGGTCAGACGACACTCACCGGTGGCAAGCCGACTTTCACAACGCAGCTCGACATCAATCTCCCCTAAGCTGTCCCTCCTTCAATTCGGGGGTGGGCGCCACCCACCCCCGCCTTTTTAGGGAGTTTACCTATAGCACGCACACCAAAGGAGG
>CAZSTJ010000266.1:0-4106 GCA_964609805.1 uncultured Geobacter sp. | reverse complement strand
TGTACTAGACCGGTAATATCCAAGTAAGATGTACAATAAGAAAGCCCCGCCGGTTCCGGCGGGGCTTTCTTATTGTCACTCGCTCTAGAGATTGATAAAGCGTTGATGATAAGTGATTCAAGGATGGCAGCTGTGTGAAATAAAGAACGGTCCGCGTTCTTATGCACGATCTAGCGGATTCTATGCTCGAGGGATACCGTCGAATAAGCGCTAAATATTATCGGCGATAATTGGAATGGCGGCCTCCGGTCAGTAATCGTCGGAACTCCCAAGGGGGCTGCGGATTGACGTCGCGCCAGAGGCCAAGGCGTTTGCTGCGGGCCCGCTCTTCGGCACCGATGTATTCCGAGGCATAGGCTCCCTGCAGGTAGTGACGGTAGGCCCAGGCCATTCCCTCGGCGGTCATCTCCCGATTGATGTCCCGGCCGTCCAGCCGGATGACGGCCACCGCTCGCCGGTACTGGTCGATCTCCATGACCTCTGCAGATACCCGCCGACCGTTGACCTTGGATTTGAGTGTGATCTTGGCTGCTTCTCCGAAGGGCTGCCCCGGTTTGTCCGGCTTGGCGGTCTCCGGGGCATCGATGCCGTAGAGGCGGGCCTTGATCCGGCTTCCCTCACGGGTAGAAAGCAGAACGGTGTCGCCGTCATAAACCGTTCGAACCGTCCCCTCGATCAACCGGCCGGCATGCCCCTCCGTTACCAGCGGGAACAGCAGGAGGGTTATGGCGAAGGCGGTCCGGATCATATCAGTTCAGCCCCGTAATTGAACTCGGTGGTGCCGGGAATGGCCCGGTTCCCCCGGAAGGCAGCGATGATGTCGTTCCACTCCTCCCGCGGTGCTTCCCGCAGGTCGATCAGGAACGAGCCGCACCCCTTGGCGCGCAGCTCCGCGTGGCGCGCCGTCAGGGAAACCGGGGTGGCGGCGGTGATGGTCTGCAGCCCGTCACGGGTCGTGACGCGGTATGCCTCTCCCCGGTCCGAGTGGAGCGGGGTGTTGCTGTGGACATCCTTCATCCTGATCTTGGTGGTCATGACCGGCAGGGGGGCATAGGCGATGATTCGCCGCTCCACCGGCAGATCGACAGTCAGCAGCGCCGCCAGGTTCGCGGCGTCATCCTCAAGGTAGAGGGTGACCGTTCCTGCCCCGAGCTCCCGCCAGGCCTCCATCGCCTGGGAGTTGAGGGAGAAACAGCGGTGCCAGGCGGAGATCTGAACCCCTTCCAACCCCTGGAGCAGGGCGAAATGTCCCAGGTTGGCCGCTTCGAAACGGCGGAAGCCGGCACCGTGCAGCTGGCGGACCGTGTCCCGGTAGAGCGGCATATCACGATCGAAGATTATGAAGGGGAGTTGCCAGATGACCTTGGCTTCCGATCCGCGCATCTTCGGTACCGCCCCCGACAAACCGTGGATAGCGGCCTTGGAGAGGGGGATGACCGTGATGTCGGCTCCCTGTAGCAGCGGATAGCGCCAGTCCCGGGGATGTTCCATGACGACAGCCAGCCGCTCACCTCCGGCGGGACGGGGCTGTCCCCCCTGGCGGGAGCGGATGTCGCGCAGTGCCTGTTCCCGGGCAGCCCGGCCCAGCTCCCGGGCTGATTCGGTTACCGCCCCGGCCAGCCGGCGGTAGAGCTCCCGGCGCAGTTCCTTGAAGAGTGCCGAAGGAATCAGGACCGGGGGGAACCCGGGGGCTTCCAGAGACTCCAGCACGAACGGGGTGTCGCCGGTCCTGGCGAACTGGGACCTGAGTACCCCCTCCATGTCGCTGCTGCGGGAGGGTTCCAACGGGCCGAGCGGAAATTCGAATCGATGGCTACCACCGGAGGCCTCGGCGTCGATGATGAGAGACTCCCCGTTCATGGTGAGTTTCAGCCGGCAGGGGATCTTGTCACCCTGGACCGATTCCAGCCGCCGCTGACAGGCATTCTCGCTGAGGGTGAAGGCCTCCCGGGAGGATACCTTGTAGATGGAGTCGCCGGCTTCGAAGCGGAAGGGTGTTTCCACCTCCACGCTGCTCCCCGCACGGGCTTCCATGACCTTTTTCTGTCCAAGATACAGTTCACGCACGGTCCAGGCCTGGCCTGCCATATCGGTTTTCGGCTGCACCCGCAGCCGGTCCCCCACATGGAGGGGGTCGCGGGTCTCGAAGATGAGACGGTTGCCGCGGATGCTCCTGATCTGCCCCACGAAGCGGCCGGTGCCCCCCTTCTGCCACGGGTTGGCGATGTCATCCGGCTGCTGGGAGGCCAGGAACCCCTTGGTGGGGGTACGACCGAAGGAGAACTTGAGGATCTCCTTGGCGGACTTGAGGGCCGTCGGGAGGCCCCGCTCGTCGGCATCCAGGACGGTCCGGTAGGCCTCGACGACACTGGCCACGTACTCGGCCGATTTCATCCGCCCCTCGATCTTGAGGGACCGGATCCCGGCCCGGACCATGTCAGGCAGCAGATCGATGGCCGACAGGTCGCTGGTGGAGAAGTAGTGCCCCTGCTTGCCCCGGTGATCGTAGAGGCGTCGGCAGGGCTGGGCGCAGCGGCCACGGTTGCCGCTGTGTCCCCCCAGGTAGGAGGAGAAGAAACATTGCCCGGAGACCGAGAAACAGAGGGCACCATGGATGAAGGTCTCGATCTCCACCGGTGTGGCCGCGGCAATGGCGGCAACCTCGTCCAGGGCCAGTTCCCGGGCCAGCACCGCCCGCTGGAAACCGAGCCCCTGCAGCATCCGGACGCCTTCGGTATTGTGGATCGTCATCTGGGTGGAGGCGTGCAGCGGGATGGAGGGGAAATGGTTGCGGATCAGCCGCGCCACCGCCAGATCCTGGAGGATGACACCGTCGACCCGCATGGCCGCCAGTGCGGACAGGGTATCCACCAGCTGGGGCAGTTCATGCTCCTTCACCAGGGTGTTGAGGGTGATGTAGATCCGCCGGCCGTGGGCATGGGCATAGGCCAACATCCGTTCCATCTGGGCCAGGGAGAAGTTCTTGGCCCGGGCCCGGGCGGAGAAATCCTGCAGACCGGCGTAGACGGCATCGGCCCCCTTTTCCATAGCGGCGAAAAAGGATTCCAGCGATCCGGCGGGGGCCAGTAGTTCGGGTTTGTTCGTCTGTGAGTTCATGGGGTTCCGTCGGTATGGCATTTCAAATGAAAGTCAACTTTAGACCTGTCTTCGTGCCGATGCAAGATGTTCAGAGGGGGCAAAAATAAAACGGCACCCGGAGCGTATCCCCCGGATGCCGTGCGTGCTGTTGTGCCTCTCGGGTCTAGACCCCTTCGTTCAGGCGTTTCTGCTTGAAGTTGAGGCGGTTCAGGGCGTGGATGTAGGCCTTGGCCGACGCCTCGATGATGTCGGTGGAAGCCCCCTTGCCGACCACGGTGTGACTCCCCTCCGATACACGGACGGTGACCTCGCCCTGGGCATCGGTGCCGCCGGTTATGGAGCCGACGTTATACTGCATCAGCTTGGACTTGGACTTGGTCAGCTTGCGGATGGCCTTGAGGGTCGCATCCACCGGCCCGTCGCCCAGTTCTGCCGTACGCACCGCCTCGCCGTCGATCTCCAGCTGCACCGTGGCGGTGGCCACGGCGAAGGAACCGCAGGTCACGGTGATGTGGTCCAGTTTGTATTTGTCCTCCAGACGCGACTCTTCGGCGGCGATGGCTTCCAGATCCTCGTCGAAGACCTCCTTCTTCAGGTCAGCCAGGGCCTTGAAGCGGTCAAAGGCGCGATTGAGTTTCTCGCCATCCAACTCGAAGCCCAGCTCGGCCAGACGCTTGATGAAGGCGTGGCGGCCGGAGTGCTTGCCCAGCACCAGGGAGCTGGTGGAAAGGCCGACCGATTCCGGGGTCATGATCTCGTAGGTGGATTTCTCCATCAGCATGCCGTGCTGGTGGATGCCGGCCTCGTGGGCAAAGGCGTTGGCCCCCACCACGGATTTGTTGGGCTGAACGCCGATACCGGTGATGCTGGTCAGCAGGCGGCTGGCCGGGGTCAGGAGCTCGGTGTTCACATTGCAGGCGAACGGCAGGATGTCCTTGCGGGTGCGGAGGATCATGACGAATTCCTCCAGCGAGCAGTTGCCGGCCCGTTCCCCGATACCGTTGATG
>CAZSTJ010000265.1:0-4112 GCA_964609805.1 uncultured Geobacter sp. | reverse complement strand
AGGCTGCACTGACCTGGGAGGATGGCAACACCCCGGTGGGGGTGGTGATCGGTGTGCAGGATCCCGCCTGCATCGACCTGGCTGCCCGGATACTGCTGCGCTACACCAAGGCCGACAAAGGGGCCGAATGCCGGATCAGCCGGCGCATTGATGGCGGCGAACAGATGATGACGGTCACAAACTCCCTCGACGAAGAGGCGGTCAAGGGATACATCATCGCCTGATCAGGTGAGACACATTCATCGACAAACAAAAAACGCAACCTTCTCGTAGAGGGTTGCGTTTATTTTTTTCGACCACAAGATTTGAGAAGGCTTGCCTCACCCGCTCACTTCGTTCGCTCAAGCACACAAAGTCACAAAGAAAACATAACATTTCAAAAGGTTAACCAACCGATTTTTCTTTGTGTCCTTTGTGCCTTTGTGAGAGTACAGGGGCTACCCCAGGTTCAGCTCATCCAGCGACAGCCGGTACCCCGGCAGGAATTTCTCCAGGAAATAGCGGACCTCCGGCAGGGGACTGGCAGCCAGGTTCTCCTCGTGCTCCAGCCGGGCCCGGCGAAATTCCAGGTTGCCGCTCTTCTCCTCCTCGATGCACTTCACCAGGGCCGATATCTTGTCGGCCGCCTTCACCAGTGCCGCGCAATCTGCATCTCCCTCGAAAAAGAACAGCGGCTCGTACTGTTCCGCCAGTTCCGGTGGGAGCATCCCCAGCAGCTTGCGGCGGGCCCGGTCCTCCAGTTGATGAAAGGAACGTTTGAAGTTTGGATTGAAATGCTTGACCGGGGTCGGCATGTCACCGGTGAAGATCTCGCTGGCGTCGTGGAAGACCGCAAAGAGGGCGATCCGTCCCGGATCGAGGGTGCCGTCGAACCAGGTATTGCGGATCACCGCCAGGGCGTGGGCGATAACCGCCACATCCAGGGAGTGTTCCTGAATGTTCTCCGGCACAGTGTTGCGCATCAGTCCCCAGCGACTGATGTAGCGCATGCGGGAAAGGAACGCGAAGAAATCGTATTGTTCTGCCTGGGGCTTCTGTTTCATCTGCTGTAAACCTTGTCTGACGGGGAGATAACAGGAACTACTTCAGGGTGCCATGGGCGGCGTAGAGCAGACGGGCGCGGACATTCTTCCCTTCGATCAGCCCTTCGAAACGGAGTTCCACGATCTCTCCCTCGGCCGGCACCTGGAGATCGCTGTTCAGCTGTTCTGCAAGCAGCTCCAGCAGAGGCATCCGGTCGTTGTTGACCACCAGCAACGTATAGGCATTGCCCGGCTTCTTTCCCAATTCGGCAAAGGTCTTGAAGATACCGGCCTGGGCCTTCTGCACCGCCAGATCGTAATACTTGCCGGCCACATCCTTCCATATCTCCACATTAATCCTGGTCTTCTTGGCAAAGTTCGCCACCCGCTCCTGCATCAGCGCCATTTCCGGGGGGGGAATCAGACCGATACTGCTGAAGCGGCTGGTTGAGATGAGGTTCTGATCCTCTTCGATCTCCAGGGTCGAGATAATCTGGGACACCGTATTGAGACACATGGCGTACGGCAGGGTGTAGATCATGTCGAAATGCAGGCCGATCAGCTTTTTCATGCAGCAGGTCTGGATCACATCCAGTTCCGCTGCCTTCACCAGCCAGATAATGACATTGATTTTTTTGGGAGCCATTCCATTCCTCCGCGGGCACGCGCCGGCCAGGGGAAACTCCCCTTCCGTACTTTCACTGATGATGGTTTTGGGGGTCTTAGACACGCTCATAGGGTTCGAACAGCCTTTTGTATTCGTCGAGGGCAAACCGGTCGGTCATACCTGCAATGTAGTCGCACACGGTCCGTTCCAGCCCGAAACGCTCGACACGGGAGCGGTACTTTGGGGGAAGCAGGTTCGGGTATTGTAGATAGGTCTCGAAGAGCCGGGTGATAAAGATCTCGGCCTTGACCCGCATCTTGTCGACCTTGTGATGACGGTACAGGTTGTTGAAGAGGAACCGTTTCAGCTCCATGTTCCGCAAGGTGATGTCATCGCTGAAATGCACCACCGAACGGTTTACCCGACGCAGATCATCCAGTGACGCGATGCCGAAGGTCTCGAGATTGGAGCGGATCGTGCTGCAGAGGTCATTGATCAGCAGGCCGATCAGGGCGCTGATGGTCTGAAACACCAGACGGCGATCGTCGATGGTCGGATACTTGTTTCGCACGCTCTCGCTGGTGCTTCGCCACAGCTCCACCTGCTCCAGCATATCCATGGTGATGTGTCCCGACTTGATGCCGTCATCGATGTCGTGGTTATTGTAGGCGATCTCATCGGCGTAGTTGATGATCTGCGACTCGATGGAGGGGACGGTCCCCGGCAGGAACTCCGCCATGGTCGCCGTCGGGGCGTCGTAGGGAGAGGCGTGTTTGATGATCCCCTCGCGCAGTTCCCAGGTCAGATTGAGCCCGTTGAAACCGGGATACCGTTCTTCCAGCTCGTCCACCACCCGAAACGACTGCAGGTTATGCTCAAATCCGCCGTAACGTTCCATCAGACGGTTCAGCACCTCCTCGCCGGTATGGCCGAATGGGGTGTGCCCCAGATCGTGGGCCAGGGCCAAGGCCTCGGTCAGTTCTTCGTTCAGGCGCAGGCGGCGGGCGATGGCACGGCCGATCTGAGCCACCTCCAGTGAATGGGTCAGTCGGGTGCGATAGTAGTCCCCTTCATGGTTGACGAAGACCTGGGTCTTGTATTCCAGCCGGCGGAACGCGGCACAATGGATGATCCGGTCCCGGTCCCGCTCGAAGGCCGGACGCTGGTCGCGGAACTCCTCGTGGTGCTTGCGGCCCCGTGAAAGGGCGCTGGTGCAGGCATAACCGGCAAGATCGGTGCGTTCGGTCGATTCGTACATCAGGGTTCCCCGTTCGGATGATGTGAGGAGTTTACCTTAAAAATGCCGGGAGGGAATATTTTTTCCCGCACCCGGCATTTTTTTACCCACAACAGCTCCTGCAACTATCGTACGGCACTACCCCAGGTAGCAGACGTTCTGCTCCCGGGCCGCCTTGGTCTCGTCGAGACGCGAGATCGGCATGGTCAGCGGCGCATCCAGGAGGGCCTGGGGATCGGTCTCCGCCGTCACCGCCGCCTCAATCATGACATCGATAAAGGCATCCATGACCGCCTTGCTCTCGGTCTCGGTCGGCTCGATCATGATCGCCTCCTTGACGATCAGCGGAAAATAGACTGTCGGCGGATGATAGCCGCGGTCGATGAGGAACTTGGCGATATCGATGGCATGAACGCCCCCGGCCGCCTGTTTCGACGCCGAGAAGACGCATTCATGCATGCAGGTCTGATCGTAGGGGAGGTCATAGTACGGCTTGAGCCGCTCCTTGATATAGTTGGCGTTCAACACCGCCTGCTCCGACGCCCGCACCAGCCCTTCCCTTCCCAGCATGATCATATAGGCATAGGCCTTGACCATGACGCCGAAGTTTCCGAAGAAATTGGCGGTGCGGCCGATGGAACCGGGACCCGGTCCATCGATACCGTAGCTGCCGTCAGCCTCTTTGACGATACGGGGTTGGGGGAGGAACGGGATCAGGTCCTTCTTGACCCCCACCGGACCGGAACCGGGACCGCCGCCGCCGTGGGGGGTGCCGAAGGTCTTGTGCAGGTTGACGTGGATGACGTCGAAGCCGACGTCCCCCGGCTTCACCTTCCCCATGATGGCGTTCAGGTTGGCACCGTCGTAGTACATGAGGGCGTCATGGCTGTGGGCGATGTCGCTGATCTCCTTGATGTGCGGGTTGAACAGCCCCAGGGTGTTGGGGCAGGTCATCATGACCGCGGCCACCTCGTCGTTCATGGCCTTTTTGAACAGCTCCATGTCCATATCGCCGTAGGGAGCGGTGGGGACAGTAATGATCTCGTAGCCGGCGATGGCAGCGGAGGCCGGGTTGGTGCCGTGGGATGAATCGGGCACCACCACATACTTCTTCTTCGCCTTGTTTCCCTTTGCCGCATGGTAGGCGGCGATCAGCAGGATGCCGGTCATCTCGCCGTGGGCGCCGGCCAGCGGCTGGGTGGTCACCTCGTCCATGCCGGTGATTTCGGCCAGAGCCGCCCCCAGC
>CAZSTJ010000264.1:0-4124 GCA_964609805.1 uncultured Geobacter sp. | reverse complement strand
ATCGCCGTCGGCTCGGGCGGCTTCATCGGCAAGGGATATGTCAAGGGGACCCAGTCCCAGCTTCGCTTCCTGCCGGAGCAGCACACCGACTTCGCCTTCTCCGTATTTGCCGAGGAATGGGGATTCCTGGGGTGCATGGTACTGATCATCCTCTACCTGTCGCTGGTGCTCTGGGGGCTCAATATCGCCCATCGCTGTAACGACCGGTTCGGGGCGTTGCTGGCCATGGGGGTCACCGCCATGCTCTTCTGGCACATCGTCATCAATATGGGGATGGTCATCGGCCTGTTTCCGGTTGTCGGTGTGCCGATGCCGTTCTTTTCCTACGGCGGTACCTCCATGATCACCTCCATGGTGGGGATAGGAATTCTACAGAACATCAGCATGCGGCGCTTCATGTTCTGAGAGGTTGTTGAAAAACTGGCATCTCGCCGCCGTCCTCAAAAGTCTCCTTGTGCGGCGTAGCGCTGCTACGCCTCCGCGGGACTTTTTGCGGTTGCGACGATCTACCTGTTTTTGAACAACCTTGACTGTCACAGGTGCTTGCTTTTGGCGCGCTGCCGTCACCCCCATTAGGGCTTTACATTCCCGGTGGTTTTATTTAAGCTACGCAATTCAAATTTGCAGGACATATCCGAAGGATTTCATGGATCTCAGCAGAATACGCAATTTCTCGATCATCGCCCATATCGACCACGGCAAGTCCACCCTGGCTGACCGGCTGCTGGAATTCACCGGTGCCCTGTCCGATCGCGAGAAACAGGATCAGTTCCTGGATAAGATGGATCTGGAACGGGAACGGGGCATCACCATCAAGGCTCAGACCGTCCGCTTGAATTATCGGTCAAATGATGGGGTCGATTATGTCCTCAACCTGATTGACACCCCGGGACACGTGGACTTTACCTACGAGGTCTCCCGCTCCCTTGCCGCCTGCGAAGGGGGCCTGCTGGTGGTGGACGCCTCCCAGGGGGTCGAGGCCCAGACCCTGGCCAATGTGTACCTGGCCCTGGACAATAATCTTGAGGTGTTCCCGGTCCTCAACAAGATCGACCTGCCGGCGGCCGAGCCGGAGCGGGTCATCCACGAGATCGAGGAGATCATCGGTATCGATGCCCATGATGCCGTCCTGGCCAGCGCCAAGGAGGGGATCGGCACCCACGAGATCCTGGAAGAGATCGTCAAGAAGATCCCTGCACCCAAGGGTGATCCGGCGGCGCCGCTGAAGGCACTCCTGTTTGATTCCTGGTACGACCAGTACCAGGGGGTCATCATCCTGGTCCGCCTGTTCGACGGCTCCCTCAAGAAGGGTGACAAGATCCAGCTCATGTCCACCAACAAGGCCTATGAAGCTCTCAAGGTGGGTATATTCGCACCGGTCATGGTCGAGGTGCCGGAACTGGGGGCAGGGGAGGTCGGTTTCATCATCGCCGGCATCAAGGATGTGGCCGACGCCAAGGTCGGTGATACGGTCACCCTGCTGCACCGTCAGTGTCAGATCCCGTTGGACGGATTCAAGGAAGTGAAGCCGATGGTCTTTTCGGGTCTTTACCCGATCGACACCTCCCAGTACGAACAGCTGCGGGATGCCCTGGCCAAGCTCAAGCTGAACGATTCCTCCTTTTCCTTCGAACCGGAGACCTCCGTGGCCCTCGGCTTCGGGTTCCGCTGCGGCTTTCTGGGACTGTTGCATATGGAGATCATTCAGGAGCGGCTGGAGCGCGAATTCGGACTTGACCTGATCACCACCGCACCGACCGTTGTCTACCGGGTCCACAGGGCAGGCGGTGAGGTTTTCTCCATCCAGAGCGCCAATCAGATGCCGGAACTGCAGCATATGGAGTTCCTGGAAGAGCCGTTTATCCTGGCCCACATCCATGTCCCCAACGAATTTGTCGGGGGGGTCCTTGCCCTCTGCGAGGACAAGCGCGGCGTGCAGCGCGAGATCAAGTACCTGACCCCCACCAGGGTCATGATCATTTACGAGCTTCCGCTCAACGAGATCGTGCTTGATTTCTACGACCGGCTGAAATCCATCACCAAGGGATATGCCTCCCTGGACTATGAACATCTCGATTATCGCCGCAGTGAACTGGTTCGACTGAACGTGATGATCAACGGCGAGGTGGTAGATGCCCTCTCTCTGATCATCCACAAGGACAAGGCCTATTATCGCGGCAGGGATTTGGTCTCCAAGATGAAGGAGCTGATTTCACGGCAGATGTTCGAGGTTGCCATCCAGGCTGCCATCGGCAGCAAGATCATTGCCCGGGAGACCGTCAAGGCGATGCGTAAGGATGTTCTGGCAAAGTGTTACGGCGGTGACATCACCCGTAAGCGCAAACTGCTGGAGAAACAGAAGGAAGGCAAGAAGCGTATGAAAAACGTCGGCAACGTCGAACTGCCGCAGGAGGCGTTCCTGGCCATCCTGAAGGTGGAATAGTTATTCAGAATCAAGTATGAAGTATGAATTATGAAGTATGAAATGACAGGGTGTTACCTGTTTAATTGCAGGATAAATCCGCAGGGAACGAATAACGAACAAAAGGACTTGTCATGGAAGAGTACAAGGGGCAGACCGCAGGGGAAGGTGCTGCGGAAGAGACCCCCTATAAAAAGAAAAGCATCATCCGCGAATATGCCGAATCCATCGCCATCGCGATATTGCTGGCACTTGTTATCCGCACCTACCTCGTGCAGGCCTTCAAAATCCCCTCCGGTTCCATGGAGGACACCCTCGCTATCGGTGATCACCTGCTGGTGAACAAGTTCATCTACGGCACGAAAATCCCCTTTACCTCGAAATCGGTCATCAAACTCCGTGACCCGCGTCAGGGTGATGTGATCGTCTTCGAATATCCGGAGGACCCCAGCAAGGATTTCATCAAGCGGGTGGTCGGCGTCCCGGGTGACGTGGTTGAGGGGAAGGACAAGAAGGTTTACGTCAACGGCAAACCGTACGAGAATCCACATGAGATTCACAAGGAAAATGAGACTATCCCCAAGGAGATGAATCCCCGGGACACCTTCGGCCCGGTGACGGTCCCCCCCGATTCGTACTTCATGATGGGTGACAACCGTGACCGCTCCTATGACAGCCGCTTCTGGGGCTTCGTCAAACGGGACAAGATCAAGGGACTGGCCTTCATCAAATACTGGTCGTGGGACAAGGAAAAATTCCGTCCCCGCTTTGGCAACATTGGAAAGATGATCAACTGATTCTATTTTTCACACAAAGGCACTAAGACACAAAGAAAGTTTAATGCTTGTAACTCAGGTGTTCTTTGAGACTTCGTGAGCTTTGTGAGAGATCGCTTTAATCATATCTGGAGGATACTATGGATACACTCGGAAGCTGGAAACGTTCTCATTACTGCGGTGACCTGCGGGCAGCTGACATCGGCAGCGAAGTCATCCTGATGGGATGGGCGCTGCGCCGTCGCGACCATGGCGGTCTGATCTTTGTTGATCTTCGTGACCGGGAGGGGATTGCCCAGATCGTCTTTGATCCGGAGGTAAACAAGGAAGTCCATGCTGTGGCGGAGACCATTCGCAGCGAGTTCGTTCTGGCTGTCAAGGGGAAGGTTATTCCCCGGCCGGAGGGTACCGTCAATCCTAATATGAAAACCGGCGAGGTGGAGATACAGGTCCTTGAGTGCAAGCTGCTCAACCGCTCCAAGGCGCTCCCCTTCATGCTGGACGAACATAGCGATGTCAACGAGAACATCCGTCTCAAGTACCGCTATCTGGATCTCCGTCGTCCCCAGCTGCAGTACAACCTGATCCTGCGTTCCAAGGTGGCTCAGACCACCCGCCAGTACCTGACCGATAACGGTTTCATCGAGCTGGAGACCCCGTTCCTGACCAAGTCGACACCGGAAGGGGCCCGTGACTTCCTGGTGCCGTCCCGCATAAACCAGGGACAGTTCTACGCCCTGCCGCAGTCCCCGCAGATCTTCAAACAGATCCTGATGATATCCGGCTTCGACCGCTATTTCCAGGTGGTGCGCTGCTTCCGCGACGAGGACCTGCGTGCCGACCGCCAGCCGGAGTTTACCCAGATCGATTGCGAGATGTCCTTTATCGACCGCGAGGATATCATCACCGTCATGGAAGAGGTGATC
>CAZSTJ010000263.1:0-4206 GCA_964609805.1 uncultured Geobacter sp. | reverse complement strand
ACCTGGTAGTCGGTGCCGCATTCGATGGGGCGCAGTGCAATCACCGGCCGGTCAGCGTCGGGGATGACGGTGAAATCAGGCCAGATGATATTGTTGAACATATGCTGCCGCATGGCATCCACGACCTCCGGGATACTGGAGACGACTACCGTATGGCGGAGGTTCTTGATGATGATGTTATCGGCCAGGGCAGGGATGGCACGGATATGATCGAGATGGGAATGGGTGATGAAGATGTGCGTCAGACGCCACTGTTCCTCTTCCGAAAGTACCGAACCGATGGTGCCGGCATCCAGCAGCAGGCTGTCGTTGATCAGGAATGCCGGCGGCCTGAAGTTTGGAAGTTCCGCGCCTGCGCTCCCCAATACCCGTAACTTCATTGCCTGGTTCCCCTCTCGCATGGCTGCAGCACCGATTAAATCTCACACAAATTTTGTTACTTTTAACATTATCGCCTGTAATGTCAAGCATCGGCAGCAGCTGCCGACGGCATCGACGTCGGTCGCCGCAGGTGACGTCACGGTGCAGACGTGGAGGTGAGTGCGATGCGGGAGAGACGGTGCATGGTTTGCACTTGTGAATTATAACGAATCTGGTAATCTTATCGCGCTATTACCCTTCGCAGGACAGGATTGTGCCATGGCCCAACAAGCTGAAGATTTTAAGACTCAGCAGGAATTCCGCATTCGGTTGATGGATAAGATCAACGAACTCCACTCCGCCGACAACCTCAACACCATCCTGATCCACATCAAGGACAGCATCGCGGCCCTGTTCAATGCCGACCGCATGACCATCTACGTTGCAGATGCCAAGCGCAACCTGCTGATCTCCAAGGTCAAGTCGGGCGCGGAACTGCAGCAGATCGTCATCCCCATCAGTGACACCAGCCTGGCCGGTTACTGCGCCATTTCCGGCGTCCCGCTCCACATCAGGAACGCCTACGATGCCCACGAACTCTATATGATCAGCAGCAACCTCAAGTTCGATGACAGCTGGGACAAGAAAACCGGCTTCGTGACGAAGCAGGTCCTCTGCGTGCCGATGAAATTCCAGAAGACCCTGCTCGGGGTGATCCAGATCATCAACAAGAAAGGGGGCGCCCTCTTTACCGACGTGGATATCAGTTACGCCACCGAACTGGCCTCATCCCTCTCCGTCGCCATCCACAACATCTACCGGCTTTCCGCCACCACGAAGGTCATCCGGCAGATGCCCCGCTACAACTACCTGCTGGACAAGAACCTGATAGACGACAAGATCATTGAAAAGGCGGTGGCTCACCCCGACGTGCCCAAAGTCGGCATGGATGGGGTATTGATGCGGGAATTCGGGGTAACCAAGGAGGATATGGCCAAAAACCTCTCGTTCTACTTCGGCTCCGAATTCATCGACTACGACCCTGCTTCGCCGCCGCTGGATGACGAACTCCTCAAGCGGGTCAAGCCTGAGCGCCTGCTGAAGGAGGGGTGGGTCCCCTACAAGATCGAAAACGGTATCCTCCATATCGTTATGGACGACCCCCGTGATCTGGCGCGTCAGGATACGATCAAGTTCGTCTATCCGGAATACAAGCGGATCAGCTACATCGGCGCCTTCAAGGAGGATATCGGCAATTACGTCAACCTGTTCTACCATCACGGCGCCGCCATCACCTCCACCGGTTCCATCAACGATCTGCTCAACAAACTGGACAACAGCGACGAACCGGAAATCGAGACCGAATCCCAGAAGGTATCGGAACAGGACAGCGTCATCGTTCAGCTGGTTAATAAAATCATCATGGATGCTGTCCAGCGCAAGGTATCCGACATCCACATCGAACCATACCCGGGCAAGGAGGACGTCCAGGTGCGGATGCGCATCGACGGCCGCTGCCAGGTCTATCAACGGATTCCCTACAAGTACAAATACGCCATCCCCTCGCGAATCAAGATCATGTGCGGGCTGGATATTTCGGAGCGCCGCAAGCCCCAGGACGGCAAGATCGATTTCAAGAAATTCGGCCCGCTCAACGTCGAGCTGCGTGTCGCGACCGTACCCACCGCCGGCCAGATGGAAGACGTAGTGTTGCGGGTGCTGGCTTCCGGCGAGGCGGCCCTCCCCTTCGACAAGCTCGGCCTGACCGAACGCAACGCCCGGGTGCTGGAGGCCTGCATCAGACAGCCCTACGGCCTGATCCTGGTGGTCGGCCCCACCGGTTCCGGCAAGACCACCACCCTTCATTCGGCCATCTCCGTCATCAACACCCCGGAGACGAAGATCTGGACCGCCGAAGATCCGGTAGAGATCACCCAGCGGGGGTTGCGTCAAGTGCAGGTGCACCCCAAGATCGGCTTCACCTTTGCGGCAGCCCTCCGGTCGTTCCTGCGTGCCGACCCCGATGTCATCATGGTCGGTGAGATGCGCGACCAGGAAACCGCCGAGATCGGCGTCGAATCCTCCCTGACCGGCCATCTTGTCTTCTCGACCCTCCATACGAACTCGGCACCGGAGACCGTCACCCGTCTGTTGGACATGGAGCTGGACCCCTTCAGCTTCTCGGACGCCATCCTCTGCATACTGGCCCAGCGACTGGCCAGGCGTCTCTGCAACGATTGCAAGAAAGAGTACACGCCCGATAATAACGAGCGGGATGAGCTGATCGATGAGTACGGCAGGGAAGATTTCGGGAAAACCGGCATCGATCCCAAAAGTATCAGGCTCTTCAAGGCGGTGGGCTGTGCCAAGTGCGGCGACTCGGGATACAAGGGGCGTCTCGGTCTCCACGAACTGCTGGAGGGAACCGACCCCATGAAGTCGCTCATCAAGCACAAGTCGGAAATCGAGCTGATCCGGAAACAGGCCATCGCCGACGGCATGACGACCCTGAAGCAGGACGGTATCCTCAAATGTATTCAGGGATTGACGGATCTGAAGGAAGTGCGGAAGGTCTGCATCAAGTAGGCGCAGACCGGGTGAGATCGCCCGGGATCAGGCAGGAGGGGTGCTGTTCTTGTCATCCTTCGGCTTGTACTGCATCTTGAGTACCATGAGAAAAAAGGGGAACACCGCACAGAGCACACCCCACAGGATCGGGTTCTTGCCCCGCTTGCGGGACATGATGAAACCAAAGATACCGGGGATGCCGAAAAACAGCAGGACAAAGATCAGTTCACTCATGGCGGCATTCCTTCCGGGGTGGATTTGAGGCGTTCGAAATGTAGCATCACTTCGCGAAGATTGCAAACAACCCGACAGACAAGGAGGTGACACTATGGCAACCTGGAAATGCAGTTGCGGATTTAGCAAGGAAGGTCGCTGCAAACCGCAGAAATGCGAGAAGTGCGGCGAGAAGGGACAGTTCGTCAAGGCTGAGTAGAGTTACTCCCTACCTAACAGGCACCATGAAAGAGGGCACCGGAAATCTCCGGTGCCCTCTTTTCGTTCAGAAACTGCGGGATTGGATAGTACATAGTTCACCCACTCTTCATCACGAGTTACCTTTTTTTGTCCAGCATGACGCCGAGAAAGGCCTCGGCAGCCGGCGACAGTTCCCGCCCTGACCGGTGCACCGCATAAAATTTCCGGGTGATATTCAGCCCCGGTACCCTGACCGTCGCCAGTTTCCCCGCCGCAAGTTCCTCCTCAATGGACCTGCTGGAGACAAACGCGTAGCCCGCCTTTTCCAGCAAGGCCCGTTTTACCGCCTCTCCGCTTCCCAGCACCGCCACAATGCGCAGCGCCTCCCGACTGATCCAGGTCCCCGCCAGCGCCTCATAGACCGCCTTCTGGGTTCCCGATCCCTGTTCACGCACAATCAGGGGCACCTTGCAAAGTTCCGCCTGACTGAGGCTTTTCTTTGCGGCATACGCACCATCGCCGGCCACGGCGCAGACAATGGAATCCTCACCCATCTCCTGAAACTGCAGACGGTCATCCTCATAGCGGCCACCGATGAAACCCAGCTCAATCTCTTCGGAAAGCAGCTGCTCTATGACGGAGCGGCTGTCACCCTGCAGCACCTCAAGCCGCACCCGCGGACATGCCGCCAGGTAGT
This sequence comes from uncultured Geobacter sp., assembly GCA_964609805.1. Lineage (GTDB taxonomy): Bacteria > Desulfobacterota > Desulfuromonadia > Geobacterales > Pseudopelobacteraceae > CAIPTY01. The sequence goes on along the minus strand of CAZSTJ010000263.1, from coordinate 167 downwards.
TGCCAAGCCGGGCCGGGATCAGACTGGTTGCCGGGACGTTACTGGCACCAACCCTGAGCACCACATCCTCCATACCCAGAAAACGACGCACAACGGAACGTGATTCATCGCACTCGGCAAGGATCTTTTTTTCCCTGACCACTTTAAAGCGCTCCAATATCCAACTC
>CAZSTJ010000262.1:0-4254 GCA_964609805.1 uncultured Geobacter sp. | reverse complement strand
CGACAACAGCGTGCCGGTTACCACGGTACCGAAACCGGCCACCGTGAAGACCCGATCCACCGGCAGACGGAAATGCCCTTCCCGGCGTTTTTCATCTGCGACACCGGCCAGCCGGCCCAGTTCTGAACGCAGCAGGTCCAGCCCCTCACCGGTGCGTGCCGATACCGGCACGATCGGTGCCCCCTCCAGGAAGCTGCCGGTCACGAACTCGCGTACCTCCTCCGTCACCAGTTCCAGCCACTCCTGTTCGACCATATCCCGTTTGGTCAGGGCCACCAGGCCGCTCCGGACCCCCAGGAGCCGCAGGATATCCAGGTGCTCCCGGGTCTGGGGCATGATCCCCTCATCGGCTGCAATGACCAGCATGACCAGGTCCATGCCCCCCACACCGGCCACCATGGCCCGGACGAATTTCTCGTGACCGGGGACGTCGACAATGCCGAAACGGATCCCCCCCGGCAGTTCCAGGTGGGCGAAGCCCAGTTCGATGGTGATCCCCCGGGCCTTTTCCTCCTTGAGACGGTCGGTATCGATGCCGGTGAGGGCCTTCACCAGGGAGGTCTTGCCATGGTCGATATGCCCGGCGGTGCCGAGGATGAGGTATTTCATGGTGTTATTCCCCCTCCTCGTCGGATCCGTTGTTGACGTTACGTCGTGCCAGCCAGTTCTGCAGCAGCATGTCGGCCACTACCAGCACCAGCACCGCCACCAGCCAAGCGGGTTCGGCCAGGAAATAACCGCGACAGTTGAAGAACATGTAGAGGGCAACGACAATGGAGAGGAGTGTCCGGGTGGGACGAATGGCCTGGCCGATCTGTTCCGGATCGCCGATCCCCCGCAGCAGGCGGGGGGCCAGCAGGTAGCCGAGGGAGGCATCGGCAATGATCAGCAGGGTATTGAGGATGAACAGCGGGAGCATGAGCGGTTCCATATCACCCTTTACGATTGAAGCGGTAGCCGACGCCGCGCACCGTCTGAAAATGGACCGGATGGGTCGGGTCCGGCTCGAAATACTTGCGCAGGCGGACGATGAAGTTGTCCAGGGTGCGGGTCTCAGTGTCGTTGGCGTACCCCCACACCGATTGGAGCAGTTCGCCGCGGGGGACGATCTCCCCCTCCTTCTGGAAGAAGAGCGACAGGACCCGGACCTCCATCTCCGTCAGGTCGATCTCCCCCTGGGCGGTGCGGGCACGGTAGGAAAGGGGAAACACCTCGTTGCTGCCGAAGCGGTACCCTTCCTCCACCGGCTCGGGGCGGTACCATGAAGAACGGCGAAGCATCCCCTTAACCCGCAGCAGGAACTCCACCAGGTTGAACGGTTTGGTCAGGTAGTCATCGGCGCCATTCTCCAACCCCTCGACCCGGTCGCCATCCTCGGAACGGGCGGTCAACATCAGGATCGGCACCCGGGGATCCAGCCCGCGGATGGCGCGACAGACCTGGAATCCATCCATACCGGGGAGCATCACATCCAGGATAATCAGATCAAAGTGCTCCACCTCCAGCGAGATCAGTGCCTTCTCCCCGGTCTCGAAATGGCTGACGCGAAAGCCATCCTCCTCCAGATTGAAGCAGATCCCCCGAGCCAGATGGATCTCGTCCTCCACCAGCATGATATTCGGTTTGTCAGTTTGCATGGGCCTTCACCGGCAATGTAATTGTAAAGGTGCATCCCTGGCCGGGACCGGCGCTCTCCACCGTCACCCGCCCGCCGTAGCCGCGGACAATCGTGGCGACGATATACAGACCCAGCCCGGTCCCGCGAACATTCTCGCCACTCTGCTGCACCCGGTAGAACATATCGAAAACCTTTTTCAGCTCGCTCCGCTCCAGCCCCCGGCCCCGGTCCTGCACGGTCAGCAGCACCGCGCCGGCAGAGCGGGCCAGCCGCACCGTTATCTCCGGGGTGCCGGGCGAATAGAGCACGGCGTTCTCGAACAGGTTGCGCAGCACGCTCCCCATCTCTTCCGGATCAACCATCATCCTGATCCCCGGTTCTGCCTCCAGTACTATGTTCCCCCCCTGGGGCAGTCCGGCCCGTTCCCGCTCGACATACTCGGTCAACAGGGCGCTGATATCGGTAAGACGCCGTTCTGACGCTTTGCGCCGCTGTTCGAGACGAGCCGCCATGAGCAGGTTGTTGATCAGGTAGTGCAGCCGGTCCGTGTCCGAAAGCATGGTGCCGACAAAGGCATCCAGCTTGTCCCCCGAGGTCCGGCGCAGGCGGATCGTCTCCAGGTGCAGCTGGATGGAGGCCAACGGCGATTTCAGCTCGTGGGTCACCTGGGAGATGATGTCACGCTGCTTGGCGTACAGGTTGGACTGGCGGTTCCAGTAGACGAAGATGATGTACACGCCTATCAGGATCAGGAGCAGCAGAAGCAGGCCACCGACCATGACCGGCCAGTTGAAACCTGAGCCCAGCAGCTCCGGACGGTATTTCTCCGCCAGGGCGCGGAATTCCCGGTGTTTGCCGACAAACCAGTAGATCCAGAGCACCACCAGGGTGATCCAGACCACCTGGACCGTAATCAGCGCCACCACCGGGTTAAATATTTTGCGCATCTGCCTCATGGGCTCCTCTCTCCGCTTTGTGCCGGACGAACAGTGCCGAAGAACCGGGAAACCGGCATCAGCGGAAGGTGATCGGAGCGATTTTGATTGCTTGCCTCGCGGACCGTTATTCTGTTATAACCGCTGGGCGCTTGCAGCGCAATCAGAGAGTACAACGGAGATTCGCCGACATGCCCAGCATCGACTTCACGCGCCTCAAACGGACCACAACTATCTACCGGGTGGTTCAATGCCTGCTGCTCTGCCTGCTCGTATTTGTCGTATACCATTTTCAGACCAGTTTCGCCCGGATCGGCACCCCCGAAAAGTTCTTCACCAGCGTCAAATTCACGGTCATTGTCCAACTGCTGCTGTTCTACCCGATCTACCGCCTGGCCGGCCGTGACGTCAATGTGGAGACCGAGGGGAGCATTGTCGGCCTGACACCGGAGCAACTGGGAGCCCTGCGCAAGAAACGGCTCGTGGGAGACCTCTGGAAGTTCTGTGCCGTCGGTTTCTTCCTGGCCTTCGTCTCCCTGATCCCCGACGCCAGCAAGGCGAGCGGTTCCACCCAGGTTCTCGCCATCGTCCTGTTTTCGTTCCTGCTGATGTGCCTGACCTATTTCCAGTGTTTCAACTACTGCGTCAAAAAGAAGATAAAAGAGACAAACTGACAAAACCCTCACCACGGAGGACACGTAGGAAATCAGAAAAGCTTTTGGGGTAACCCTTAACGTCTTGTTTTGATTTTCAGTTCTCCTCCGCTTTTTTCCTCCGTGCCCTCTGTGGTAAATTAGCTTTTAGCCTTTATCAGAAATCCCGCCCGAAAAACTCCCCCATCTTCTCGAATACCCCCACCGAATCACCCCGTATCAGCTCCGTATCCGGCAGCGACCGCAGGAAGATCTTGCCGTATCCCTTGGTGACCACCCGCCGGTCCAGGATCAGCACCGCCCCACGATCATCGCGGCTCCGGATCAGCCGGCCGAATCCCTGGCGGAACTTGATCACCGCCTGGGGGATGGAAAACTCCCGGAACGAATCCCCGCCGGCGGCATCGATCTGCTCCGAGCGGGCCTGCTGCACCGGTTCGGTCGGCACCTGGAACGGCAACCGGGCGATGATGACGAGCCGTAGCGCATTCCCCTTCACGTCCACCCCCTCCCAGAACGAATCGGTGCCGAAGAGCACCGCATTCCCCTCCTTGCGGAAGTGGGCCAGCAGGGCGTGACGACCGGCCACCCCCTGCTTGAGCGGGGTCAGCCCCATGCGGTTCAGTTCCGGGGCCAGGGAGGCGTGGACCTTGTTCAGCAGATCATATGAGGTAAAGAGGATGAAAGCGCCACCCCGGGAGACGGACACCGCACGCAGGATCCGCTCCTCAAGCGCCTCGCGGAAGCCGTGCCCCGTCGGTTCGGGCATGTCGTCCGGCACCGCCACAAAGACCTGCCGGGCGTAATCGAAGGGGGAGGCAAGCCGCAATTCACTGAACCGTTCGGAGGGAAGCAGGCCGAAACCGGTCCGTTTCTTGAGATAGCTGAACTCCCCACCCACGGTCAGGGTCGCCGAAGTGACAATAATTGTCTTGAGTTTGTCGAGAATGGTCTCCTTCACCTGGCCGGAGATATCCAGCGGTGCCGCACAGAGTCGGGCCTGCAGACCTCGGTGCCCCGAGGAGGTTTCGATCCAGCGGCAGTACCC
>CAZSTJ010000261.1:0-4257 GCA_964609805.1 uncultured Geobacter sp. | reverse complement strand
CGCTGCCGCCGGTGTACCCCACCTCGGTCCTGATCACCCCCGGCTGTTTCCGCAGCAGGTCCTCCATCCCCCGAGAATAATTAGGGACACTTCCCGTATTACGGCTCAGTAAGGCGCGTTTCAATGTCCATATGCCCATGCAGAATACGGACTATCTCAATCGTATCGGCAAGATTTTGACGGTAAAAGATGACATGGCTACCAGCATTCAATTTGCGGTAGCCAATTCGAATATCACTGCAATCCTTCCCATTCAGCGGATTTGCAGCTAACTGCCGAAAAGAAACGTCCAGCATTTGTAGATACAAGTCGCGCTGTTCACGCCCCCAACGGTTATGTGTGAACTTGGCGATCTCTTTCAAATCCGCCTTCGCCAGGTTTGTGAGGGTAAATGTGGACATCAGTTAACACTTTCTCCGTCAAGCTCAGAAAGTAAGCTCTCCAGAGAATAATCAGCGGTGCCGCTTTCTTCACCCTCAACAAGTGCACGGCGTAGCAGAGATAACTTAGTTTCCCGCTCTTCCAATAGTCTCAGACCAGCACGAATTGTCTCGCTTGCTGAACCAAAACGGCCTTGGACAACCTGCTGAGAAATAAATTTTTCGTAATGTGCGCCAAGAGTGACGCTGGTATTTTTTTGCATGATATAGCCTCCATCGATGCTGTTATGACATCACGTTATAATATTTATTGGTATTGGTCAACGAGGAAGGCAATCGGGATATTCCATCAATCTCAAGAAAGCTACCACAGAATAACACTGAACAACATCCAGCACTCGGCGGCAGACGGTCGCGATAAGGCCGTGCCGCTGCGCCTCAAACGCGTTACACTGTAGATTCAATTTTCAATCTCACCTCCGGCAGAAACTCTGCTACTATTCCCCACACCATGTCCCCCCTAAACTCATTCAACCTCCTCGTCGTCCTTGGCGCCACCGCCACCGGCAAGACCCGCCTGGCGGTCGAGCTGGCCCGCGAGCTGGACGGCGAGATCATCTCGGCCGATTCGCGCCAGGTCTTTCGCGGCATGGACATCGGCACCGGCAAGGACCTCCACGAATACGGCGAGGTGCCGTATCACCTGATCGACATCCTGGATGCCGGCGGAGAATTCAGCGTTTTCGCCTTCCAGCGCCTGTTCCTGCAGGCCTTCCATGACATCTCCTCCCACGGCCGGCTGCCGATCCTCTGCGGCGGTACCGGGCTGTATCTGGATTCGATCCTGCGCGGCTACCGCATGATCGAGGTCCCGGAAAACCAGGAACTGCGGGGCGAACTGGCCGGGAAGGACGATGCAGAACTGGAGGCGCTGCTGCGAAGCCTCCGACCGATGCAGCACAACAGCAGTGACCTGACGGAACGGGCCCGCACGATACGGGCCATCGAGATTGCCCGCCATGAGCGGGACCATAAAGGTGAGCGAGAGCCGTGGCCGGATATCCGGCCGTTGATCATCGGCATCAGGCGGGAGCGGAGCGAGATCCGGCGAAGGATCACCGCACGGTTGAAGCAGCGGCTGGAGGAGGGGATGATCGATGAGGTGCGCCGCTTGCACGAGGGGGGCATCCCCTGGGAACGGCTGGATTACTACGGGCTGGAGTACCGCTGGGTGGGGGCATTTCTTCGGGGAGAAACCAACCGCAACGACATGGTCCAGCGGTTGAACAGCGCTATCCATGACTTCGCCAAGCGCCAGGAGAACTGGTTCCGCAAGATGGAACGGAACGGCGTGGTCATCCACTGGGTGGAGGGAGCTGGCGACCCGCAGGGTGACGCACTGCGCATCATCCGGCAGGCTACTGCCATTCAATGACCTGGTTGCCCACATCCACGTGGTAGCGAAAATCACTCAGGAAGTTCATCCCCAGCAGACCATCGAACCCCATCTCCGGACCATTGGAGGGAATGACGGCAATCTCGGCGTTGTATTTCACCTTCGGCCCGACCGTCAGTGAATCGACCCGCAGTCGGGCTGTCTCGATCACCCGGCCGTCGGCCAACTGGGACAAGCGACGCTCGCCGCTGCCGATGCCGAGCCGGTCGGCCATGGCCCGCGATATCACCGTGACGGTGGCGCCGGTATCAAGCAGCAACCAGGCGTCCACCGTACTGCTGCGATAGCTGATCCGGACCGGCACAATCGCCTGGTTGCCCCGGGTCCGCACCAGGGTCACCTTGCTTTCCCGGACCGGCGCGCTCTTGGTGGACTTCATCTTCTTGCGGTATTGGGGGGGAATCCTGCTCTCGTCATCCACCATGACCACGGTTCCATCCTTGTCCTCGTACTGGAAGACATCGGCCCGGACGGGCATGACACACACGGCTGCTGCAAAAACGGCGCAGATTGTTGTCACTATGAATCGCTGCATGGCTCTCCCCTTCTCCTCGAATTCTGTTACGTGTAGCAGAGTGCGGCCGGAATATCCATGGGGATCATGCCGGCTGAGCCAAAACAAAAAAAGCCCTTCTCGCGAAGGGCTTTTTCTGTGTCGATCAGTCACGTTCGAAACCGGTGAGAGATTATACCAGTTCCAGGGCGCTGAAGAAGTAGGGAATCTCGAACGCAGCGGTTTCCGGAGCGTCGGAACCGTGGGAGGAGTTCTCCTCGATATTGACGGCGAAGTCTTTGCGGATGGTGCCCGGCTCGGCGTTGGCCGGATTGGTGGCACCCATCAGGGTGCGCCAGTCGGCAATGGCGTTTTCCTTCTCCAGACAAAGCACGATCACCGGGCTGCGGGACATGAAGGCGCAGAGGTCGTTGAAGAAGGGGCGCTCCTTGTGCACATAGTAAAAGCCCTCGGCCTGGCATTTGGTCAGCTTGATCTTTTTCATGCCGACGATGTTGAAGCCAGCAGCCTCGATGCGGTCCAGGATCTTGCCGGCCAGTTTGCGCTCGACGGCATCCGGCTTGATGATTGCGAACGTACGTTCCATGTGTTCCTCCGATAGTGTCAAATTGAACGGTTTTGATAGCACCCCGACCCGAACTTTGTCAAGTTTTTTGGCCGATTTACCGCTGATGTCTTGCCTGATGAACCCTCTCCTGTGTATGATGTACGATACTCCACTGAGACGAGGTTGCATCCATGAAAAAAATCTGGCTGATACTCCTGGCACTCTGCCTGCTGACGCCCCCCCTCCATGCCGCCCCGGATGGACCGAAGGCCGGTCTTGCGGAAAAGGTTGTCGAACACACCATGAAAAACGGTATGAAGCTCCTGATCGTGGAGCGCCACACCTCACCGACGGTGGCGGCCTGGATCCGCTTCCGGGTGGGGAGCGCCAACGAGCGGAGCGATGAGCGGGGCCTGGCCCACCTGCTGGAGCATATGCTCTTCAAGGGGACCACAACCCTGGGAACCAAGGATTATGCGGCCGAGAAACCGATCCTCGATAAAATCGAGCTGACCGCCGGGCAGATCATGGCGGAGAAGGCCAAGCGCGAGAAGGGGGATGCCAAAAAGATCGCCGAACTGGAGAAACAGCTGGCCGCGCTGGAGACCGATGCGTCGAAATACGTCATAAAAGACGAATTCTTCGAACTCTACTCCAAGAACGGCGGTGTGGGGTACAATGCCTTCACCAGCCGTGACGGCACCACCTACCTGATCAATCTCCCCTCCAACAAACTGGAGCTCTGGGCGGCCATCGAATCAGACCGGATGCTGAACCCGGTGCTGCGCGAATTCTACACCGAGCGTTCGGTGGTCATGGAGGAGCGGCGCCGCTCCACCGACGCCGACCCCGAAAGCAAGCTCTGGGAGACCTTCATCGCCACGGCCTTCACCGCACATCCCTACGGCCAGCCGACCATCGGCTGGATGTCTGATATCGAGAACCTGACCCGGACCAAGGCCGAGCGGTTCTTCCACACCTATTACGCCCCCAACAACGCCATCATCGCCATCGTCGGCGACATCAAGGCCCCGGCGGTCATCGACCTGATCGAGCGTTATTTCGGGGCCATCCCCCCCGGCACCCCGGTGTCGCCCATAACGACCGAAGAACCGAAACAGGCCGGTGAACGGCGCATCGAACAGATAGCGGAGGCCGAACCGACCCTGGTGGTCGGCTTCCATAAGCCGGCCATCAACACCCCGGACGATTACGTGCTGGACGTGATCAGCATGATCCTCGGCCAGGGGCGCACCTCCCGCTTCTACCGCAACCTGGTGGTCGAGAAGCAGATCGCCACCGAGGTGGGGGTCTTCGATGCCCCCGGCAACATCTACCCCGGCCTGTTTGTGGTCAATGC
>CAZSTJ010000260.1:0-4291 GCA_964609805.1 uncultured Geobacter sp. | reverse complement strand
GGCAGTATCCTGCTGCCGGCCGGGTGCCCGGGTCCGCTTGATCTTGACCCAAAGGGCGATGCGGTCTTTCGGACGCAGGTCATAATAGGTGTTGTCCCGGAAGGCCGGATGCCGATGAACTCCCAGATCAACTGGTACTTCCGAGTTGTGAAACGTCGCAGTGAGGTTGGGATCCCCTTCGAGCACGACCCTGGCATTGCCCCGATACGGCGGCAGCACCCCGGCTGTTGCAATCAGCACATAACTGTCGCGGTTGCTGTCCAGTCGGGCTGGATGCCGTGCCATCCCGCCCCCTTTCTTGAGCATTCCCATCGAATGGGCCGAGTCATGGAAGCGATAGGTGGCTGCCAGTGTGAAAAAGGCAACCGACACGGCGAAAATAAGAACTGTTTTCCCGTTCATATACGCTCCTAGAATTTGTAGGCAATCTTGCCGAAAAATGAGACGGGGGCGCCGGGACGGTACCGCTCTGCCCCGGTGGAATCCTTGGTCACCTCCATGGCATAGTGCTTATCGAAAACATTGTTGACATCGATCGTGATATCCCAGTTCCTGTCCTCGTAACCGACCATGACGTTGGTCAGGAAGTCGTAACCGTGGTATTTGCCAGAGTTGGCATTATCAACGTAGTATTCGCCCCAGCTGTAGCTGTCCAGCTTGGCCTTGAAGCCGAGTGGATGCTTGTAGAAGGCGTAGAGGTTGTACTGGTGTTCCGGCACATACGGGAGGTGGTTGCCGCTCCGGTCGAAGGTGCTGCCGGAAAGCGGCTCCAGAAAACGGTCATAACGGAAATCGCTGTAGGTATAGGTACCGCCCAGAAACAATCCCGGGACAACCTGGTACTTTGCCGACAGTTCGATACCCTTCTTGGTGGTTGAACCGGCGTTGTTGTAGACCGTTTCGCCACCGGCAAGGTAGCTCAGCACAACCTCATCGGTGACATCCATGTAGAACAGCGACAGGTCAATGCTGTGGCCGCCGGTAAAGCGGGCCCGCGCACCGGTTTCGTAGTTGAGTGTCTTGACCGGACTGAGGTTCTGGTTTGTTGAAATTTCCGATGACTGCGGGGTCTGGAAGCCGGTGGAGATGGTACCGTAGAGGCTGTAGACGTCATTAAGCTTGTAAATAGCCCCGATCCGCGGGCTGAACTGGGTAAACTCCTTATTGACCCTGATGGTACGGCGGTCGGTCACATACATGCCGGTGGTATAATTGAAGCTGAGATAGTTCTCTGTAGATAGGTCAAACGTGACCTGGTCCATGCGAATACCGGCGTCAATGATCAATGACTCAACCGGCCGGATCGATTCCTGGGCATAGATACCCCACTTTGAAATGGTGTCATCATTATTCGACGCGTCACGCCCCTTGACGTCGGAAAGTGTTGCCACTATGCGGCCGGAGGGAATGGTACGGACGTCGCGATAGGCGTATTTGTTCCCTTTCGGCGTGTCGATCTGGCCGCTGAAGCCGGTGGTCAGCGTTCCGGCGGCGCCGAAGATCGAATGTTTCCAGTCCCCCTGGATGTCGGTGCCGTAAATCTCGGCACCTCCGTCATTGATGATGCCGGTAACCGGGTGGAAATGATGCCAGTTCTGGTAGTAGACAACCGGTTTTATCTTGAAATCGCCGATTTCCGCTTCCAGTTTGAGGCTGGTGTTGTAGATCTGGCTGTAACGGCCTGAGTGGCGCCACGGCTCGGATGTGAGTTGCGATGGGTCTGCCTCGAAAGCTGCCTTGGTAAGGGTGCCGGGGAGTTGGATATTGGCGTTGGTATACGCCAGGTTAAGATCCAGGGTTGACTTGCTGTTCAGCATATGGGCCGCCTTGACACCTACCTGGGTACTGTCGAAGGCGTTCCATTTTCTCCACCCATCGGTGCTCTTCCGGGTTGCGGAGAATGACAGCGCGGTGTCATCACCCGCCTTGACCGTCGATAACAGGCTGTAAATCTGAGTATCATTGTCCCCGTAACCGAATTTCAGGCTGTTGATCTCCTCAAACGGGTTCTTCGTAAGAATGTTGACGACGCCGCCGGCGGCGTTGGCCCCGTACAGGGTGGAGTTAGGGCCCTTTACGACGTCAATGCGGTCAACCATCTGGGTATCGACAAAATCGAAACGGGTCATGCCGTCCGGATCGGTTATCGGGACGCCGTCCAGGAGCACCATGATCTCACGGACGCCGTACTGGGCTTTCAAGCCGGCACCGCGAATGATCAGGCGGGAATCGTAGCCGCCGTTCTTTGATTCGGACTGGACACCGGCCAGACCGGTCAGCCCCTCCTTGATGCCGAACATGCGCGAATTCTTGATATCCTCTTTGCTGACGGTACTGATACCGGCGGCAACTTCATCTGTTTTTCGTTCGGTTCTGGTTGCTGTGACGACCACGTCGTCCAGTTGCTGCTTCTGTTGATCCACTTCATTGGCCAGTGCACCGGCAGACAGGGCGCAGATGGCCATCGGTATACTCAGGGCGTATATTTTCATTGAAACTCTCCTTGCTTGTAGTTGGTCAGATTGCATCTCCATAAAAAACAAAAAGCCGGATAGTCCCCGATTGGGGATAGCTATCCGGCTTGCTGGCTTGCCGCTGCTGCGGAGGGGTGTCCGCAGCAGCGGCTGGCTCGCTGGCTGGACTACTCCAGAGGCTTCTGGAGCAGCAGTTTTTCAGTTTTCGTTACCACCAGGACATACGTGGTTTCGCCGTACCGGACGGTAAGCGGCAAATCGCTTCGGTCCAGGGTCAGTTGTTTTCGGGTGGAGGTGCTGCTCGAATCCCGACGTTCGGAAATCTCCATGCGCAATACTCCTTGTGCGAATGGTTTCCGCATCAATCCAGACTGCGGAAACAATGCCGCGGTCTCAATGATATCAGGGTGTTATGCTGTTGAGCCCTGCAGCGGTCCTGTACGCACGTGTCGTACAAATGCTGCCGGCATAATCGTGCCATGGACGCACATCAACTGGCAGGACAAAGAGGTACGTCCGGTCTTTGCGCTGGCATTTCGGGGTGCATGCAGGGTTACAGCATGTGGTTTCAGGAGAGGCGTGGCAGCCTTGGAGGAGGGTCCGGTGGTTCGGCATGACGGGAGTTCATATGCCGGACGAGAGAAGGGTAATGTGATGCTTCGGCGTACGGTTGGTCATCGTGTGTATGATTGTAGGGAAGCAGTTCGAAAAAACCGCTGCCGGAGAGAAACATCTGTTTACCGTTATCGCAGGGGCAACCGCATTTTAATACGGTCACGTTCCGGTTCGTGTCGTCATGTCCCGGGTGGCTCTCCTTGGAATCGGATGCCGCTGATTCCTCCCTGATCTTCCGACAGCATTCCGGTTCATCTGCATCTGCCTGAGATAATTCAGGGTGCTGTTCATGAGATTTCTTCCTGGCACAACAGCAGGTCTGGTTCATCCTGCTTTCCATGGAACATCCGCAGATATTGCAGTCCCCTGCGCATTCGCCGGTGAGCATTCGGCCACCTTTTCCCGACTGCATCGCAAGAGACATCAGGGGGGTCAGTGCAATCAGCAGGTAGACCGCCAGAAGCAGAAAAGCCCGCAGTCGCCTGCTGGCATGTCTGCCTCTATGTGGGGACAGGGCGCGCATGGTATTAAATCCTGTCGTTCTACAGCACATTTGTCAAGTGCTTTGTTAATTTTTGCTCATATCTATACCCTAAGAAATCCGTTTGCAACGTACTATTCCGTCTCCAAGGCCAGATCGAACCTGGCTTTTCTCTTGCCGGCACTTGGATAGTGCTGGGTGATCAGGCCGGCATACCCTTTCATGTCCACCAGGATATGGATGTGTGAGGGGCGCCGGGCGTAGGGAGGAGGGAAGGCGGTCGTGAGGCGGTAGCGGCCGCGCCGGTCGGTGATGATCGTTGCCCGCCAGGCGTCACTGTAGTTTCCGTCCGGCCCGGCCTGCCAGAATTCGACCCGGGCGCCGGGGATCGGCCGGCAGGTGGCAGCCGAACGGACGGTGCCGTACAGGACGTAGCCACTGCCGATCTTCGAGCGGACCGGGGAATTGGGTTTGTAAAACGGGCCAATCTCGTCATGGGGGGTGGGAGGGCATTTGGAGGCAGCGGTTACCGGTACGGCCCCCGATACAGCAAGAACGGCAGTAAACAGGAATAAAAGAATCCGTTGATTCACGGGGCACCTCCGGCGGCAGATTCCACCGGCAACAGCCGGCGCAGCACCTCTTTCGACATCCCCAGGATATCCTCGAAGGCGGTCCCTTTCAGGGTGCAGACCAGCTTGTAGTCCGGGGTGAACTGGTA
>CAZSTJ010000259.1:0-4295 GCA_964609805.1 uncultured Geobacter sp. | reverse complement strand
ACTCCCGGTATGGATGAATGCCGCCGACTGTCTCTGCCTGCCGAGCCTGAGCGAGGGGCATCCCAATGTGGTCATGGAGGCCCTTGCCTGCGGACTGCCGGTTGTTGCCACTGCCGTGGGATCTATCCCCGATTACGTCAACGACCGGTGCGGCAGGGTGGTGTCTCCTGAAAACCCTCAGGAGTTGTGCGAGGGGTTGATGACCTGCCTGACGTCAGCGTATCGGAGGGATGCGATCAGGGAAACGGTAGAGGGCAGGGGATGGAACTCCTGTGCACAGATGTACTTCAACACCATGGAACAGCTGGCCGCACGCCATGGATAGGAGGCGTTACCCATGGGTCTCCTGATGTTCGGGCTTTTGTTCATAACAGCGGCTGCACTGACGGTGATAATCCGCAAGGATATGCATCTCTGGCTGCTGCCGTATCTGGTGCAGAGGATAATCGGCCTGTTTTCAGCCCGGCCGCGGGAACGTCACATCATCATTGCGATATGCGACCACTTCGATTTCGGGTCACGTGGCACCTACACACCGGGGGAAGAGGGCATCCTGAAGCTGTGGGAGGATACGTATCCGGACCTTTCGAACCGACACAGGGACTCGGAAGGGGTCAATCTGAAGCACACCTGGTTTTTTCCTCCCCACTACCATCGGGCCGACTATCTGGAGCGGCTGGTGAAGCTGTGCAAAGCGGGGATGGGAGAGGTGGAAATGCACCTGCATCACGATCATATCCCGCCGTTCCCGGATACGTCTGATACCTTGCGGCAGAAGATTCGTGACTGTGTCCGGGAATACAGCCGGTTCGGTGTGTTCTGTCTGCCCGGGGGGAAGAAAACCTTCGGTTTTATCCATGGCGATTGGGCGCTGGACAACTCACGGGGGGGCAACTACTGCGGGGTAAACGACGAAATACGGATACTTGCCGACGAGGGGTGTTATGCCGATTTCACCTTTCCGTCCCTGCATGAGGCACAGCCGGGGAAGATCAATGCACTCTACTACGTAACGGATGACCCGGAGAAGCCGAAGTCATACGATACCGGAACAGATGTGAAGGTCGGTGGAAACGCCGTCGGGGATCTGATGCTCATTCAGGGGCCGCTGGCGCTGCGGACAAAAAAACGGTTCGGCGTGCCATGGTTCCCGGCCATCGAAGCGGCGGAGCTGCAGGGGGGGAGTGTCCCGACACTCGACCGGGCGCGGGCATGGATCACGGCCAATGTCCATGTGAAAGGACGACCGGAATGGATCTTCGTCAAGCTGCACACCCACGGGGCGATGCAACAGAATTTCCCCCATAACCTCGGGGAGATGGCAGACCGCTTTTTTTGCGACCTGGAACGCGCCTACGACAACCCGGAAAACGGGCTGCTCCATTACGTCAGCGCACGGGAGATGTACAACATAATCAAGGCAGCGGAGGCCGGCAAATCGGGGAACCCCGGCGAGTACCGCGATTTTGAGATTCCACGCTATGTGTATCTGGACAGGGGGGCGCAGCCATGAGCTCCGAACTGGTTACCATAATCATACCTACCTATAACCGGGTCGATTCGTTGCGGCAAACCATAGAGTCCCTGTCCCTCCAGCGGTATCGGAACTATGAAGTCATTGTTGTCGATGACGCCAGCACCGAGTGCACCTTTGAAGAGATCGCGGCCCATGATCGTGTCAGGGTAATCCGCCTTGACGAGCGTCGCGGCCCGTCCTATGCGCGAAATGTCGGTATTCTGGCCGCCCGGGAGGGCTACGTATGGTTTCTCGACAGCGATGTCATTATCCCGGATGCCGGGACGCTTGAGAGGCTGGTGGCGGCAGTTGAATCAAGGCCGGGAATCGGTTCCCTCGGGGGAGAAATCGTTGCACATGAACCGCCGCTGGACAGGGCCTATGGCAGAAAGATCTGCTGGAACGGCAAAAACAGGAGAATAGTTGCCCGTGAACATGACCGTGAGTGGGTAGCGTGCGACTATCTTGCCACCTGTAACTGTTTTGTCAGGAGGGAAGAGCTGTTGCGGCTTCAGGGGTTTGATGAGTCTTTCGTCTTCGGCGCCGAGGATATGGACCTGGGGTACCGACTGCAGCAGGCCGGCCTGCAAAATTTGGTGAGTCATTCGTTTGCCGTGGTTCACTGCCATGAAAGAACCGGCCGCTATGATGATGAAACGTCCCGTTACCAGAAAACACGCATGCAGTTTGCCAAGAAACATTTTGGCACCGGTCGGCTGTGGCTTCTCTACCTGTATGAACTGTGCGGTGCGGCCATGTTCTACCTGCTGCTGGTTCCCAAACTGATCTTCAAGCTGGCACAGGGGAAAAGGATTTCACGGCAGAACGTTCTGGGGGGATGGGACCGGCTCCGCATGATTTTCCTGGATGCAGGCAGAAGTTCCGTCTCGATGATACCGTGCCGTTCCGACGGTGGCCGGTCCGTGTGAGATGCCATTATTGAGGGCAAAGAGGAGGTTGTCGTGGAAGGAAGCAAACTTGAGCGGGAACTGACATATCAGAAAGAGACGGCACGGCGCGCCCGTGAAACTCTGGCACCGGTATCCCAGCAGGTGATCGACCGTTACAGCCGGTGCAGGGAATGGCGTTATTTTGAAAAGGAGATGGTCTTTCACTTCATAAATGAATACGCGGAGACCAGGGATCGCCTCTCCATCTGCGAGTTCGGCTGCGGCGACGGCATCAATACCTGCCAGGTTGCCCGGGTGGTTTCGAATGCGGAGGTGTGCGGTCTTGATATCTCACCGGAGCTTATCGATGTCGCTGAAGACAAGGTCATGGTGAACGGTGTCGCGGACCGGGTGAAATTCATCGTCGGTGACGTGGAAAACGATGTCCTTGGAGAAAATTGCTTCGATGTCGTGCTGGCCCTGAACATACTGCATCATGTCGACATTCGGAAAACCGTTCCCAAACTCATGAAGGCGGCAAAGCCGGGAGGGATGGTCGTCATTCTCGAACCCATCGCCTATTCAGAAACCTTGCAGCGGCTACGGGACAAGGCGCCGGTCAGCAAGGATGTCAGCCCGGATGAACGGCAGCTTGATGAAGCGGATGTCTCATATCTGCTGAGTGCGGTGAGCCGGCCGACGGTTCACTATTTTAATCTGTTCGGCAGGCTTTCACGGCTGTTTCCGAACCGTCACACCATAGACCAGGGGCATTCTCTCACCAAGACGGCGCTGAAAATGCTTCGGCTCATGGATCTGGCGCTGTTTGCGGCAGTTCCTTATTTGAAACGGTTGTCCGGCAGGGTAGTTATTGTCGGATATAAACCGAGCCCGGGACACCACTGAGGTCCCGAAGAGCAGGCAGGTCGCTATGGGATGGTATTTAACCAAAATATGTGCAGCCGCAATCACCGTACTCATGGTTGGAGTCTGGCCTGCGTACTCGGCGGAGCTGTATCTGAAACTCACCGGGAAACGCACTTCAGGTAAGAGCGTATCGGGAAACTGGAGCGCATCGAATTGCTACGGCACTCTTCAGGCGGCACTGGCTGCCATGAAGGGGGGAGATACCCTGGTCATCGATGATGGTACCTACACGACAGCAGCAAACAGCATCGACCGGTATCACCACCCGCCGTCAGGGACAAGGGCTGCTACAACCGTAATCCGCGCCCGCAACATCCCCGGGCTGGCTGGTGTTCCGGGCAACCAGCCGTGCCGGGTGCGATTCGACGGGCGGAGCGGGGCCGTGTTCAACGATGACGGCAAATCCAATGACGTTCAGTACGTAAAATTCTGGGGGATCAAATGGGACGGTGTCGGGCTTCCCGACGGATGGAACCATCTTTACTTCAAACAGTGCGCGTTCCAGGGGATCAGCGACGGCAATTCGGCGGCGCTCAGTCTGAGCGGGCGCAATAACCTGGTGGAAGACTGCGTGATGTACGGGAAGGGACGATACAAGGTCCTGTTCTATGACATAAGCAGAACCGGGATATACGGGAACAACCTGTGTCGGCGCTGTGTTGCCCGGCACGACTGGGCAAAAAAGGAAGATCCGACGCCTGATCCGATTGCCACGTTTGTCAGTTATCTGAATCGCGGCTCGGCATTCCTGAACTGCATTGATATCGATTCCAATACACCGGCGTACTGGATGAACAATCCCGGTGAATTCAACGGCGCCTTCTCTCAGCCGGTGGATGATTCCGGGAGTGGCCCGCACTCCATGATTGTCCGGGGGAGCATCGTCATCAACAGTGCCATGGGGGTGGGATGGGGAGCTGCACCGGCCCCGGGAGTGGGCAGCGCAATGAATGAATATACCG
>CAZSTJ010000258.1:0-4301 GCA_964609805.1 uncultured Geobacter sp. | reverse complement strand
GGGATCGGCGCCGTCTCCAACATGAGCGACGGCTACCCCTGGGGCATCTGGATCACCTACGACGTGGCCACCGGCACGGCCATTGCCTGCGGCGGCTACGCCATGGCGATCCTGATCTACATCCGCAATCACATGCACTACCACCCCATGATCCGCTCGGCCATCCTCACCAGCATGTTCGGCTACGGTCTGGCGGGCTTCTCGGTCATGGTGGACGTAGGGCGTCCCTGGAATGCCTACAACTTCTTTGTCCCGTCCAAGTGGCAGGCCAACTCCGCCATGTTCGAGGTTGCACTCTGCGTCATGGCCTACACCACCGTACTGCTGCTGGAATTCCTGCCGGCGGTGCTGACGACCCTGGAAAAGACCGACTGGAAAACCTTCCGTTCCCTGCTGGATTTCCTGTACCGCAAGGTCGGTGTCAAACAGCCGGAAAACCTGGAGGAACGGCTGGATTCGGTCAAGACCCTGGCGGCATGGCTCCGCCCCCGCCTGGACAAGGTGCTGATCTTTGTCATCGTCCTGGGGATCACCCTGCCGACCATGCATCAGTCCTCCCTGGGGTCGCTGCTGCTGATCGCCTCCACCAAGCTGCACCCGCTCTGGCACACCGGCTTCCTGCCGCTGCTGTTCCTGATCAACTGCATGTTCATCGGCTATTCCATCGCCATCCTGGAGTCGATCATCTCCTGCTACGCCTTCAAACGTCCCTTCGAAACCAAGGAGCTTTCCGGCATGGCCCAGATCATCCCCTGGCTGACGGTCATCTGGCTCTCCGTCGTCATCGGCGATCTGGCCTGGCGGGGACAGATCGGGGCGGCGCTCTCCTTTGACTTCTACTCCGGTTTCTTTCTGCTGGAGTTCTGTCTGGTGGCCGGCGGTTCGCTGCTGATGTTCAGCGGCAAGAAGCGCCAATCCATCCGCTGGCTGTTCGTATCCGCCGCCCTGATCGTCCTGGGGGGGGCACTCTACCGCTTCAACGTCTACCTGATCGGTTTCAATCCGGGCAAGGGGTGGCACTACTTCCCGGCCCTGGCCGAGCTGATGATCACGGTCGGCATCGTGGCCTTCGAGATCCTCGGGTACCAGGTCATCGTCAAGATCCTGCCGGTGCTGCCGAAGCTGCATACCCGCGAGCAGCACGACGCGGAGCATGGTGTGGCGGAGAAGGCGTAACGTAACAAAATCTGCCACGGAGACACAGAGAGCTTCTAAAGCTGAGAACATAGGGGCTTGAAACGAAGTGATGGTCTTTGGTGTTAACCACGAGACGTATGTTTTTCAGCTTTTCTCAGTGTCTCCGTGTCTCTGTGGCAAACGAATTTGAATCTTATTTCTGGAGGAATACATAACATGGCAAGAATAACCTTAGACCCCATCACCCGCATCGAAGGACATCTTCGCATCGATGTGGAAGTTAACGGCGGCGCCGTCACCAACGCCTGGTCCTCGGCCCAGATGTGGCGTGGCATCGAAACCATCCTGCAGGGGCGCCCACCCCAGGATGCCTGGATCTATGCCCAGCGCTTCTGCGGTGTCTGCACCACCGTCCACGCCATCTCCTCCATCCGTTCCGTGGAGAATGCCCTCAAGGTGGAGGTGCCGCTCAACGCCCAGTACATCCGCAACATGATCATGGCCCAGCACTCGGTGCAGGATCATATTGTTCACTTCTATCACCTCTCCGCCCTGGACTGGGTTGACGTGGTATCAGCCCTCAAGGCCGATCCCAAGAAGACCGCCCAGCTGGCCCAGAGCATCTCCGACTGGTCCGGCAACAGCGAAACGGAGTTCAAGGCTGTTCAGACCAAGCTGAAGTCCTTCGTGGAGACCGGCCGCCTCGGCATCTTCTCCTCCGGCTACTGGGGACACCCGGCCATGAAACTCCCGCCCGAGGCGAACCTGATGGCGGTGGCCCACTATCTGAAGGCCTTGGACTACCAGCGCAAGGCGGCCCAGGTGGGCGCCATCCTGGGGGGGAAGAACCCGCACATCCAGAACCTCTGCGTCGGCGGTGTCGCCACGGCGGTCAACATGGAGAACCTGGCCACCATCAACATGGAGCGGATCGCCGCCCTGCGTGCCCTGATGGAAGAGACCCGTGAGTTCGTCCAGAAGGTCTACTATCCGGATATGATCGCCATCGCCTCGGCCTACAAGGAATGGTTCAAGTACGGCAAAGGTGTCGTCAACTACCTGGCGGTGCCGGAGATGCCGGAAGACACCAGGAACACCAAGTTTGCACTGCCGGGCGCCATCATCAATAACGCCGATATCCGCGGTGCCCGCGTCATCACCAATCACCAGGATCTGGACCTGATCGCCAACATCAAGGAAAACGTGGCCCATGCCTGGTACGAGGGGAACGACAGCCTGCACCCCTGGGAAGGGGAGACCAAGCCAAAGTACACCGACTTCCAGGAGAGCGGCAAATACTCCTGGTGCAAGGCGCCCCGCCTTGCCGGCAAACCGGTGCAGGTCGGCCCGCCGGCCCAGCTCTTCGCCGCCTATGCCGGCGGCAACCAGAAGGTGAAGAACCTGGTGGACGACACCTGTCGGAAGATCGGCGTCGGGGTCGGCGACCTGCACTCCACCATGGGACGCCTCGGTGCCCGCGCCATCCGCGCCCATATCATGGCCGACTACTCCCTGGAGTACCTGGACAAGCTGGTGGAGAACGTGGCCAAGGGCGACAAGGCCTACGCCAATCCGACCGAGATCCCCAAGGGTGATTTCAAAGGAGTCGGCTTCCATGAAGCGCCGCGCGGCACCCTGTCCCACTGGATCGTGATCGAGAAGCAGAAGATCAAGAACTACCAGGCCGTCGTCCCTTCCACCTGGAACGCCTCACCCCGCGACGAAAAAGGGGTGATGGGCCCCTACGAGGCCTCCCTGGTGGGCAACCCGGTGGCGGTACAGGACAAGCCGCTGGAGGTGCTGCGTACGATCCACTCCTTCGACCCCTGCATTGCCTGTGCGGTGCATACGATCGACCCGGAAGGGAAAGAGATCACGAAGGTAAAGGTGATGTAAGGCTGAATACAACTAAAGGCATCTCTCACGAAGCTCACAAAGGCACTAAGGTAACATCCAACAACAGACGGTTTTCCCCTTTGTGTCCTTTGTGCCTTCGTGAGAGGAAGGTTCTCATAACATGCAAACACTTATTTTCGGGGCGGGGAACCTGCTCTGTTCAGACGAAGGTTTCGGCGTTCATTTCATCAAGTACCTGGAGGAGCATTATCGCTTCGGGGAGGATGTGGAGCTGTACGACGGCGGCACCCTGGGGATCATGGTCACCCACCTGCTGGAGGAGGCCGACCGGGTCTTCCTGGTGGATGTGGTGGATGCCACGGGGAAGCCGGGGGATGTCTTCCGCTACGAGAAGGAGGAGTTCCTGCTCGGGCGGCTGCCGATCAAGATGTCGCCGCACCAGATCGGCATCCAGGAGGTGCTGACCCTCTCCGACCTGCGCGGCCGGACCCCGGACCAGGTCTCCCTGTTCGGGATCATCCCCGAATCCTACGATGCCGGCGTGGAGTTGACGCCGACCCTGGCCGGCCGGCTGCCGGCCCTGGCTGACCTGGTGGTGGCGGAGCTGCGGGCGGCAGGGCATGAGATCGCGGCGGTGAATTGAGTCCGCAGAAAATCAGATTCGGATCCACGAAGGACACGAATACCCACGAAGATTCAACCTGGAAAGGTTCAGTAATTGTAAACGTTAAAGCCACCGGAATTCTCCGGTGGCTTTTTTCATGCCGAGGCGGTCGGACCCTACACCTGTTTCAGGGGGAGGGTTACCGTAAAGAGTGCCCCTTCGCCAGGGAGGCTCTCGGCCCTGATCTCGCCACCGTGGTCGCTGACGATGCCGTAGGAGACCGCCAGTCCCAGGCCGGTGCCCTGGGGTTTGGTGCTGAAAAACGGGGTGAACAGGCGCTCCCTGTCGGATTCGCCGATGCCGCAGCCATGGTCCCGGACCGTCACCATGGCCCGGCCCTCTTCGGGCGCTGCGACTATGTCCACCTCCAGGCCGCCCCCCTCCGGCATGGCCTGCAGCCCGTTGACGATCAGGTTGGTGAAGACCTGGCGCAGCTGGTCACGATCCCCCTCGATCAGCTGGTCCCCGCCCCAATAGTCCCGGGTGATCTGATACCGCTCCAGGGCGATCTGGTGGCCGATCCGGTCCAGGATATCGTCCAGCAGCCCGCCGAGGGAAAACTCCTCGACCCGCTGCAGCCCCCCTCGCGAGAAGGCCCGCAGGTTGGCCACGATCCGTTCGATGCGACCCGCCTCCTCCACGA
>CAZSTJ010000257.1:0-4322 GCA_964609805.1 uncultured Geobacter sp. | reverse complement strand
TCGTTCTGGGGCGCGAAATCTGCGAAAAGGAATTCCGCAAGTACTCGGTCAACCTGCAGAAGATCCAGAAAAACGGCGATTTCAAACGGATCGCCTCCGAATTCGGATTTGCCGGTGATGACGACCTGCTGGCGGCAGTTGGTTACGGCAAGATCTCGGCCGGGCAGATCATCGGTAAACTGCTGCCCGATGAAAAGATTCATGAACGTGCAGAGCACAAGGAATCACGGCTCTCTGCTGTTATCAACAAATTAAAAGGCAAGTCGTCAAGTGCCGTTGAAATCAGCGGTATTGATGATGTCCTGGTACGTTTCGCCAAATGCTGCAACCCGGTTCCCGGTGACGAGATCATCGGTTTCATCACCCGCGGCAAGGGGGTGACGATTCACACGTCTGATTGTCAGCTGGCACTGGACAGCGATCCGGAACGCCGTATCGATGTGGCCTGGAATAAGGCCAAATCCGCGGTCCTACCCGTCAAGATCAAGGTCATCTGTCATGACGTCAAGGGGATCCTGGCCAATATCACCATGGCCATCACCAACTGCGAAGCCAATATTGTCAGTGCCCAGATCCAGAGTACGGTCGACCAGCGGGGGGAGAATGCCTTTGAGGTCAACGTCACCGATCTTGCCCACCTGCAAAAGGTTATGAACGCGATCATGAAGATTAAAGGTGTGATTAAAGTGGAGAGGATCAAACAATGAAACTTTCAGCACTTTCAACAGACAAAGCCCCGGCGGCGATTGGTCCCTATTCTCAGGCAATCCAAGCCGGAAACCTTCTGTTCTGCTCCGGCCAGATCCCTCTGGATCCGGCCACCGGCCAGGTAAGCGGGGATGATGCCAATCAGCAGGCTGTCCGCGTTATGGAAAACATTTCCGCGGTGTTAGCAGCGGGAGGCGTCGATTTTCATGATGTGGTCAAGGCCACCGTGTATCTCATTGATATGGGGGATTTTGCTGCGGTTAACGAGGTGTATGGCCGTTATTTCGGCGCCCATAAGCCGGCCCGCTCGACCGTTGCCGTTAAGGAGCTGCCGCGCGGGGTGCGGGTGGAGATAGAG
Source organism: uncultured Geobacter sp. (assembly GCA_964609805.1). Lineage (GTDB taxonomy): Bacteria > Desulfobacterota > Desulfuromonadia > Geobacterales > Pseudopelobacteraceae > CAIPTY01. The sequence continues at coordinate 3,256 of CAZSTJ010000257.1, read as the reverse complement.
GTCATCGCCTGCCTGGGATAAGGGGGGTAAGCTCCGGGCACGAAAAAAAGCCGCGACACACAGGGTGCCGCGGCTTTGAATTGGGATGCTGCTGAGGGTGTTACAGGGCCTTGGTTACGTGGCCGGAACGGATGCAGCGGGTGCAGGCTTTAACAGTCGTGATGCTGCCGTTCCTGACAGCCTTGACCTTCTGCAGGTTCGGGTACCATACGGTACGGGTTTTATTGTTGGCGTGGCTTACATTGTTTCCGAAGCTGGGCCCTTTTCCACAGATATCGCATTTTCTGGACATATTGAAATTCCTCCGCGTGGTAACTGAAAAAAATTATATAGCAGATCGCTGATCATGATGCAAGAGGAAAATGAGCTCTGAATGAACCTTATCAAGGCATTCATAACAGTATCGGTGATACTCGTGGCAGCCGTAGCGGTCCTGTTCATCGACTTCACCTATAAAACATTCTCCTACAATCAGGCCCAGACAAAGGCCGACGCCATTGTTGTGCTTGCCGGCGGAAAGGGGAGGGTGGACGAGGGGGTACGCCTGTATCGGGAGAGGGTGGCCCCCAGTCTTTATCTTATCGGGGTCGATCCCACGGTCAGGAAAAGCGATCTGTTCAGGCCGCAGCCAAGCGATCCATCACCCGATAATGTCATTTTGGAACGTGCCTCTCGCAATACGCTTGAAAACGCCATCTACGGACGCGAACTGATTATGCGGCGGCAGGTTAAGTCGGTGTTGCTGATTACCTCGCGCTATCACATGAAACGTTCAACCCTCCTGTTCCGCAATGCCCTGCCCCGTGATGTCAGTATCATACCGTACCCGGTAGACAGTAGAAATCTCAAGGAGGCATGGTGGAGCCATGGCGGCAGCTTTACCTTGCTGTTCAGTGAATTTTACAAATACTGTATGTTCCGGACATTTTTCCTGCTTGCCCCCGGCGAGGTCCGCTCCGTGGTATTCCCGGCCGGCAGTTTCGGGCGATAAACTTCCCTTATTTCGTTTTTTCTGCTAGAACTACCACCCTGTATTCAAGCTTCAAGAGAAAGGACCAGTTTCATGCGTTACATCAGCACCCGAGGCGGTATTGAACCAATCCCATTCAAGGATGCCGTCATGATGGGGCTTGCAACAGACGGCGGCCTGCTGCTCCCTGAATCCTATCCCCGCGTATCCCGCGATCAGCTCGAAGAGTGGCGCGGCCTTTCCTACCCGGAACTGGCCATGAAGGTCATTGCACCCTTTGTTGACGATATTCCGCCCGGCGATTTACAGGACTTGATCGGTCGCTCCTATGCCACCTTCAGACATCCGCAGGTGACGCCGGTGCTCCGTCAGGACGGGGTGTACATACTCGAACTCTTCCATGGCGTTACCCTGGCGTTCAAGGATGTTGCCCTGCAATTTCTCGGCAATCTGTTCGAATATATTCTGAACGAGCGGGGTGAGCGGCTCAATATCGTCGGGGCCACGTCGGGCGATACCGGCAGTGCTGCCATACACGGTGTGCGCGGTAAAAAGGGGATTACCATATTCATCCTCCATCCCCACGGCAAAACGTCTCCTGTTCAGGCGCTGCAGATGACGACGGTGACCGACGCCAATGTCCACAACATAGCCGTACACGGCACCTTTGACGACTGCCAGGACATGGTCAAGTCTCTCTTCAATGACCTGGATTTCAAGGAAAAATATTCACTGGGTGCCGTCAATTCCATCAACTGGGCCCGGGTCCTGGCGCAGGTCGTATACTATTTCTGGGCCTGGCTGCGCGTGACCGATTCTGGCCCCCAAACGGTAAGTTTTTCGGTGCCTACGGGCAACTTCGGAGACATCTTTGCGGGGTATGTTGCCAAGATGATGGGGCTGCCGGTAGATAAACTGCTGTTGGCGACCAACGAGAACAACATCCTGACCAGGTTCGTTACCTGTGGTGATTATTCCTTAAGCGGCGTCGTACAGACGGTCTCCCCCTCCATGGATATCCAGGTTGCATCAAATTTCGAACGCTATCTGTACCACCTCTTCCAGGAAAGCCCGGAACGGGTCAGGACTGCCTTTGCAGAACTGCGGGAGACGGGAAAGATCAGTTTCAGTGATGCTGAATTGTCACAGGTCAGGGACGAGTTCTGCTCGGCATCGGTGGATCAGGCACGCACCTTGGAAACCATAGCTGCATTTCAACGTGAAACAGGCTATCTGCTCGACCCGCACACCGCTGTCGGTGTCCGTGCTGCCCTGGATCTGTTGCCGGCCGATGTTGCACGGGTCTGTCTGGCAACGGCTCATCCCGCCAAATTCGGAGAAGCGGTGGAGAAGGCGACCGGCTCTCCCCCCCCGGTACCGGAAGAGATTCTTGCCTTGGAAGGGAAAGAGACCCGATGCGAGGTCATGGATGTAGATATCAACCGTGTCCGGGACTTCATTATCGCTCATATCTCCTGAGAGTTCGCGCAGCGGGTCACTTTACTGTTGACAAACGCGGCGCAGATTGGCATTTATACAAACCCATCGCGGGAATAACTCAGTGGTAGAGTGTCAGCTTCCCAAGCTGAAGGTCGCGGGTTCGAATCCCGTTTCCCGCTCCAATAAAAACAAGGGGTTAGACGGTATGTCTAGCCCCTCTTATTTTGCCAATGACCGCTTTGCATCCGTTTTTGCATCCGTTTGTATTTGAGCGAACGTGAAACGCATTACAACTCAGAGAAACTAAGCGCAACATTTATACGACTTTCTCTCGAATTGTTTAGGTAATCATCCCAGATGAAGCCAGAGTGATAGCATTTGATAACCAACCAGGATAAAAAGTGGCACTTTGCATCTGGTCTTGCATCCGGTTGTTGGTTAACATCCTGAAATATAACTATAAATGAGCATGAAAAAGATGCTCCGCCTCAGAAATCTCGTGAGTTGACAATCCGAGCCTCCTGGCACGAGCCTTCCATCCCCCAACAATCTTTTCTACCCGGCTGACAATCCCCTTTGCCTGATCCATTCCGAGACGATAGTACTCCGCCGTTTCCATCACTACAGTCATATCCGGCTGCCGGGTATAGAGATCCAGGGCAAGGGCATGCTCATCCTTCTTGAAGGATGGGTTCATGTCAAAGGCCGGGGCAAGCCGCCAGCCTGCGGGTGTTCTTATGAAGCCGTGATTGCGTAGATGGTCGTCACGGTTAGCGGTAGCAACATTGAAGACAACCCTGGTAAAAAGCTCTTCGAGGTCACGGGGGATATGATCAGGCTCGCCCC
>CAZSTJ010000256.1:0-4397 GCA_964609805.1 uncultured Geobacter sp. | reverse complement strand
GATAATGATCTTCTTGTTTCCGGTATCCTTCGCGGCGACCTCTTCCGTGTTGTCTTCTTGCCGAGCCATGCCTATCCTCCCCTGATCTGAAATCATTCCGAAACGTGTTAACACACCCTCTTCTGCAACTGCAGTGCCAGTACGAGATAAAACATAAAAACCAGTAGATTCAGGCTAGTTACAACATGCCTTACGGACAAGGCCGGATTGAGCGCCCCCCGGCTGGTCGGATGTCCGACGCCACACGGGGCATAACCAAGGAAAAAAGTCAGAGTTTTGACACGGCAGGAATTGGTGGCAGGACTACCATCTGAAAGAAGAACCGGGACCCATTACCCCACAAAAAAAGAGGGCGCCGGTCCAAGACCGGCGCCCTCCGACGAATCAAATCAATTTCAGTTACCGAATCAGATTAAGGGTGTCCTGCATCATCTGGTCGGAGGTGGTAATGGTCTTGGAGTTGGCAGAGTAGGCACGCTGGGTGACGATCATCTTCACGAGCTGTTCGGCCAGGTCCACGTTGCTCTGTTCCAGGGAATTGGAGAGGACCTTGTTGTTGTCGGTGTTAGATGCCGAGATAAGGGCGCTCCCCGACGCAGAGGTTGCACTGAAGAGGCTCCCGCCGATCTTTTCCAACCCTTCAACAGAGGGGAACTTTGCCAACGCCACCTGGGCGATTCTCTGCAGCTGGCCGTTGGTATAGGTCCCGTTGACATACCCCTTATCGTCCACCGTCACCTTGGTCAGGTTGCCGGCGGCGTAACCGTCTGCCGTCTGGTTGTAGACCACCGAGGAATTGGTGTACTGGGTGGTGCCGGTCAGATCGATCGTCACCCCGTTGGTAGAAAACGACGTGGGGGCGGCCAGGGAGCCGTTGGCATTGAAGGAAACCGGACTACCGGCACCCGCGGCGGTATAGGTGGTGCCGTCGAAGGTATTGACCTGCCAGGCATTGGCACCGGTATTCCGGAAGAAGAGGGTCAGGGAGTTGGCATTGCCGTTGGCGTCATAATAGGCAACGCTGGTGGAGAAATTCGATGCGGTGTACGGGTTGAAGGTGGCCAGCGTGGGATCCCAAACCGGTGCCGGCGGAGTCGAGTTGGCGTCAAAATTTGCCGTCACAGAAATGCTAGAGGTCGGCTGCGGGGCCATGCTTGAAAAATTCGTCAGGTCGATGGGGCCCAGAATACCGTTGGAGGAACCGTTGACGATGCCGTACCCCAGGACCTGGTAACCGTCCGGGTTGACCAGGGCATCATTCTTGTCAAACGTAAAGGCACCGGCACGGGAATAGAACCGGTTTTGGCCGGTGGCATCCGTCAGGACGAACATGGCATCACCCTGGATGGCCAGATCGGTGGCGCTGCCGGTGCTCTCGAAGGATCCCTGGCTGAAGATGTTCTGCACCGCCTGGATCTGTTCGCCGCGGCCGATCTGCCCCTGATTGATGGTCGTGGAAAGCATGTCGGAGAAGAGGGCCCGTCCCTGTTTGAAGCCGATGGTATTCACGTTGGCTATGTTGTTGCCGATGACCGACATCCCTTCACCGTTGGTATACAGCCCGCTGATGCCCGAATACATTGCCGATTGTACGCTCATGTTGTCTCTCCTTGAGGCTGGTCGCCTGATTAATTCTGCCGTTTGATTGAATTTATCCTGTTACCTATCTGTTCACGTCGGTGCCGGACGATATGGCCGGGTCAGGCGCAGCTGCCGCTCCCCTTTACCACATTGACCGAAAAACTGTAGATGCCGGCCGGCAACGCCGTGTTGTTGTCTTCTTTACCTTCCCACAGGAGCGGACCGTCACCGGTTGCGGGTCTCCCCATGGTAACCGTCCGCACCGTGCGTCCCCGGGCATCCTTGATGGCAACCTGGATCTGATCAGTTGTGACAGCAAGCCCTCCTGCCATGGCAGCCGCCCCTTCACCGCCGATACCGTGTCGTCCGGCTCCCGCATATTTCGATGATTTTACCCGCATGGTATACCTCCTTATGAAACCGCTCCGCAGAGTTCGTTCCCACAATACCTGCTTACGTCCCCTTCACCGACACCACGCTGGCCAGAGGTATCGTAAGACCGCCGGCCGTCAGCACCGTCCCTCCCTGGTCGAGTTTCATGCCATCCACAACCGCCTTGATATAGGGGGTTCCGCTAAAACTGCTGCCGTCCTTTTTCAGGCCGGTCACGGAGAAATAATAATTGCCGGAGGGCATGACCGTACCGTTGCCGTCCTTGCCGTCCCAGGCCACGGCGCCGTCGCCGGCAGCCGTTTTACCCTGGGTCAGGGTCCGGACGGTCAATCCGTTGGCATCCTTGATGACGATGCCAACCTGATCGGCCGTTTCTGACAGGTTGAAGTTGAGCGGAGAGGGGGTCCCCGCAACAAGGGCAACCTGGTTTCCCTGTGCCAGTACGGATTTACCGATGAAGGAGACCGCCGACATGCTGGACGAGCTGTTGATGGCATCCAGCATGTTTTTCAGGTTGGTATTCGTATTGTACGACTGTTCCACCTGGGTTATCTGTGCCAGCTGAGCCACCATCGCGTTACTGTCCTGCGGAGCGAGGGGATCCTGGTTCTTCATCTGGGTCACGAACAGCTTCATGAAGTCATCCTTGCTGAGACCGGTGGTCTGCTTCATGTAGTCCGATGCGGACATGGCCGTCGTTGGTGTACTGCCGGTTGCGTTGATCACGTTCCTGCCTCCTTGCCCTGTTACAGCCTCAGATTCACCAGTGAAATTTCCGTTTCAGCCGTTTCGTCGCTTGCCTGCTCCCGGTCGGACCGTGCCGACGGGACTTCGGCGACGACTGATACTGATGGAGTCCGCTGCTGTTCACCCCGTTCCTCCCTGAACCCCTGGCTGAAGCTGCCGCCGCCTCCCGTGGAGACGTCGAAGCGTTCCATGGTGAGATTATGCTTCTGGAAGGTTTCCTTCAGGCTCTCTATATTCCCCATCAGCGCTTCACGAACCGTCCGGTTGTCGGTGATGACCTCCACCTTGACGGTCTGGTTCTCTATCTTCACACTCACCTGCAGCTCACCCAGTTCCACCGGATTCAGCCTGACGGTGATGGTACCGTTTCCCTTGCCATCATGGGTGACGATGCTCGACTTCACCTGTTCCAGGATATGGCTGTGGAGCTTGCTCTCTGCTGCCTCTGTTTTGGGTTCGAGCAAGAAACGGGCCGAAACGGGAGCATCTGTCGCGCGACCAGCAACGACGCCGCTTTGCGGCATGTCACTATCTCTCTCCGGAGCTCTTTCGCGCTCTTCACGGTCATATCCGTCGCGCTGCATGCCGCCGGGTGTCGATTCCTTGACACGCTCCCCGGATGACACTGCTGTGAGAGGCGGTGCCTCGGCAGTACTGCCGGCGGACACGGGTTTTTCGACGTCACTGTCGGTCACGCGCGGCAACGGAACGGGTCCGGCCGGGGCACCGGCCGGATAACGGTTGATGGTAACGACGGCCGCAGCAGCCGATGAAGCGCCCTGCACGGACGAATTCGTGATCCCGGCCGCGGCCGCGATACCGTCAGCGACCGGTGTATCGGGGTTCGCCTTCTCCACCCTTGCCGGCGCAACGGTCACACCGCTGTCCACAGAGGATTCCGGCTGCACCTCTCCCTCAACACTCACCGCTTTGATCACGGCCCTGTCAACAGATACCTCCCTGCCCCCTTCGGAGGGGAAAGTACGGCGTGCCCCTGCAGGTGCGGTCCCCACAGCTGCCATCCCCGGTTCCGGAGAGGGCGGTGCCGCCTCGAGAGGTCCGCTCCCCGGCAGGCGTGCAGCCATATCAGCACCGCCGGTCTGGACAGTCTTCGAGGTCTGCATGCCTGGTGTGGCCTGCATGGCAGGTGTGGTCTGCATGCCTGGTGTAGTCTGCATGGCAGGTGTGGTCGATAGCTCCCGTTGAGAATTCACCGACGACGGCGTATTCAATGCCTTCTGCAAAGAGGGGGGCCCGTACAAAGGTGTCGCGGTGCCCGGTACGATGACCGGCCCGGACGATTCACCCGACCGGGAACGGGAACGATCGATGGCGCCAGGGCTCTGCATTTCAGCCGGCCGGGGCAGCGGCAGCTCCGAAGGCCCGGCAACCGGCTGTTGCTGCGGCACTGCCGGTGAAGACGGGGACACACGGGCTGCCGGACATCCCAGAAGAGATGCACCGGCGGAGGCGACGCCCCGGGGCACGGCCGCAGTCATCTCCACGGGCTGCCTCACATCTGCCCGGTCTGTGGCCATCTCGACCGTCGGTGCAGTGGCAGCGACCAATCCCTGCGGCATAACCGCTATTGATGATTCGGCGAGTGTCACGGCACGGTCGCCGTCATTGTTTTTCCTCCCGGTTTGCATTAAGATACTGGTCGATGCCTTTGGCGG
>CAZSTJ010000255.1:0-4496 GCA_964609805.1 uncultured Geobacter sp. | reverse complement strand
GGCTGTGAGGGTCCTGCACGAAACCTTCAGGATGGCAGTTTAGAAGGTTGTTGAACAGCTTGTCTTAAAGAGGCAATTCACTCGCGCAAAGGCACAAAGACGCAAAGAAATTCAGATACAGAACAATAAAGATCGCCTCTCCAGTTCGGTGGTGAAGTTCTTGTTTATACTGTTTTTATTGGCGAACTTTGCGCCTTTGCGTGACCAACTGCTTTTTCCAGGGTTACCTGTTACCGAGCAGCGGTGTTCAACCTGCGAGCACCGCCACCCACCACGCCCCCGCAACCGTCGCCCCTCCCAGCACCACCAGCAGCAGGTTCAGTAGGTTACCGGGACGGCCATGCCGCACCACCAGATATTCCGTGGCGACACCTAGGAGGACGCCGGCAACGAAGCCGAAGAGGTGCGCCCCCAGATCCGTATTCTTCCCTTCGGTGCCCAGCAGGGCCAGCAACGCCACCGCACCCGCTATGGGGAGCGGCCAGCGGCGCTGCAGCTGCCCCCGGTAGCGGAGCAGACTCATCGCCGCCAGAATACCGACCACACCAAACACTGCGGTGGATGCCCCTACCGAATTGTGACTGCCGCTCTGCAGCAGGGCATTACACAGATTGCCAAGGGTACCGGCCCCCAGCAGGAGGCACCATGCCAGACCCGAGCCCAGATCTCGGCAGAGGATGACCGTAAAAACACCGCCGATGGCAAGGTTGCTGGCCAGATGCCCCCAGTCCGCGTGCAGGGTCAGGGCAGTGATCAGACGCCACCACTCCCCGTCCTTTATTGCTGCTGCATCGGCGGATCCAAGAACGGTCCAGTCGGGGGCGCCGGGCAACTGCATCAGGGTAATGTTATGGAAGATCGCCAGCATGATCAGCACCGACACCGTAGCCAGGGTGTTCTCCACCATCGGATGACCGGTCACGGAGGGTGGCGGCCAGTTGCGATTCGTGCGGTGGTAAGTCGACAGTTCCATGAGGGCGGCATCGTACCGCTCTGCGGGCACCATCAGCCGCCAGCGTCCGCCATGCACATCGAACAGACAGGGAATGCTGCGGGAATCGAGCACCAACGCCCACTGGCGAATCTGGTGATGACCCGGGTGGGCCGGCGTCCCGGTGCCGATCTCCTCAGAGCGGATCTCACGCCACGGTTCCGGCTCACTGTTCTGTTGTTGCTCTATCGTATCCATTGCCATACTATAATCATCCCGACCCCACATTGCCATGTCCCCGGCAAAAAAAATGCTCTTACGGCCATTTGGGCCGTCTGCCATTGACAGATGAGCTGTTCGCGTTATGATGTAACCTCATGCGCCGTCAGCACCGGCAACGTCCGTCAGACACCATGCCCCACTACATACACCGAAAGAGGAGAAACCAGATGGCAGATCTCAAAGGAACCAAAACGGAACAGAATCTCAAGGATGCCTTTGCCGGCGAATCACAGGCACGGAACAAGTACACCTATTTTGCCTCGGTGGCCCGCAAGGAAGGATACGAGAAGATCGCCGCGATCTTTCAGGAGACAGCCGACAACGAAAAGGAGCACGCCAAGCTGCACTTTCAGCTGTTGAACGGCATCGGCTCCACCGCCGATAACCTGCGTGCGGCCGCTGCCGGCGAAACCGACGAGTACACCGACATGTATCCGCGCATGGCCCGGGAGGCCCGCGAGGAAGGTTTTGCCGACATCGCCTACCTGTTCGAGGCCATCGGCAGGATCGAGAAGCACCACCAGGAGCGCTACAGTGCCCTGTTGGCCGAGGTAGAGGCCGGCACCTACTTCTCGAAAGACGAGCGGGTCACCTGGAAATGCATGAACTGCGGCCACGTCCATGAAGGACCGGACGCCCTCAAGATCTGTCCGGTCTGCAAGCACCCCCAGGCATATTTCGAACAGATATAAACGAATAATGGACAACACACTCGCGGGGCTGGGAGGAAAAATCTTCCAGCCCCGTCCCGTTTTCACGTCCCCTATATCAAGTCTTCAGGCAAGCATCTCACGTCATTTTCGGCACAGGCAAATATAAACACCTTACTATATTGACTATTCAATATATTTTATTTATTTTAACAAGATAGCCCCTCAAACAGTCAACTCGTTTGGCTATAATTGAGAAACGAACTGAAAGGAGTCAGTTTATGAGGAGATTACTTGTTGCCATTGTGCTCTGCGGCATCATGGCATCATCAGCTACAGCCGCACTCAGGATGGTTGGCCGTGGCGAGACCCTGCGCTTTGATCCAGCGGAATTTCCACCCAACATGAAAGCAAATTACGAAATATTCAGGGTCAAATGTACGCAATGTCATTCCCAACAACGAATAGTCATCGCGTTCATGTCGGGACGCATGCCGATCACCGGGCAGGAATTTGATATGGACTCGTTGAAAACCCTTTCTTTTCGGATGTACCGCAAGTCCATGACCAAGCCGGGCAAGGCAATCTCCAAGGAAGATATCAAACCCATTCATTCTCTGATGAAATTCATGATGGAAGAATCTTCACGTTAACCTTTAATTGGAAGGAGGGACTACATGAACATAGTGGTAATGGTATTAGCCTCGCTGCTTTCTTTCTCCGTATTTTCAGCCTACGCCGATGAAATAAGGATTGAAGGAGGGGCATCGGCAATTACAACGGTCTTTTCCCCCATCAAGGAAGCCTATGAAAGCAGTACTGGTGACAAGCTCACCATTGTTCTGACCAACCCCACAAAAGCATTTATCTCTCTTGAAAAGGGTGAGGTTGACATGGCCTCTCTCAATGCGCTTGCCGTTGATGATGCGCTCGGCAAGGCGAAAGCCCAGGGAGTGACCATCGATCCTGCGACACTCAGCCGGACCGAAGTTGCCAGCAGCTCCTTGGTGGTTTTTGTTAATAAGGCCAACAAAATCAAGAAGCTCAGTAAAGAGCAATTAAAGGCAATATTCACCGGCAAGGTTACCAACTGGCGTGATGTCGGCGGGGATGATCGTGAAATTACGGTCTATTGGGGCAAGGAGACCCCCTATCTCAACAAACTGTTCAGCAAGACAATCCTCGACGGTGAACCGGTGGCCAAAACAGTCAAACCCGCCGGAGATCATTTTCAACTCAGGGAGATTGTATTAGCTAATCCGGATGCCATTGTAATCAACTCAAGCGGACTCATAACTCCATCAACCAAGGCACCTGCAATTCCACCCATGAAACTGCCGATTCTGGTATTCACCAAAGGACCGCCATCTGCAAAGGTTCAGCAGCTGTTGAAATACTATAAGGATGAATTCGGTTACATGGACGAGTAACCACCCGCAATTTGACAGAGAATCAGAAATCTGCAAGGCCGGAAGGCATTCCCTCCCGGCCTTGCTTCATTTTGATTCCGGAACAGTAACCGCCGCCCTTTTGCTCTTGACGCCCATCCTCCGACCGACTACAACTGACAACATGGACTTCACCTCGCATCTCAACCCGCCCCAGAAAGAGGCCGTACTGCACGGCGAAGGGCCGCTGCTGATCCTGGCCGACCTGTACGATCCGCTGACCATGCCGCCGGAGCTGGTCTAGGCCCATCAGGCCCTCGATCGTGCCGTGGATGCGGCCTACGGCAAGACTACCTTCAAGACCGAGTCCGAGCGGGTGGCGTTTCTGTTCGAACGCTATCAGCAGTTGACCGCGCCGCTGGCGGTTGCGGAAAAAGCAGGGAAAAAGGAAAAGCGGTAATAGGGGGATGAAGAGAGGTTGGCAAAGGGAGAGATACCATGAAAATGGAAGAGTTCAGCTCAGGGGTCTTTAAACAGCAGTACCAATACAAGAGTTTCTCACCCACTCCCGTAAATCAGGTCTGGACGTGGGAAGAACCAAAGGTGAACACGCTGCTGGAAAAGGCTACCCAGGCCTTAAGTGGGCTGAATGCATATTCGTTGATCGTGCCCAACGTGGATCTCTTTATCCAGATGCACATTATGAAGGAGGCCAACAAATCCAGCCGAATAGAGGGTACGCAGACTGAGATGGACGAGGCCCTGATGGATGTGGATCAGATCAATCCTGAAAAGCGCGATGACTGGCAAGAGGTACAAAACTACGTACAGGCCATGAATCAAGCCCTCGTCTCATTGGAAAAGCTGCCACTGTCAAATCGCCTGTTGAAGGAGACCCACGCCATCCTGTTACAAGGGGTTAGAGGCGAGCGCAAAACTCCGGGAGATTACCGAACAAGTCAGAACTGGATCGGCGGGTCAAGCCTTCAGGATGCGGTTTTTATTCCACCGCACCAGAACGAGGTTGATGAGTTGATGGCCGATCTGGAGAAGTTTTGGCACAATGATGAGATCGATGTGCCCCATTTAATCCGCATTGCCATTAGCCATTACCAGTTCGAAACGATCCACCCGTTTCTGGACGGCAATGGCAGGATCGGCCGTTTATTGATCACACTCTATCTGGTCAGCCACGGCATGCTGCACAAGCCTTCCCTCTATCTATCTGATTATTTTGAGAAAAAC
>CAZSTJ010000254.1:0-4505 GCA_964609805.1 uncultured Geobacter sp. | reverse complement strand
CGGCAAAGGCGACCAGACCGGAACCGGCCGGGAAGGAGATGCCGATCGGGAAACGGGTATGGGAGTCGCCGCCTGTACCGACAGTGTCGGGGAGCAGCAGGCGATTCAGCCAGGAATGGATGACGCCGTCACCGGGACGCAGGGCAACGCCGCCGCGCTCTGCGATGAACTGGGGCAGCGACTTGTGCATCTTGACATCCGCCGGTTTCGGATAGGCGGCGGTGTGGCAGAATGACTGCATGAACATGGGGGCCTGGAACTTGAGGCATGCCAGTTCTTTCAACTCGTCTGCGGTCATGGGGCCGGTGGTGTCCTGTGAACCAACGGTGGTCATCTTCGGCTCACAGGCGGTGCCCGGAAGGATACCGGCAACGCCGCATGCCTGTCCAACCATCTTCTGGGCCAGAGAGTAAGCCTGTTTTGCCTTCGGCTTCGGATTGACCGGCAGGGTAAAGACGGTGGTCGGCTTGAGGCCGAGTACCTTGCGGGCCTTGTCGGTTACGGCACGGCCGATGATCAGCGGGATACGGCCGCCAGCGCGGAACTCATCCGGCACGGTGTTGGGGGCGATATCAAGCTTGGAAAGGACCTTCTTCCCTTTTTCGTCGGTGATGACACCCTTCTTGGTGTCGATGACGATAACGTCGCCGGTCTTCATGCCGGTTACGTCAGCCTTGAGCGGCAGGGCGCCGGAATCCTGGGCGGTGTTGAAGAAGATCGGGGCGATAACGCCGCCGATGATGACGCCGGCGGTCTTCTTGTTGGGCACACAGGGTATCTCATCGCCAATGGCCCAGAGAACGCTGTTACAGGCGGATTTACGGGAGGAGCCGGTACCGACGACGTCGCCGACGAATGCTACCTGGAATCCCTCCTTACGGAACTTAGCGATGGTGGCCAGGCCGTCCTTGAAGCGGGTCTTGCCCATGGCCAGGGCATGCAGCGGGATGTCAGGACGGCTCCAGGCGTCGCCGGCCGGGGAGAAGTCATCTGTATTGATCTCACCGTCAACCTTATACACCTTGACCTTGATGATCTCGGGCACCCCTTTGCGGTTCTTGAACCAGTCGGCATCGGCCCAAGACTTGAGGACCTTCATGGCGGCGGCATTCTTACCGGTGGTAGCCAGTTTGGCAACTTCGTCGAAGGCGTCATAGACGAGGGTAATGCCGGAGAGGGCACAGGCAGCCTCATCTGCCAGTTTTTTGTCCTTGAGGGCGGCAACCAGCGGTGCCACGTTGTAACCACCGATCATGGTGCCCAGCAGGCGGATGGCTGCCACGGCATCGATCAGCGGCGATTTCTTCTTGCCGGCAACGATCTCGGCCAGGAACTCGGCCTTAACCTTGGCAGCAGGGTCAACACCCGGAGAAACGCGATTGGTGATGAGGTCGAGCAGGAATTTCTCTTTTCCCTTGGGCGGTTTGACCAGCAGCTTGCACAGGTCGGCAGTCTGCTCCGGGGTCAGCGGCAGTGCCGGTATCCCCTGCTTGGCGCGCTCTTTTTCATGCTGCAGATAAGCTTCGATCATCTGTACTCCTCCTTCTGGGGTATGGTTGTATCCAAATGGATATCGCCGTTGCGTAAAATGCATACTGTATACAACTTAACGGCGCCGTTTGTCAATTGCTTCAATGGGCTTCCGCACCATAAAAAACGGCCCTCCCGCCGTTTGGCAAGAGGGCCGTGAATGGAACTACCGCATCAGCGAGATTTCCACTGGAACTGGTGCGGATAGCTGACGGTATTTCCTGCATTAAGGAAACCGGTATGGCAGATATTGCAGGCTGAGTTTCTGCTCCGGTGCTCACCGGCGAAATTGTTGCCGCCTCCTCGAGAGGTCCTGTGACAGGCCCGACAATCGCCGAGAACATACGGGACACCCTGATACTGCAGTGCCTGATAGTTATCGCTGGCCTGGTTAGAGGGAACCATGGCATGGGGGCTGCCGTGGCAGCCGGCGCAGTAGACCCCGCCATGACCGACGGCATTGCGATACAGCGTCGAACCGGTATCCACCTGGGGGACGCCGGCGTGGCAGGTGACACACTGCGGTTCGTCGACCCAGGGGATACGGGTGCCATTGGCAATGGTGGCCGCCACATTGGCCAGATCACCGTGACAGGTGACACAGTTGCCATCGGCAGCGGTGTGTTTCGTACTGCGGTTACACTTGGTGGAAGCCCCCGGGTGACAGTCATAACAGGTCGGTTTCACCGGAACATTGGGGCCGGCATGGAAACTGTGGATAGCCTGGGACAGATATTTGCCGGAGGAGCCGGGACCGTTCGTACCCAGTGCGGGACTGCCGTGGCAGGAGGCACAGAGGACCGGGGTGCTCCTGCTGAGATTGGTTCCCTGCCAGAGATCATGCTTGATGAGGATATCGTTGAAGATCTGGGCTTGCGTACCACCCGGTCGGTGACATTTGCCGCAGTTGATCTCATCCGAGGTCGGCACTGTGGCACGTGTCTGGGCGACGACCGCACCTCCGGCATCCTTGACGGTAATCTCTGCAATCTGATAGGGATTGCGCACAGAGGAACCATCCTCGTAGGGAACGACCGGGATGCCGGTCACCTCAAAGTGGGTACCGACCGCCTTCATGGTTCCGGTCAGGCCATTACCGGTCAGGCCGACATTGACGGGAAGCGGGTTGGCCATGGTCGGGAACAGACCCTGAAAAAGTGTGTTGGCGTATGTCCAGAACTGACCAAACAGCCCTTTATTGTTCGAAGTTGTGTTGTTGAGAATACGATAAGATACTGTCAACCCCGACGTTACGACGGTTGGAGGGGCGCCCCGCTTGATGACCTGGGCCATGACGGTATTGTAGGGAGGTAGTATGACCGCCGTGTCATAACTCGGATTGAGGCAATGCATGCCGAGATCGTTCCAGGCGACGACGATGTAATTGGCTGACGCGCCCGGGATTGCATTCGATGCACCTTCATCTTCACTTCCACCGCAGCCGGACAGAAGGGCTACTGCCAGCAGCAAACCAGCAACAACACTTTTATTTCCGATCATTTTTCCCCCAACAGCACAAGATAAAAACGATCTTATTTATGTCGCTATCATACTTTCTGTCAAGGGTAAATTTTCAGCAGCAGCTAGCAAAGTTTTACCACACGGAAACTGAGGCGTAGCCGACTACCTCCCGGTCATCCCCGGTCACGTCGCCACTGGTACCGTAGGCAATCGTTTCTGCCTGCGTAGCCCCCAGAGAGAGCGCGGCAACCAGCATAACCGCGGCCGGCACGACGCCGCACATGGTAATCCGCTCCTGTCGACAGACCAGCAAGAGCCCTTCGGGGTCGAGATCAAGCACGCGCTGCAAGGCAATCCCGTCCTTCATCCTGGCAGACGCTGCCGATTCGTAATGGGTCATATCTGAACTGGCCACGATCAGCACCGGTTCACCGAATGCCCGCAACGCCGCGGCAATCCCCTCTCCCAGTGCTTTTACCTCGACAAAATCGCCATGTCCGAGACAGAGAGCCGACAAAGTAACATCGGGGCGTAGCGTTTGCAGGAACGGCACGTGTACCTCGAGCGAATGTTCAAACTCATGGGCCACGTAATCGGAGCTGATGTAGGGGACATGTGTCAAAAGCAGATCGTTAAGACGGGAATTTATGGGGACCGTACCGAGGGGCGTCAACCAGCTCCCGTCCGGAAACAGGGCAGCCCCTGCACCGCTCCCGCGATGATTGGGGCCAATAATCAGAACGGTTCGCGGGATCTCTACGGCAGCGTATATCGCCCCCGCAATGGCGCCGGAATACATAAAGCCGGCGTGGGGAGCGATGATCCCCAGAACAGGCTGTTTTCCTTCGCAATCAACGGGTATCAGATCTGCAAGTTCACGACGGAGCTGATCACCGTTACGGGCGTAAAACTGCCCGGCCACTGCCGGTTGGCGTTCCATACTCGACCTCCTGATCGTCATTTTATATTATCTCACGGGATGAAAAGAATGTGAACCGCGACATTTCGGACAATTACTGCAGAGGGGGGTGCGATGCTGCTGACAGGAATAGAAGTGAGGCGGGATGTGGTCAATTTCAGCAGCTACTCTTCGAACAGCGAGGGGGTCTCAACCGCTTCCCCCCCCTCTTCTCCCAGGGGAAGTTCTTCCTGCCGCTCGTACAAGGGGACTTCATCCAGCGACTGAATTTCCTTGAGAGTCGGTAGGCTTTTCAGGTCCTTAAGCCCAAACACTTCAAGAAATTCTTTAGCTGTGCCGTAGATAAGGGGGCGCCCCGGGATGTCTTTTTTGCCGAGTATCTTCACCAATCGTTTTTCCAGGAGTGACTTGAGAACACCGCCGCAATCAACCCCCCTCAGATGCTCAACCTCTGCCCGGGTGATCGGCTGACGGTAAGCGATGATCGCCAGTGTCTCCAACGACGATTGGGAAAATTTAGCCGCCTTTACCCTGATCTGACGCGAGACATACTGCTGATAATCGGCCTGGGTGCGAAATTGCCATCCCCCGGCGA
>CAZSTJ010000253.1:0-4538 GCA_964609805.1 uncultured Geobacter sp. | reverse complement strand
TCGGCGCTGCCGTACTCCACATAGGTCGGCACATCGGTGGCCCGCACGATCATGTAGCGCATACGCTGTTCGGCATTTTCAAAGATCAGTTTACGGGAGTCGGAGAGCAGCTCCCGGCAGTCAATACCGATCCGGCCGAACAGCTCCACCGACTCTTCCAGGATGCGCCCCTTGGGGATGGCTATGGTAATCCAGTCGTTCATATTTTTGGGACTGGGGACCGGGAACCGGGAACCGGGTCATTTACTGATCCCTGGTCCCTGGTCCCTAGTCCCTGCATCCTCACTCCTTTACCCTGACTATGTCCGCACCCAGCCCGGCCAGTTTCTTCTCGATAGACTCATACCCGCGATCCAGATGATAGATGCGGGTTACTTCGGTGGTGCCTTCCGCTGCCAGCCCGGCCAGGATCAAGGAGGCAGAGGCCCGCAGGTCGGTTGCCATTGACGGCGCTCCGGAAAGTTTCTTGATCCCCTTGACCGTTGCGGTGTTGCCCTCAATGGTAATGTCGGCACCGAAACGGAGCAGCTCCGACACGTGCATGAAACGGTTCTCGAAGATGTTCTCGCTGATCACGCTGGCTCCGTCGGCGATACACATCATGGCCATAAACTGGGCCTGCATATCGGTCGGAAATCCGGGGTAGGGACGGGTCTTGATGTTAACACTCTGGAGACGTTTGGGGCCCTTGACCCGTACCACGCCATCTCGGCTGGTGATATCGACCCCGGCATCCTGCATCTTGAACGCCAGGGCATCAAGATGTTCCAGCTTCATGCGGTGTATCCTGACATCCCCGCCGGTCATGGCGGCGGCAATCATAAAGGTGCCCGCCTCGATGCGGTCCGGCATGACCTCGTAGCTGGCCGCGGAAAGATCCGTAACCCCCTGGATGCGGATGGTGTCGGTGCCTGCCCCCTCAATCTTGGCGCCCATCCGGTTCAGATACAGGGCCAGGTCGACGATCTCCGGCTCGCGGGCCGCGTTCTCCAGGACCGTCTCACCCTTGGCGGTGGCTGCCGCCATCATCAGGTGTTCGGTGCCCCCCACGGTCGAGACGTCAAAATTGATCCGCGCTCCCTTGAGACGGCGACACTTCGCTTCCACGTAGCCATGTTCGAGGGTAATCTCAGCCCCCAGGGCCTGCAGTCCCTTGAGGTGCAGATTAATGGGACGGGCGCCGATGGCACAACCACCGGGGAGCGACACCCTGGCCTTGCCGAAGCGGGCCAGCAGCGGTCCGAGGACCAGAACCGAGGCGCGCATGGTCTTGACCAGATCGTAGGTGGCCTCATGGCTGGAAATGTTTGTTGAATCGATCTTGACGACATGTCCGTTGCCTTCAACCTGTGCACCGAGCGAGTCCAGCACCTTGATGGTGGTATTGATGTCGCGCAGGAAGGGAACATTACTGATCTGGTTGATTCCCGGGGCAAGAATTGTGGCCACGAAGATCGGCAGAGCGGCATTTTTGGAACCGCTGACCGTAACATCGCCTTTAAGCTTTTTTCCGCCCTTGATAATAAGTTTGTCCAAAGACATACCTCGTGAACCTGCATGTGAGAAAATACAGGTAAAAATATCGTATAAACGTCGCCATATTACTTGATGGGCTGGCGCTTGTCCAAAGAAAAGTGGCGGGATTTTCCGGAGTAAACTAGCGGTCCAGATCGGCCAACACGAAATCTATGGAACCGAGAATGGCAAGAAAATCTGCCACCAGCCAGCCGCGACTCATGACCGGCAGGGCCTGGATATGGGGGAAGCTGGGGGTTTTTATGCGCAGGCGGTAGGGGGTGGAGAGACCATCAGACACGGCAAAGTAGCCGTTCTCCCCTTTTGGGGCTTCGATGGCTGAATAGTTCTCTCCCCGAGGGGGAGCCATCCCCCGGGTGCTGTTGACGAAATGATGGATCAGTGACTCAATATCTTTAAGGCTGTCCGGCTTCTGCGGCAGCACGTAGCGAGAGTCATCCGTAATCCAGCGGCCATCGGGCATCCCGCGCATCGCCTGTTCCACGATGCGCAGCGATTGGTGCATCTCCGCCATGCGTACCTGGTAACGGGCCCAGCAGTCACCGCCTTCTGCCACTGCCACGTCGAAGTCGAACCGGTCGTAGCCGGCATAGGGCATCTTCTTCCGCAAGTCCCACTCCATGCCGCATGCCCGCAGGTTGGGACCGGAGAGCCCCCACTCCACGGCATCTGCAGTCGATATGACGCCAACCCCCTTCAACCTTGCCCGGAAGATCGGATTCTTGTCGAACAGGGCATGGTATTCCTTCAAGCGGGCTGGAAACATCTCCAGGAAGGCCTTAACCGGCCCCTGCCACCCCTCCGGCAGATCCTCAGTCACCCCGCCGATACGGAACCAGGCGGGATGCATCCGCCCACCGGTGATCATTTCCACGATATCGAAGATCCGCTCCCGGTCGGTAAAGGTGTAGAAGACCGGGGTCATGGCCCCCACATCTGCAGTGAAGGTACCCAGCCAGACCAGGTGGTTGGCGATGCGGAACAGCTCCGCCAGCATGACACGGATATGCACCGCCCGGTCCGGCACGGTGATGCCGCAGAGCCGTTCGACACTGTTGACATAGGCCAGGTTGTTCTGTACCCCGGCGAGATAATCGATACGGTCGGTGTAGGGGATGAACTGATTCCAGTGCTGCCGTTCGGCAATCTTCTCCGCCCCGCGGTGGTGGTAGCCGATATCGAAATCAATATCCCGGATCTCCTCGCCATCCAGCTTGAGGATGCAGCGGATGATGCCATGGGTACCGGGGTGCTGCGGCCCCAGATTGAGAACCATCTCACCCTCTTCCACCCGTTCGAAAAAGTCCGACGCCGGCAGTGCGGCGTGTCGACGGGCATCCGCCTCGGTATAGGGAGGCATCTCGGTAGCACGAAAAGGGTGTGACTTGCGTAACGGGTGCCCCTCCCAGTCATGGGGCATGAGAATCCGCCGCAGATCGCGGTGGCCGGCAAAACGGATGCCGTACATATCATACACTTCCCGTTCGTACCAGGAAGCGGCCGGGAAGACATCGGTAATGGTCGGCAGTTCTGGCGATTCCCCCGTCAGTTCGGTTTTGATACGCAGGTAGCCAGCATCATCAAAAGTGAGCAGATGGTAGTTGAGCGTGAACTCTTTGAACTCCTCACGCCGACTACGGCACGAATCGTCGACGGCGGCGATATCTTCCAGCCGTTTAAATGCCGGACCGCTGTGACGTCCCTTGAGGTGCGTCATCAACTGAGGCACCATTTCCGCTGGTGCGCGAAGCGTCAACATATCCGTTGCAGCAGGATCGACGTATATCTTGTCACCGAAAAGGGTCGCAAGCTCTTGCGGCAGCCCGAAATCCGGATAATCATGCCGTGGAGCAGGTGGGCGCCATTGTTCGTCACTCCTGGGCGCCCACGCCTTGGGGTGGCCTACTGATGCGCCGCGAATGCTGGCAGACTGCATGCCCGGACCACGGGTATCACAGGACTTCGTCTCTCCAGGCACGAGTACCGGTACCGTTGTACCCTGGCAGCCGCCTTCCATATGCAATACCGGCCGGGCCGGCCGTTCTCCGGTGCGGATCTTTTCTTGCAGCAGCATCAATCCCTGCAGAAAGGCTTCGGGGCGAGGGGGGCATCCAGGCACGTACACATCGACCGGCAGAAATTGATTCACCCCCTGCACGACACTGTACACATCATACATACCACCCGAGTTGGAACAGCTCCCCATTGAGATTACCCAGCGCGGTTCTGCCATCTGTTCATACAGATGCAATATAGATGGCGCCATTTTAACGAAGGGGGTTCCGGCAATAACCATCAGATCGGCTTCGCGAGGGGTACCACGCAGGACCTCTGCCCCAAAGCGGGAGATATCGTGCCGCGAGGTAAACGAGGTCATCATCTCGACAAAACAGCAGGAAAGACCGAAGAACATGGGCCAGAGCGAATTTGCACGTCCCCAGTTGATGAGGTCATCCAGCCGGGTGAGGAGTATGTTGTCAGGGATATTAGTTTCACGCATCAGATTGATTCCTGCGATCAGCAGACGGCCCCCAGTCCAGTGCACCTTTTTTCCAAAGCCACACCAAGCCGGCAAATAGAATGACAATAAATATCGTAATCTGAACCAGACCGGTAACCCCCAGTCGGTCCCACCCGATCGCCCAGGCAAAGATAAATGTAGCCTCTACATCGAAAACAATGAAGAAGATTGCCACCAGATAAAACGGCACCGGCCAGGCCAATCGTGCGGAGCCGCTCGGGCGCACACCTGATTCGTAAGGAATCTTCTTGACCGGCGAGGTACGCCTTGCCCCCAGCCACCAGGCAGCCAGAAGCAGTACTCCGATCAAAGCCACGGCAATGACGGTGTACATAAGTAATTGATAGAATTCTGTGCCGATCATGGGAAAGACTATAACAAGAAAGGGAGGTGTGTACCAGCAGGATTGTAGGCGTGTCCCAAACACAAAACGCCCCGCACTCATTTATGAGATGCGGGGCGTTCATTTATTATTCCCGGC
>CAZSTJ010000252.1:0-4560 GCA_964609805.1 uncultured Geobacter sp. | reverse complement strand
CTGCGTGATCGAATCAGAGGCGGCAACCCTGCGTCACGCCGAGCGTTTGCTGACGATCTGCAACGGCCTCTCCATGCCGCTGATCTTCAAGGCCTCCTACGACAAGGCCAACCGCACCTCCATCGGTTCATTCCGTGGTCCCGGGATGAAGGAAGGGCTGGCGATCCTGGCCAAGGTCAAGGAATCCCTCGGCCTGCCGGTGCTGTCCGACATCCATTCCATCGAACAGGTCGGGCCTGCCGCCGAGGTACTCGATGTGATCCAGATCCCGGCTTTCCTCTGCCGTCAGACCGACCTGCTGATCGCTGCCGCAAAATCAGGGAGGGTCATCAACGTCAAGAAGGGACAGTTCCTGGCACCGTGGGATATGAAAAATGTGGCCGGAAAGCTGGCGGCCGCCGGCAACGAAAACATCATCCTGACCGAGCGGGGGGCCTCCTTCGGCTACAACAACCTGGTGGTGGACATGCGTTCCTTCCCGGTAATGCGTTCCACCGGCTACCCGGTGGTATTCGACGCCACCCACAGTGTTCAGCTGCCGGGCGGCCAGGGTGAAAGCTCCGGCGGTCAGCGGGAGTTTGTCGAGTATCTTTCCCGTGCGGCGGTGGCGACCGGCATTGACGGCATCTTCATGGAGGTTCACGAGGACCCTGAAAAAGCGCTCTGCGATGGACCCAATTCGATCCAGTTGAGTGAACTGCCGGCACTGCTCAAGAAACTCAAGGCTATCGATGCGCTGGTCAGTCAGGATGAACAATGAGTGTGATTGCTGAAGCCCAACGGGTGATTCAGGTAGAGGCCGATGCCCTCCAGGCCATGGCGCTGCGTATTGACGCCTCGTTTGAAAAGGCGGTGGAACTGATCCTGGCCAACAAGGGGCGGGTGGTGGTCAGCGGCATGGGAAAATCGGGGTTGATCGGACAGAAGATCGCCTCCACCATGGCATCCACCGGTACGCCGGCGCTGTTTCTCCATCCGGCCGAAGGGATCCACGGCGACCTTGGGATGATTATGACCGGCGACGTGGTGATTGCCATCTCCAACAGCGGCGAGACCGATGAGGTGCTGCGCATCCTGCCGGCCATCAAGCGCATCGGTGCCCATGTTATCGCCATGACCAGCAACGGGGCCTCGACCCTGGCCCGGAGCAGTGATGTCTTTCTCGATGTCTCCGTCCGGGAGGAGGCCTGTCCCCTCGGTCTGGCGCCGACCGCCTCCACCACCGCCGCTCTTGCCATGGGGGATGCCCTGGCTGTGGCCCTGCTGGTGCAGCGTGGCTTTCGCGCCGAAGACTTCGCCATCTTCCATCCGGGGGGATCCCTGGGCAAGAAACTCCTGCTGCGGGTCGAAGACCTGATGCACAGCGGCGAGGCGATCCCGCTGGTGGGGGAGGGGACCCTGATGAAGGAGGCTCTGTTCGTCATAACCTCCAAAGGGCTGGGAGTGACCGGCGTGGTTGATGCTGCCGGGGCGCTGCGCGGTGTGATCACCGACGGTGACCTGCGCCGGGCGCTGGAGAAAGGGTTCGATATCCTCGGCCAGCATGCCGCCGACCTGATGAAGCTCAATCCGCGGCGGATACTGCGCCATGAGTTGGCCGCCGCCGCCCTGCAGATCATGGAACATCATTCCATCACCTCGCTTTTCGTCTTCGAAGACGAGAGCAGCGCGGCACCGTGCGGGATCGTCCATCTGCACGATATCCTCCGTGCCGGGATCGCCTGATATGCACGATAAACTCAAACATATCCGACTGCTGCTCCTGGATGTAGACGGGGTCATGACGGACGGCGGTATCATCTATGACGCCAGCGGCCTTGAGACCAAGCGTTTCAATGTCAAGGACGGTCACGGGATCAAGATGCTTCAGCGCCACGGGGTGGAGGTGGGGATCATCACCGGCCGCACCTCCATTGTCGTTGATAACCGCGCGAAGGAGCTTGGTATCAGTATTGTCTACCAGGGGGCCCTGAAAAAGCTCGAAAGTTATCTGGATGTTAAGGCGAAGACCGGTCTGGAGGATTACGAGATTGCCTACATGGGGGATGATGTGATCGATGTCCCGGTGCTGCGCAGGGTCGGGTTCTCGGCGGCCCCGGCGGACGCCCTGTTTGAGGCACGGTCTGTCGTTGATTACGTTGCCTCCTGTGCCGGCGGCTGTGGTGCCGTGCGGGAGGTTTGCGACCATATCCTCAAGGCCCGCGGTGCCTGGGAAGACATTGCCGCGCGCTACGAATTATAGCGATTATACAATCTTTGTGCCAACCCTGAATATCTCGTCACGTTTCGCTGGACACTCCCTCCCCTCAATGGTATAGTAGCGCCGTATGGTATCGCCCCGAAACATCAGGCTTGTACTGGCTTCGCTCGTTGTTATGGCCGGCGTCGGGATCGTGGCTGCCATCTTCCTGAAGGGGGGCCGAACGCCTCTGCCGGAGCCTGTTTCGCAGCAGCTTCCCCGAAATATCGATGTCGCGCTCACCAATGCCCGTTTCAATGAAATGAAAGACGGTGTTCCCGTCTGGGAGCTTGTGGCCGACCGGGCTGAATATGACAAGAGCGGCGAGAACGCCTTTCTTACGACCATCCGCATGGTGTACAAGAAGAACCGTGCTAACGGCGAGATTATCGTTACCGCGGATAAAGGGGAGTATTTCTCCTCGAGTCGTAATGTTAAACTCCAGGGCAAGGTACATGTGACCACCGGCTCCGGTATGGTTATGGACACCGACTCGCTGGAGTATCAGGCCGATCGCTCCCTCTTCCGGACCAAGGATCGGGTGGTTATCAACCACGAACGTTTGTCACTGGATGCCGTTGGTATGGAACTCGATGCGACAACCGAGAAAACCCATTTTCCCTCAGCAGTGAACGCCGTAGTCCAGGGTGTTCAGCCGCTGAAAAATTAACAGGATTGCCGGATTACCGAATGAAGACAGTCATTGCCATGCTCCTCGGTTTTTTGATTCTGAGCGCTGTCGGGGTTTCAGTTGCTGCGACGGAGCCTCGCAAGGCAACGTCGAATCTGCCGATTACCATCAAGTCGAATGAACTGTCGGCAGACAACAAGGGAAAGACCGCCGTTTTTACCGGCAAGGTTGTGGCCAGGCAGGGGGACGTCACCATCTTCTGTGACAGGATGACCGTGTACTACGGCGCTGCCCAGGGCGATGTGGACAAGATCGATGCGGACGGCAATGTGCGTATTGTACAGGAAAACCGCACCGGAACCGCTGCCCACGCCGTTTACGAAAGCCGCGAGGGGCGGATCACCCTGACCGGAGGGACGCCGAAAGTCACCCAGGGAAATGATACGGTGACCGGTAAGGTCATTACCTATTTTGTCGACGACGAGCGTAGTGTTGTTTCCGGCGGCGGAGATTCCCGGGTAGAGGCGACGATCCATCCAAAGCCGAAAAGTGACGGTCGTACCAAAAAAGGCAATGCCGACAAACGCTGAGCACATCAGGCTCTGGACCCGGGGACTGGTCAAAAACTACGGCGATCGCCAGGTCGTCCGCGGTGTTGATCTCAGTATCGATTCGGGGAGCGTTATCGGACTGCTGGGGCCGAACGGTGCCGGCAAGACGACCACCTTTTACATGGTTGTGGGACTGGCCCGCCCGGATGGTGGCCAGGTGTTCATCGGAGATGATGAAATAACCGATCTCCCCATGTACCAGCGGGCACGACGGGGCATCAGTTACCTGCCGCAGGAGGCATCGGTCTTTCGCAAGCTGACGGTGGCCGAAAATCTCCTGGCGATTCTGGAAACCGTGGAACCGACCCGGGAACAGCAGCGCCACCGGATGGAGCAGTTGCTGCAGGAATTCGGCATCGAGCATATTGCAGGGATCAAGGGGTATTCCCTTTCTGGGGGAGAGCGCCGGAGGGTAGAGATTGCCCGGGCCCTGATTACGAAACCGTCGTTTATCCTGCTTGACGAACCGTTTGCGGGAATTGACCCGATAGCGGTGGCGGATATCCAAAACCTGATTGTCTCTCTCAAGGAGCGCAATATCGGGGTGCTGATTTCGGATCACAATGTCCGTGAGACCCTTGGGGTCTGCGACAAGGCGTATATTTTGAGCAGTGGCGAGGTGCTGGAGTTCGGTACCCCGGACGAGATAGCATCCAGCAGCAGGGCCCGTGCGGTGTATCTCGGTGACGATTTCCGTCTTTGATTCTGATGCAATCCAATGAGTGAGAGGTAACAGCTCCATGGCAATGGAGATGCGCCAACAACTGAAAATGACGCAGCAGCTGGTGATGACGCCTCAGCTGCAGCAGGCTATTAAACTCCTCCAGTTGACGCGGCTGGAGCTGCAGGACGTTGTTCGTCAGGAGCTGGAGGAAAATCCGCTCCTTGAAGAGACTGCCGAGGCGGAAGAGATCCGGG
Organism: uncultured Geobacter sp.; assembly: GCA_964609805.1. Classification (GTDB taxonomy): domain Bacteria; phylum Desulfobacterota; class Desulfuromonadia; order Geobacterales; family Pseudopelobacteraceae; genus CAIPTY01. Next base: position 161 of record CAZSTJ010000252.1, on the reverse strand, counting down.
AAACCGACCAGGCAGAACAGGCAGAAAGCGAAGAAATGCCTGAAACCGTCGTCGAGGATTTCAAGGAGGTTGAAGCAGGGGACGAGACGCTCCGCGACTGGGACAGTTACCTTGACGGTTACACCTACAGTTCCGGCGACCAGTACCGTGATGATGAGGAC
>CAZSTJ010000251.1:0-4574 GCA_964609805.1 uncultured Geobacter sp. | reverse complement strand
CCGACACCTCCTTCCGCAAAACGCTCCGCGGCAATCGCGCGCCACGCCCCAAATCGCCGATTGTCATTGTCGACGATGACCCGACGACACTGAAAACGATTGCCGAAGGTCTGCGTGAACATGGCTATGAGGTTCACGCCATGGCACGTAGCGAAGATACCTTGATCAAGGTCGATGCGATTTGCCGCGGCGGAGAGCACCCCACCATCCTGATCGACCTGATCATGCCGAAGATGGACGGTTCAGGCGTTCTGGGCGGATTGGAACTGCTGGATCTCCTGCATAACAACTTCCAGGACAACCACATCCTCCTGATGACTGACTATCGCCATGCAGAGGCTGAGGCCAGGGTCCAGGAACTGGGCTATGCCTTTCTGGTGAAACCGCGCCGCTCCGATATCTCTGACGAAGGGACCGTCACCTCATTTCTCAAGCTCCTCCTGGAGGAGGTGGGCAGGGTTGAGTCGGGCCAGGAGGTTCCGGTACCGCAGGAAGCGTTCAATCTCGGCGACGAAATGCGCCTTGAGATGGGTGAGGAGAGCGAATCCTCCACGCAGTCCAGCCACGAAAGCAGCAGCATGTCCCTGCTGCGTGGCATGCTTGAGGAGTTGAACAACCCCGACCTTCAGGGGGGGGTCCTTCTGCTTGTCCTCCGCTTTGCCTCGGAATTCCTCAATCGTGCCATTGTCTTTTCCGTCAATGACAAAGTGGTATCGGGGGCCGGACAGTTCGGCTTGTCCGAAGGGAAACTGAGCGGTGACGAGAAGGTCCGGTCGATCCATTTCCCCCTGGAAGCTGAATCCATGTTCCAGGGGGCGGCACGGTCTCTTCAGCCGGTCACATTCCATCCTCGCCCCACGGCGCTCGACACTCACATCTTCGAACAGATCGGCGGCGGGACCCCTGAAGAGGTTTTTATCGGCCCACTGACGAGCCGTTCACGGGTCATCGGTTTTCTGTACGGTGACAATCTGCCTGACAACCACCCCATTATCGATACTGAATCACTTTCCATCTTCCTCTCCCAGGCAGGGATCGCCATGGAGAAAAACATGCTTGAAAAACAGCTGCACGAAAAGGCCGCCCCGTGACTACCATGAAAACCATTATGATCGCCGACGATTCGCCGACCATGCGGTCACTGCTGGTCTCAACCATTGAGGCAATGGGTGACTATCATATTGTCGAGGCCAGCAGCGGCTTTGATGCCCTGCGCCTCCTGCCGCGGGAAAAGGTCGACCTGATCCTGACCGACATCAATATGCCGGACATCAACGGACTTGAGCTCATCAGTTATTTGCGCAACAACGCCAATTACCAGACTGTTCCGGTCTTCATCATCTCGACCGAAGGAAGCCAGAAGGATATCGAAAAAGGAAAACGCCTCGGCGCCAATGAGTACCTGATCAAACCATTCGATCCCGCACGCCTCCAGGCTTTGATTGCCTCATACCTTGGCGCAACGATACCCTGATCCACGGACTGACCATGAGCGAACAAGGCACGTCACATAAAGCGGTCCGTGAATTCCTGGCAGAGGCCGAGGAAATAGTTGAGCAGATCGGGTCAGAACTGGCCGATCTTGCCGATATGGCCGACGGCGGTGAATTGAGCCCCGATCTCCTCAATTCCATCTTCAGAGGGGCACACTCCCTGAAGGGATTGGCCGGCATGTTCGGTTTTCGTGACATATCGGAACTCTCCCATAACATGGAAAACATCCTGGACAGCCTGAGACTCGGAAAGCTGACGCTCGGACAGCATCTCGTTCAGGTGTTGTTCGGGGCTCACGAACTTCTGGCGTCACTCATCAGGTCCGTGGATGAATCCGGCCCTGCCGATCGATCTGATGAAATCGCCGTCTGTGTGGCGTTGATCAACAGCTGTCTTGCCCCCGCCCCCGTGACGACGGCTGTTTCGCCCCTTCAGCAACTGGGACTGCCTGACAAGGTGCTGGGTGCATTGACCGAATATGAAGAACACCGTCTGCTGGACAATTTCAACCGTGGGAAACAGATTTATTGCGTCCACACCTCCTTTGATCTGACCACCTTTGACCAGGAACTGGGCGAGGTTTCCGAACGCCTTAAAACCTGCGGAGAAGTCATCAGCACCCTCCCCAGCATGGGGGGAAACCTGGAAACACATATCGATTTCGATATCCTGTTCGGATCCGCCAGGTCACTTGAGGAGCTCCGCGGCCTCTTTGACAGCGATGCCATCTCGATCGGTCACATCGGTGTTCCGTCCCCGACGGCACCACACGCAGAGCCGTTGCAGCCGGACCGCACCGTCATGGAACAGGCGGCACCGCGCAGCAACGAACTGCCCTCGGCACCGGTCACCGTTTCGACCGCTGAATCAGAGGGTGGCCCCTCGGCAAAGAGCATGAGCCGCACGGTTCGGGTCGACATCGGCAAACTGGACGAGTTGATGAATATCGTCGGTGAGTTGGTACTTGCCCATTCCTCCATTGCCGGCGTCGCCACAAGAATGCGCAACGAAGGTTTTTCGCGCATGTCAATCGATCTCGGTAAAGCGGCCAAAGGTCTGGAGCGGAAATTATCCGATCTCCAGAAGGGGGTTATGGACATCCGCATGATCCCGATCGGACAGTTGTACGAAAAAATGTCCCGTATCATCCGGAAGATCTCCCGGGAACAGGGCAAAAAGGTGGAACTCAAGTTTTTCGGTGCCGACACCGAACTTGACAAGCTGATCGTGGAAGATATTTCCGACCCGATGATGCACATCATCCGGAATGCAATTGATCATGGCATCGAGGCCCCGGAAAAAAGGGTCTCCGCAGGCAAGGACGATAAAGGTACCATCCGTATCTCCTCCTATCAGAAGGGCAACCACGTTGTCATCGAAGTAGAGGATGACGGCAACGGTATTGACCTTGACAAGGTAAGGTCCAAAGCGGTGCAGAAGGGGTTGATTCCGGAAAATGCCGTACTCACCGATCGGGAGGCCATTGACCTGATCTTCATGCCCGGATTCTCGACCACCGACCAGATCAGCGAGGTTTCCGGCCGCGGCGTCGGCATGGACGTGGTTCGGAACAACATTGCCGCCATCTCCGGCATGGTTGACATAGAAACGGTCAAAGGGCAGGGGTCCCGGTTCATCATCACCCTGCCGATCACCCTGGCGATTATCAAGGCCCTTATCATCAGCAGCGCCGGCAGAACCTATGCGCTTCCCATTACATCGGTTCTCGAGTCGCTCCTCATGACCGACGCCGAGATCATGACCGTGGAACGCAAAGAGGTTATACAGCTCCGAGAACAGACCCTCCCACTGCTCCGTATCGAGAATTTTTTCGAGCTGGATCGAACAGACAAACTTTCGAAAGAGTTCTATGTCGTAGTGGTGGGTGTTGCTGAAAAACGGCTGGGGATCGTCGTTGATGACCTCCTCGGTCAGCAGGATATTGTCATCAAGTCGCTTGGTGATTCGTTCAAACGTTTCAGGGGTATTTCCGGCGCTGCCGATCTCGGTGACCAACGGACCATTCTGGTACTGGATGTGGGCGGGATGATCAACGAAGCCATGAGAACCGGAAACTGAAGCCATGTACAAGGATTATTTCGGTCTCAGGGAAAAACCGTTCAGCAAGACCCCGGACCCCCGTTTTCTCTTTTTGAGCGCGGGGCATGAGGAGGCCCTTGCCCGTCTTGAATTTGTCGTTGAGGAACGAGAGATCGCGGTCCTGACCGGCGAGATCGGCTGCGGCAAAACGACCCTGTCACGGGCATTGATGGACAGGATGGGTACGGGGTACCGGTTTTGCTTCATCGTGAATCCCCGCCTGTCACCGGATGAATTCCTTCGTGCGACCGCCCGGCTGCTTGACGTCGCCAACCCGGCTGCCTCAAAGGAAAGCCTGCTGGAGCAGATCAACACGGCGGTGTACCAGAGCTGCCAAAAAGGTGTCTGTCCGGTGCTGGTGATCGATGAGGCACAGGTTATCGGTAACGAAGAGGTCTTTGATGAGATACGTCTGCTGACCAATTTCCAGCTTGATCACCAGAATCTTCTGGCTGTTCTGATCATGGGCCAGCCGGAATTGCGGTCAATGCTCGGAGCACCCCGGTTTGAACCGCTCCGACAACGTATCACGCTGCATTATCACCTGCAGCCGTTGACTCTTGACGAAACCATGGAATATTTAGACTTCAGGCTGCAGGCGGCCGGTGGCGGGGCAGGGCTGTTTTCGCCCGATGCCGTGCAGCGGATATTTGAGCTTACCGGTGGAGTGCCGCGAAAGATCAATTCCATGGCAACCAATGCATTGCTGGTTGCCTACGGTTGTGATGCCGCAATGATAGACTCACGTATTGTCGACGAAATCAAAGATGAGTTGATGATCTAGGAACCCCATGGATCTTGCCAAGATACGAGAAAAATCGCGAAGGGAACTGGCACTCGGCCCAGAGGCTTCATTCAATGACGCCACCGGTGTTGAGCCGGGAGCGGATCCACCTGTTGAACCGGTGCCCGTTCCTGACATCAGCGACACAGTCCCCGTTACTCCGGCGGGACCGCCCCCTATCGACACACTCTTATTC
>CAZSTJ010000250.1:0-4632 GCA_964609805.1 uncultured Geobacter sp. | reverse complement strand
GTGGCGGCCTTCCTGGCCACGGTGCTTTTCAAGATGAACGCCGCCTGGGTCCTGCTGGGTGCTGCTGGCTGGTCGCTGGCAGTCAGTCTCTACCGCCGGAGGCACTGCTGATGGCATCCCTGCTGACATTGGTCTGGGTCTACCTGCGTATCGGGGTGATGTTTGTGGGCGGGGGGTATGTTCTGATACCGCTGCTGAACCATATCATGGTGCAGCAGTACGGCTGGCTGACGCTGCGACAGTTCCTGGACGGGGTGGCCCTCTCCCAGTTGACCCCCGGTCCGCTGGCCATGCTGGCCACCTTTACCGGGTACCGGGCCGGCGGGTTTCCGGGGGCGCTGGTGGCGACGGTCTGCATCTTTCTCCCCTGTATCGTGCTGATGCTGGTTATCGGTCGCCACTATCACCGCCTGAAGAATATTGACCTGATCAGAAATACCCTGGACGGTCTGCTGCCGGCGGTGGTGGGTCTGGTGGCTGCCGCGGCATGGAACCTGGGGGTGGAATCACTTGCCGGGGCTGGCGAAATAGTGACGCTGGCGGCCGGTTTCGCCCTCTTCAAGTGGACGAAGCTCAGCCCCATGCTGGTTATCATCGGGGCGGGTGTGGTCGGAGTTCTAGTTAACTGAGGCGGTGAGGGATTCCGGGAGGACAGGGTTGTCCAGCAGTTCCTGTACGCCGAGCCAGGGGGTGTTTCCGTGGCTGCGGAACAGGGCTTCCAGGTCGTCGGCGGTGAGCGGCCTGCTGACGTAAAACCCCTGGATCTCGTCGCAGTCGTGCTGCCGGAGGTATTCCAGCTGCTCCCTTGTCTCCACCCCCTCGGCGATGGCACGCAGGTTCAGGTTGTGGGCCATGGCGATGATGGCGCGGGCGATGGCTGCGCTTTCAGGGTCCACAATGATGTCCCGGACAAAGGAAAGGTCGATCTTGAGGCGGTCGAAGGGGAACCGTTTCAGGTAGCTCAGACTGGAATAGCCGGTGCCGAAGTCGTCCATGGCCAGCTGCACCCCCAACCCCTTCAACTCCTTCATGATGGCCGCTGCCCCCTCCACATCCCGCGTCACCATGCTCTCCACCAACTCCAGTTCCAGATAGTGCGGTGCCAGCCCGGTTTCCTGCAGGGTATCCTCAATGATCCGGCAGAGTTCCCGTTTCTGCAGCTGCCGCGCCGAGAGGTTCACCGAGATCGGGAGGTGCGGCAGGCCGGCATCCTGCCAGAGCTTGTTCTGGCGGCAACAGGTCCTGAGCACCCATTCGCCGATCGGTACGATCAAACCGGTCTCCTCCGCAAGGGGGATGAAGCGCCCCGGTGAGACCATCCCCAGTTCCTGGCTTCGCCAGCGCAGCAGCGCCTCGACACCGCAGACCTTGCCGGTGGTCAGGTTTACCTGGGGCTGGTAATGTACTTCGAACTCGTCACGTTCCAGGGCGTGACGGAGATGCCGTTCCAGCAGCATCCGCTCCACAACCCGGTCGTTCATTTCACTGGTATAAAACTGGAACGCGTTGCGGCTCTGCTCTTTGGCGCGGTACATGGCGGCGTCGGCGTTCTTGAGGAGCGTCTCCACGTTGTCCCCGTCCTTTGGGTAAAGGCTGATGCCGATGCTGCAGGTGATTCCGAACTCGTAGCCGTCGATGGTGAGAGGATGTGCTATCTGTGCCTGGACGTTGTTCGCCACGGTGATGGCATCCTCGCTCCGCTCCAGACAGGAGATGACCACCACGAATTCGTCGCCGCCGTAGCGGGCGACGGTGTCCGCAGAACGGATGGTCTTCTGGAGCCGGTCCGCCAGGATCACCAGCATCCGGTCCCCCAGGGCATGCCCCAGACTGTCGTTGACGAATTTGAAATTGTCCAGGTCGATGAACAGGACCGCCAGCTGTTGGCCGTACCGTTCGGCATTGGCAAGGGCCTGGGTGACGCGGTCGGCCAGGAGGTTGCGGTTGGGGAGGCCGGTCAGGGCATCGTGGTTGGCCTGGTATTCCAGGAGCTCCTCGTGCTGCTCCCGTTCGGTAACGTCGTTGATGACCCAGACAAAGTTGGCCACCCGCCCCGCATCGTCCTTTACCGGCGAGATAGCGAGTTCGTTCCAGAAAAGGCTTCCGTTCTTGCGGTAGCAGCGGATCACGGCGCTTCCCTCTCGCCGCTCATGCAGGGCCGCGCAGATCTCCATGAACTCGATCTGCTCCCGGTCCTCTCCCAGCAGGAAGAGCATGCCGCGGCCGATCACCTCGTCCGGAGAGTAGCCGGTGATCCGCTCGAAGGCGGGGTTGACGTATATGATCGGGTTGTTCTCGGAATTGGCCTCGGTGATCATGACACCGTTACTGCTGGATTCGATAACCCGCTGGCGAAGGTGGAGTGTCTCCTCCGCCCGTTTCCGGTCGGAGATGTCTTCACAGGTGGCCACGATGGCGATGTCGCATACCTCGCCGTTCTTGATATCCCGGACGATGTCGGAGGTAACCCGGACCGGAAAGAAGCTGCCGTCCTTGTGACAGTTGACACTTTCCCTGCTCCAGTTGGTCATGCACTTGACGTCATCCGGCATGAGATCCTTGTGCAGCATGGACGGGGCGAAAATGCGGACATCCCTGCCGATGAGTTCCTCCACCTCGTAGCCGTGCATGCGGGCATCGGCGATGTTTGTGTAGAGGATGCGGCGCTGCATGTCGGTGACCGTCACCCCCAGCTGCATGATGTCCACCGCCTTTTTCAGCGGGATGAGCGCCTCCTCTGCCTTGTGGCGTTCCGCTGTGGCGACCCTGAGTTCTTCGTCCAGCAGCTCCATGTGGCGGTCCGTTGCTTCCAGACGGGAGATGAGGGTGTTGAATGATTCGGCGATCTGGCTGAATTCGGAGACATCCTTCGGCAGATCCATCATGGTCAGCTCCCCCTCCTCCGCCTTCTTCAGGAAGATGGAGACCATGATAAAGCGGTTGAATGCCTGACGGAGCACCAGGATGCCCGCCAGGGCCAGGAGTGCGATGAAGAGGAAGATGGCCTGGTGCAGCGGTTCAAGGGAGGAGAAAAAGCCCTGCCGGTAGAGGAGGTAGAGCATGAAGGTAAACGGGAATACCACGAGGATCAGGGAGATCGCCCGGAGCTTGCCGTGGAGGGTCTGACCCTCGATGCTCAGTTTTTTCAGGCTGAACAGGCCCATGTCTCTCTCGTGTGATGTGCGGATAGGTGCGTTGCAGGATCGCGGTATAATCATGCAAGCTCATTGATGATGCAAGTTTTATTCCGCAGCAGGGGGCGGCGGGGCCGATTCTCCGGTGCCATTTCCTCCCTGATATGCTAGAGTACCCAATCCCATGGAAACTACGTTTACCCCAGAATGCCGCGCCCTGATGCGCTACGAGATAGCCGCCGCCTCCGGCAATGAGGTCTTTTTTATCGGCCGCAGCAACGTGGATGGTGCTGTCTGCGAGGTCGAGGCCATCGCCCGGGGAAGCAAGGTGGCGGTTCCCGCCATCCTGACCCGCGCCTCCTGCGGTGATGTCGTACTGCACAACCACCCCTCCGGCGACCTGACCCCGTCCGCCGCCGACATGGAGATCGCCTCCGTGGCGGGAAACCAGGGGATCGGCTTCGCCATTATCGACAACGACTGCAGTCGCTGTTACCAGGTGGTCTCTCCCTTTGTGGAGCAGAAGGGGGAACAGCTTTCCCTCGATGAACTGGGCCGGATCTTTGCCCAGGGGGGGATGCTGGCCCACCTCAAGGGATATGAGCAGCGCGATGAGCAGCTGCGCATGGCATTCGCGGTGGCCGAGGCCTTCAACGGCGACCGGGTGGCCCTGATCGAGGCCGGCACCGGCACCGGCAAATCCCTGGCCTATCTGATCCCCGCCATCCTCTGGGCTGTGCGGAACAATCAACGGGTGGTCATCTCCACCAATACCATCAACCTCCAGGAACAGCTGATCAGAAAGGACCTCCCCTTTCTGGCGCGCCATTCATCGGTGGAGTTCAAGGCCTCGCTGGTGAAAGGGCGCAGCAATTACGTCTGTTTGCGGAAACTGGAGCACGCCGAGGCCGAGCCGTCCCTCTTTCCCGATGAGGCCAGCGCCGAGCTGACGGCCATAATCGAGTGGAGCAAGTCCTGCCAGGACGGCTGCCGCAGCGACCTCTCCTTCACCCCCCGCAGCAGCACCTGGGAGGAGGTCTGCTGCGAGGCGGACCAGTGCAGCCGTTCCCGCTGCAGTTATTTCAACCGCTGCTTCTTCTACCGCGCCCGGCGGGAGTCATCCGCCGCCAACATCCTGGTGGTCAACCATGCGCTGCTGCTGTCGGATATCGTGCTGCGCAAGGAGACCGGCTACGACACCACCGCCATCCTTCCCCCCTTCTCGCGGCTGATCTTCGACGAGGGGCATCACCTGGAAGATGTTGCCACCAGCCACCTGTCGCTGGTCATCTCCCGGGGGAGCATCCTCAAACAGCTGCATCGCCTGGTGCCGGCCAAGGTCGGCCGGACCGGCCTGCTGACCATACTCTCCGGTCGGCTCACCCGGGAACTCCCCGAATCCATGGATGACCTGTATCTGGAACTCTCCGGCCTGCTGGAGAGCCATCTGCTCCCCAAGGCCCATGATGTGGCCCGCCTGACGGAGTCAAGCATGGAC
>CAZSTJ010000249.1:0-4689 GCA_964609805.1 uncultured Geobacter sp. | reverse complement strand
GCTCGGGAGGCAGGCGGGCGCCGGGACCGAGTTCGCCGCTGCGGATCATGGCCCCGATCCGCTCGACAATGGCGGTGTAGGCGTATTTTTTTGTTTCCCGATGCGGGCTGGTTGATTCGGCTGGGTGCGATGGCTCCATATTGGTCCAACCAATACAGGATTATCCGGGAGTGGTCAACGTATTTTTTTGGTATTGCTCAGTAAAGAATATAGCGAAGAGGTCGGCCAATAAGGCGCCCTCGCACCTTTGTCGCCGGTCTCGCCCCAAGGGGCAGGGTCCAGTCTCGGCCATGTGCCGTTGCGATACGCTGCTGACTTTTTCGTTGTCGCTGGTATAGTGGCTTTTCTCAAAAAACTTCCGGGATAAAACTGCCCGGTCCGCTCCTTTTCCAGCCATCACCATACCGCCATGGGCATCGCCACCGACATCATCCTGCTCGTCCTTGCCGCCTTCTTCTGCGGCCTCCTGATGCAGCGGCTGCGGCAACCGCTGATCCTCGGCTATATCCTTGCTGGCGTCATCCTGGGCCCGCACACCGGCGGCCTGACCATTACCGAGATCCACGACATCGAACGGCTGGCCGAGATCGGCGTGGCCCTGTTGCTCTTTGCCCTGGGCCTTGAGTTCTCGCATAAGGATCTCAAGCCAGTCAAGTACATCGCCCTGATCGGCACACCCCTGCAGATTGGCCTGACCGTCGCGCTCGGCTTCGGCATCGGTCGGATAATGGGCTGGGACATCAAAACCTCAATCTGGTTTGGCGCCCTGATCTCGCTCTCCAGTACCATGGTGCTGCTCAAGACCCTGATGAACCAGGGCTGGCTCGGGACCCTGTCGAGCAAGGTCATGATCGGCATGCTCATTGTTCAGGATTTGGCGGTTGTGCCGCTCTTGATCCTGCTGCCGCTGATGAACGACCCCGCGGCCGGGATGTCGCAGCTGGGGCTGGCCGCGGTCAAGGCGGCGGCCTTTCTCCTGTGCATGTTCGTCCTCGGAACCCGACTGCTGCCCTGGCTGATGCGACGGATCACCCGTCTCGGCTCGCGCGAGTTATTTCTGCTGTCAATCATCGCCATTGGCCTGGGGATCGGCTACGCCACCTATGCGGTTGGCCTCTCCTTTGCCTTCGGGGCCTTTGTCGCCGGCATGGTGCTCAACGAGTCCGACTACGGCCACCAGGCCCTGAGCGACATCATCCCCCTGCGCGATGTCTTTGGCCTGCTCTTTTTTGCCTCGGTCGGCATGTTGATCGATCCAGGCTTCCTGCTCCAGCATTTCGGTTCGATCCTGATGCTGGTCGTGCTGGTCAGTCTGGGCAAGGGGCTCATCTTTGCCGGCATCGCCCGACTCTTCCGTTACGGCAACGTCATCCCCATCGCCGTGGCCCTGGGCCTGTTCCAGGTGGGCGAGTTTTCCTTTGTCCTTGCCCAGGTGGGCGTCTCCACCAAGTCCATCAGCGTCGAATTGTACAATCTGGTGTTGACCACCGCGGTGCTGACCATGGTGCTGACCCCGATTGTCTCCACCCAGACTGCGCGCCTCTACGCGCTGAAAAAACGGTGGTTTCAGAAAGAGCCGCTGGAGTCGATCAACTTTCCGGACAAGGGATTCAGGGAGCATGTGGTCATTGCCGGCGGCGGCCGGGTAGGCACCCAGATCGCCCAGACCCTGCACCGGCTTACCATCCCGTTTGTCCTCATCGAGCTTGACCAGCGGCGGGTCGAGCAGGCCCATCAGGCCGGATTCGCGGTGGTCTACGGCGACGCCAGCCATGAGGTAGTGATGGAGGCGGCCTCGCTGGGCCGCGCGGCTCTCTTGGTGGTAACCATCCCCGGCATCGTTGAATCGACAACGATTATTACCCATGCCAAAACCTTGAACAGTCGCCTGGCTGTGGTTGCCCGGTTGTCTGATCCCGAGTTTTTCGCGGTTTTCAGTGATCTGGACGTGACCGATCTGGTCTATCCCGAGCTCGAGGCCGGGTTGGAGATGACCCGCCAGGTGCTGCTCGCACTGCGCATCCCGGTCACCGAGATCCAGCGGCACACCGAGATGCTGCGACAGGAATATTTCACCAGTAGCCTCAGCCAGACCAGGCCCTACCAGACCCTGGCCCAGTTTCGTTCGGCCGAGCACCAGTTTGACCTGCAATGGGTGCACCTTGGCGACCGCTGCAGCCTGCCCGGTCAATCCATCGGCGAGAGCGAGATCCGCAAGCGGACAGGGGTGTCGGTGGTCGGTGTACTCCGTGACGATAAACTGGAACCCAATCCCGGTCCTGATTTTCGTTTCCACGACAAGGACATGGTGGCCATCATCGGTTCGGCCGGCGCCCGCGAGGCATTTACCTCTCTCTTCTTCCCTGCACTTGAACTCGCGGACAGGCCAACGTCAGCCTGAGCGGCATTCCCCTGCCGGGTGCGGCTCCACCCCTACCGCGACAAGACTCTTCCTTGCCAAGGAATCTGGAACAGTCTGTCCTAGTCCAGAGGCGGCGCCAAGAGGGGCGCTGCATCATTTGGCATCTTCACGGTTTTTTCCCACGCCCATGGCGCCCATCCCTTCATTCTGACCTCCACGATGTGGCAGATGGTCCAGGCCGGGAACGGCCTGCTTGCCCTTCCTGTGGACAAAATGCCCCATCATCCCGGTCCGAAAGCCCGTTGCCGCAAAACTGAAGCGCCATTCATCAATAGTGTTTCATCCTCTTGTTCTCGCCTGACAAAAACAAAATTTCACTGCAATCCTGTTGATTTTCCCGGCAAAAAAAGCAATAAAGTTTGCACAAATTGATTGACATCTTGACCCAACTCTTGAATGATCACAACTCGATGGGTACAGGTCGCGTGTTCTGATGCGGCCAGGGACCGGTATGAAACACCCGGCATGCTATTGCATGCGGCGGTGTGCTGTTCAGTGGTCCTGCAAGATTGCCTGTTCTACTTGTCATACCATTTTTTGCTTTGCTCTTTTTTACGGTATTCCTGTTGTCTTGCTGTTGTACGCTGCAATCAACGAATAGCTGGTGAATAGAGAAGCATGCCAATTTTCCCTCACGATTGCGACGATTGCGGCAAGTCTGAAGAGAATTTCAGGCTCTGTGAAAGCAGATGCATGCTGGCCAGTTGCCCTGAGTGCTCCTTTCTTATCCAGTTTTACGGTACGGGCTGCGGTAATGTCCGCGTGTACTATCTGTGTCGTTCCTGCTATGAGGAGCGCATGAAAAGAGGTTTCGTCGAAGCCTAAAACAAGGAGGTGTATGAAGAGTATACGGGAGATGTTGGCATCGTTGTTTCAATCCAATAAGAAGAACGAGGAGGTTTGCATGGACGTTGATAAAAGGATGACACTGAAAGACGCGGTCGCAAAGTTCATCCATGATGGCGATACAGTGTATTACGGGGGCTTCCAGATCATGGTCCCCATGGCTCTGACGCACGAGATCATCAGACAGAAAAAACGGCACCTCACCACAGTCGAATCTTCCACGGACGTAGGTGGTCTGGATATCCTGGTCGGCGCCGGTTGCGTCACCGAAATCCATTCCGCCTGGATCATGAACTGGTATGTCAAGGCTCCCTATGCCATTCGCCGGGCCTTCAACAACGGTCACCTCAAACGCTACGACATCTCCAACTTCGGCGCCACCAGCGCCCTGATGGCCGGTTTCCTCGGCATCCCCTTCATTCCGGTACGCGGCAACATCGGCTCGGACATGCCTAAGCACAACCCGACCGACATCCGCGTCATCGAAGACCCCTTCACCGGCAACAAGATCACCGTCGCTCGCGCTTGGCGCGCCGATGTGGCGATCATTCATGCCCAGAAGGCTGACCGCCTCGGCAACGTCGTCTCATATGGCACCCGCGGCGTAACCGACGAGTTCGGCGCCATGGGCACCAAGCGCGGCGTCATTGTCACCTGCGAAGAAATCGTCGAGCCGGAAGAGATCCGTAGCGATCCCGACCGCGTCATCGTTCCCTATTACAAAACCCTGGCGGTCGTGCATTGCCCCTATGGCGCGCATCCGTCCGCCTGCCGCGGCTACTACGGCCTGGACATCCGCTTCAGCCAGTATCAGGGCAAATACGAGCGGCACGGCGATCTGCTGCCGCACTACCTCGATGAGTGGGTCTACGGCGTCAAGGATCACGCCGAGTACATCGAGAAATACAAGGCGACATTTGGCGCGGAAGGTCTCGATCGCCTGAAACCGACCTTGGGCTTCAAGCCAAAACTGGAAGTCGACTACGGCTATCATGATCCGGCAGTCTGGAAAGGCGTGCCCTTGTACACCGACGACCGTCTCAAAGCTTATGAAGAGGCACTGGCCGCTAAAAAAGGGGGTAACTGATCATGACTGCACCTGCATATAAACTGACCGAACTCATGGCCATTCGCTGTGCCAAGGAAATCCAGGACGGCGAGGTTGTTTTCGTGGGCGTCGGCCTGCCGCTGGTCGTTGCCGGCTACGCCATGGCCACCCATGCCAAAAACATGATCATGTTCACCGAAGGCGGCGCCATTCGCGCCACCGCGGCGCCGGGCCTGGCCATCACCGTCGATGATCCCTGCCTGTTCACCGGCGCGGATGCCGCGTTCGGCATGCTGGCCACCATGGCCGCATTGCAGCGCGGCGAGGTTGACGTGGCCTTCATCGGCGGCGCCCAGATCGATCAATTCGGCAA
>CAZSTJ010000248.1:0-4754 GCA_964609805.1 uncultured Geobacter sp. | reverse complement strand
CTTCGGCGGCATCCACCGCCTCACCCACCGCCTCACCCACCGCCAACAACCTCGCTGACCCCGGGACAATTCCGTGCCGGCCGCCCCCACGCCGCTTCCGAATAATCTCCATGATACCGTAACGTTACGGCCAAAAAAAATTTTACCTCCACCCCTTGATTTCTGAAAATCCGTCATTATGTATTGATTGAAATGACTCAACGAAAGGAGGTAATCCACATGGCAACCTGGGATGTATTCAAGGAGCTGGACAATCTAAGAAAGGAGATCGACGAAGCGTTCCGCGGTGCCGGTTACAACCGGCCGTTTGGACCGACATTCCTTTCGCCGGCGGCCACCCGGCGCTTTCCGCTGGTCAACTTCAGCGAGGACGAGGGGCATGTCTACGTCGAGGCGCTCGTTCCCGGCGTCGATCCGAAGGATGTCGAACTGACCGTACTGCGGAACACCGTGACCATCAGTGGCGAACGGAAGCCGTTCGTCGAGAAGGAGGGGCAGATCGTGCACCGCTCCGAACTCGGCTCCGGCAAGTTTTCCCGCACCCTTGAACTGCCGGTCGATATCGATCCCGAGAAGATCACGGCCAGCTGCCGGGACGGCATCATGCTGATCACCCTGGCCAAGGCAGAACACGCAAAACCGAAAAAGATCGACATCAAACTTTCATGACCCCGCATATTTCGTGAGGAAAGGAGGTACAGCATCATGGCAACCAACAGCTTGACCGAAAGAAACGACGAGCGGAACGTTCAGTCCCGTGAAGAGACACGTTCCAATGAACGCTATATCCGCCCGGCGGTAAACATCATAGAGGACCAGGAAGGGCTCGTCCTGACCGCCGATATCCCGGGTGCCGCGAAAGAGACGCTGGACATCAATGTCGAAAAGGGGATCCTGACCATCAGCGCCCCGGCCAGCCACGCGGTGCCGGGCAATTCAGCCTATCGGGAATTCGAACTGGCCAGCTATTACCGCCAGTTCACGATCCCCGAAAGCCTTGACCATGAAAAGGCCGAGGCCGACTACGCGAACGGCATCCTGACCCTGCGGATACCGAAGGCGGAGGTCGCCAAACCGAGAAAAATCGCCGTTCAGGTCGGCTGAGAAAGGAGTCTGTGTACTCCGGTTCCACATCAAAGATGACTTCGCGGCGGCGAGGAAAGCGGCAACGGAGGCGTACCGGGAGTACGTTGAGGAGCCGATGACGAGCCGACAAAGAAGGGGCTTTGAGTTGGAAGCGGAGAGAGGAGGTGAGCAACCATGTCAAACCTGTTGCCTGTAAAGTGGAGCGAGGCGCTGGAGCGGGTTCATGACAACGTCGGCCATTTCCTGAACAAGCTGAACCCGTGGAAGAAAGAGGAACAAGCTCCGGAAAGAATTACCGCCGACACCCTGCCAGCCTTCATGCGCCTGGGTGGTCCGTTGCTCGACATGCTTGAGACCGCAGAGGAACTGATCGTCACGGCCGAAATGCCGGGACTGAAAAAAGATGACTTCTCGGTGGAGATTGTCGGCAGGCGGTTGATTATACATGGTGAAAAGAACGTGGTACGCGAACGGAAAGGGGGTGATGGGTGCCTTATTTCAGAACGCCGGTACGGCAGCTTTGCCAGATCTGTCCAGTTGCCGTACGAAATAGATGAGCAGACGATCAATGCGGACCTGAAGAACGGGGTCCTGACGATCCGGCTCCCCAAGCCGGACAAAGGACGGCACGCCCGCTACCGGGTGCCGGTATCCTGAACCACAGACAGTATCAGAGGGCCGCGCCATGCGGCCCTCTCCGGTTCCACACGGAAATGCAGCGAGAGAGACGATTATGGCAACGTATCAGGACTATTACGCCACCCTCGGCGTAGGCAAAACGGCAACCCAGGAGGAGATCCAGCGGGCGTACCGCAAGCTGGCCCGGAAGTACCATCCCGACATCAACAAGGAGCACTCCGCCGAGGAAAAATTCAAACAGATCAACGAAGCCTACGAAGTGCTGGGTGACCCGCAAAAACGGGCCAAATACGACCAGTTCGGCAGCGGCTGGGATGGTCAGTCCGCAAGCCAGGGGTATCAGGGGGGCGATGGTGTCCGGTACCATTTCACCTCAGAAGACCCGGGCCAGTTCAGCGACTTCTTCCAGGATCTCTTCGGCGGCGGCTGGAGCTTCGGCAGCGAGACCGAACTCCGGGGAGGCGGCAGCCGAAGGCGGCGGGGCCGCGACCACGAAACCACGATCAGCATCACCCTGGCCGATGCCTGGCACGGTGTCCGGAAAAGCATCGAGCTGGAGCGGGTGGAGGCCGACAGCAGCGGCAGGCCGGTCAGGTCGAGGCGCAGCTATGACGTCACCATCCCCCCCGGCGTAACCGACGGCTCGCTGATCCGCCTTGCCGGGCAGGGTGGCAGCGGCAGCGGCGGGGCGGAAGCCGGCGACCTGTTCCTGCGGGTCAGCATCCTGCCGGACAGCCGTTTCACCCTGCACGGCCATGACCTGGCCACGACCGTTGCCATCACTCCGTGGGAGGCGGCCCTGGGGGCGAAGGTGCCGGTGCCGACGGTCGATGGCCGGATCAACCTGACCATCCCCCCGGGGGCCCGGAGCGGTCAGACCCTGCGGGTCCGGGGCAAGGGGATGCCGGTTGACGCCGGACGCCACGGCGACCTGCTGGTGAACGTCCACATAGTTGTGCCGCCGCATCTGACCGCCCGGGAGCGGCATCTTTTCGAGGAACTGGCCAAAGAATCGCGCTTTGATCCGCGGAGTTGACAGAGGAGTGCCATGACACCCCAAGCCTACGACATCATCATCAGCAGGAGACATGAACTGGTCGCCCTGCCGGGCATCAGCATCCACGAGTTGAGCCGGCTGTGCGAGTGCCACCTTTCCGTGGCGAGGCGACTGTTCGCCATCGGCCTCATCGAACCGCAATCGGCCCGGACACCCCACCTGTTCGACCGGAGCGCCGTGGTCAGGGCCAGGAAGGCCCTGCGGCTGAAACGGGACCTGGGGCTCAACTTCGCTGCAGTGGCCCTGGTCATGGAACTGCTGGACCGCATAGACGACCTGGAGCAGCGAATCGGTCCGTGACACCGTGGCGAACATGAGGTAGAGTCCCTGGCGACACCACACACGAAGACAGGGACGGTACCCCATGCCCCAAACCATTGACGATCTGATCCTCCGCATCAAGGAACTGCAGGAAGAACTTGAGACGGAATTCAAGAAGAAGCGGGAAGAATTCGAGTTCATCATCGAAGAGAAACGGGTCCGCTTCGCCGAGGAGGTCGCCCGTCAGCAGCGCCGCCTGAAAATCCACTGGTTCCGGTACCTGATCCGTGCCCGGCCGCTCAATGTCCTGACCGCTCCGATTATCTACTCCGGCTTCGTGCCGTTCATACTGCTGGACATCTTCCTCTGGCTCTACCAATCCATCTGCTTTCCCATCTACCGGATCCCCAAGGTACGGCGTGCCGACTACCTGGTGTTCGACCGGGAGGACCTCCCCTACCTGAACGTCATTGAAAAATTCAACTGCTTCTACTGTTCCTACGGCAACGGCCTCCTGGCGTACGGCCGGGAGATCGCCGCCCGGACGGAGCAGTACTGGTGCCCGATCAAGCACGCCCGCCGGATCAAGGCGGCCCACGAACATTACCCGCGTTTCTTCGAATACGGCGATGCAGAAAGCTGGCAGAAGGGGCTGGAGCGGCTGCGGAGGCAGTATCCGCCGGAACCTCGCCAGAAAACCGAAGGCCAGTGAACCGTGACCGTGCGGAGAAGCTGTACGCAGCTCTGCACCGGAACGACGGGCCAGTTGACACAGAAAGGTAACGCCATGCGCACGTTCACAACCCTGGTTATCGCCCTGGCACTGCTGGCGGCGACTGCAGCGCCCGCCCGGGCGGTCAAGGTCAACACCCCTGCCCCGGGCTTCACCCTCACGGACCTCCAGGGTGCCCGGCAGAGCCTGGCCGCCCTGCGCGGCAAGGTGGTAATCCTCAACTTCTGGTCCAGCAGCTGCGCCCCCTGCGTGGCCGAGCTGCCGGCCCTGAACCGGCTCTACCATGACCTGCGTGGTGAAGGGCTGGCCGTCCTGGGGATCGCCCTCGACCAGACGGACGCCCCGGTCCGGGAGCTGGCGGCCCGGTTGAAGCTGGCATTCCCGCTCATGCTCGACAGCGACAAGGATGTCTATTTCGACAGCTATGCCCTCTTCGGCCAGCCAGTGAGCGTCATCATCGACCGGAGCGGCATCGTGCGCGAGCAGTTGGTCGGCCCGGTGGAGTGGGGTTCGCGGCAGGTGCGGGATAACATCGGCAGGTATCTGAAAGGGAGGTAACACATGCAGCAGATCCTGAAACTCGGCCTACTGGCCGCCCTGGCCCTAGTAATAACCGGCTGCAGCTCGGCCAACTTCCTGGTGTACAAGGATGCCAAACATTTCTACGTCACCAGCAAGGGGCCGGAACTGAGGCGCGTCCTCTGCGACTCCGGCGACATGGACCGTATCGCCCATGACTCGAAGCTGCCGGAGCCGCTGCAGATCGAACTGAAGAGCGGGATCTGCTCGGGCAACAAGGTGAAGGAGCGCCTGATGGCCACCCTGGAGGGGATGACCAAGGAACAGCGAACTGCCCTGAAGGCCGCCTTCCGGAGCAACGGCTACGAGATCAACGTCGTCGCCAACTGTTGAGGCGACGGCTACTAAGTGCCCGGGTGGCACTGACAAACCGCAGGAACCGACGGACATCAGCAGCAC
>CAZSTJ010000247.1:3855-4768 GCA_964609805.1 uncultured Geobacter sp. | reverse complement strand
GCTGACACCGTGTGCCGTCGGCAGCGAAAAGAGATACAGGGTAATCCCGATGGCAATGGTCACCAGCATCAACTTGAGCCAGAGGGAGCGGGCGAAGAATATCGCGGAAGAGGGGAATGACACCCACACCATGCCCACCGCCATTATCCGCACCCTGGCAGGAATACCGGTTCCATTCAGATAATCCCGCACCAGCGGCCCGAGATACGTGTGATCAACCAGCCAGGCGTGAAATTTGGCCGAACTCCTGGCAAAGCATGCCGCCGCCAGCAGCAGAAAGGGAACCGTCGGCACTAACGGCAGGAAGATCCCGGCAACTCCGGCGGCAACGGCAATCCAGCCGAAGCCGATCAGGGCCGCCCGGACCAGATCGTTCTTAACCTGCCTGTCGGAATGGAACCCGCTCACGGCATAAGCACCAGAGCCACCCCGCCCACCAGCACCGACAGATTACAGACCGCCGACACTCCATGCAGTTTCGAGAATTCACGGCGCAGCGGATGATCTTTAGCAGTGGTTTCGAACGAACCGATCTGACGTTTCAGATCAGCCGCCTTCGGCTCCACATAAAATGCCTGGAATGAAGCGACCGCCAGCATGGCAACCAGGATGATGACCTGCACCTTGCTGCCCCCGCTCCTACTGACCAGTCGGCAGATTAGGGCAATGATGCCACAGGCGATCCCCCAGCGAAAATAGGCCGGAAAGAGATTACCGACGATGCGGGCCGCCGTGTCGCGGCTTTCGGTTTTGAAGAGAATAGGGGTCAGCATCAGGGTAAAGATGGCGTTGCCGCCGGCCCAGAGGGCAACGGCCAGCCGGTAAAGCATGTCGAGATAATGCATGGGACCTCACAGAGATAGTTAATTACCGTTTTGATTCAGAAGCGTTTACGGCTTGATGCCGCTGATGA
>CAZSTJ010000247.1:0-3845 GCA_964609805.1 uncultured Geobacter sp. | reverse complement strand
CCATTGGGGAGGTCTACGGCGATCCTGCGCACATCGGTCAACCCGGCAGCCGTGAGCATAGAGCAGAGTTCACCTTCCGAATATGCCTGGCCGCCATCGGTGCCGATCAGCATGTTAAGCGAGAAAAGAGCCGGAAACAGGGGGCCGTCTTTGGCATCTGTGAGGATAAATTCCTGCACCAGCAGCACCCCGCCCGGCTCCAGTGCGGCGACCGCTTTGGCCAGCAGCCGGGCGCAGGCGTCAGGCCCGTCTGAATGGAGGACATGGGACAGCCAGGCAGCATCGAATCCGCCGGGGACCGGATCGTTATGATAATCACCGGCAACAAAGCCGATACTCTCCGTAAGACCGAATCGGGCTATGGTCTTTTCGGCGAAGGAACGGGTGGTCGGCAGGTCGTAGACGGTCGCGGCCAGTCCGGGGTTGACCCCGCAGAAGTGGATGGCGTAGGTGCCCGGTCCGCCTCCCAGGTCGAGTAGACGGCGACGGGACGCAAGGTCAATCTGGCCCACGATCTTGGGGGCATTCAGGGATGCGAGGTTGAACATCCCCATCAGGAAGTTCTCCCGCATGCTCTCATCGTAGGCACGGGATACCGGTTCTTTGACCGGCTCACCACTGATCACGGCCTCATGCAGCTGTGCCCAACCGGAGACCAGGTGGTGGTGATGCATTATGATGTAGCCGAGATACTGCTCCGATGAGCGCGACAGGAACCGGGCGGCAAAGGGGGTGGCGTCGTACGCATTACCTTCTTTTGCCAACAGTCCCATGGCAACAAGGGCATCCAGCAGCATGGCGGTGGCACGGGGCTGCGTACCGAGTCGCGGAGCAAGCTGATCTGCCGTTTGCGGCAGTTCTGCCAGTGGAGTAAATACGTTCAGCCGGACGCCTGCATGCAGGGTACAGGTCGACCAGTAATCACCGGATAGCTTGAGCAGGTCCGGTACGGTCCATTCGGATGTGGTCATGATTACCTCCTGAATATATCGGACAATAATGCTCCGATATCAATCAGGATTCAAATAAAAAAAAGAGCGGCCACAGGGCCGCTCTTTAATAAGTTATGCGTGTTCAGTTATTTCCGTGCTGCCTTACCGGCCACCTGCATACGGATCAGGGCGCGCTCCAGTGCGGCTTCGTAGACCTTGAACTGCTTGTCTTCCGGGGTCAGCTTCTTGAGTGCCTCTTCGGCACGACCCTGGGCAGCCTTGGCACGCTCCACATCGATCTCTTCGGAGGCTTCAGCCGTCTCGACCAGCACGACAATCCGGTCGTCCTTGATCTCGAAGTAGCCCCAGTTAAGAGCCAGGCTGGTGGCCACACCGTTGTTCTTGTAGGCCAGTTCACCGATCCTGAGTGACGTCAGGAAGGGGGCATGGCCCGGCAGAACACCGAATTCGCCGATTTTACCGGTTGCAGTGACTTCATCCACTTCAGCATCGACAACCTTGCTGTAGGGAGTGACTATTTCAAGCTTCATCTTTTCAGCCATATATCGTTCCTTGAAAGGGAGTGGCTCCCGTAAGGTTAATTAAACTGCAGCCAGCTTGGCGGCCTTCTCGATTGCTTCTTCGATGGAACCGACCATGTAGAATGCCTGCTCCGGCATGCTGTCGTGCTTGCCGGCCACGATTTCCTGGAAACCTTTGATGGTGTCCTTCAGCTCGACGTACTTGCCGGGTGAACCGGTGAAGGCCTCGGCAACGTGGAACGGCTGGGAAAGGAAGCGCTGGATCTTACGGGCGCGGGCAACAACCAGTTTGTCCTCCTCGGAGAGTTCGTCCATACCGAGAATGGCGATGATGTCCTGGAGGTCCTTGTACTTCTGCAGTACGTACTGAACCGAACGGGCAACGGCGTAGTGCTCTTCGCCAATAACCTGCGGGTCAAGAATACGGGAGGTGGAGTCCAGCGGGTCAACGGCCGGGTAGATACCGAGCTCGGCGATCTGACGGGAAAGAACCGTCGTAGCGTCCAGGTGGGCAAAAGCGGTAGCAGGAGCCGGGTCGGTCAAGTCGTCGGCAGGTACGTAGATAGCCTGAACCGAGGTGATGGAGCCTTTTTTGGTTGAGGTAATACGCTCCTGCAGCTCGCCCATCTCGGTTGCCAGGGTCGGCTGGTAACCAACGGCGGAAGGGATACGACCGAGGAGAGCCGAAACCTCTGAACCTGCCTGGGTAAAACGGAAAATGTTGTCGATGAAGAGCAGAACGTCCTGACCTTCTTCGTCACGGAAGTACTCGGCGACGGAGAGTGCGGTCAGAGCAACACGGGCACGGGCGCCGGGAGGCTCGTTCATCTGGCCGTACACGAGAGCGGCTTTATCAAGAACGCCGGACTCTTTCATCTCCATCCAGAGGTCGTTTCCTTCACGAGTACGCTCGCCAACGCCGGCAAATACGGAGTAACCACCGTGCTGCTTGGCGATGTTGTTGATCAGTTCCATAATCAGAACGGTCTTGCCGACGCCGGCACCGCCGAACAGGCCGATTTTACCGCCGCGGGCATACGGTGCGAGGAGGTCAACAACCTTGATGCCGGTTGTGAATGCCTCAACCTTGGTGGACTGGTTTTCGAAAGAGGGAGCCTCACGGTGGATGGCGTACTCTTTCTCGTTGCCGATCGGACCCATTTCGTCAACCGGCTCGCCGATAACGTTCATGATGCGGCCGAGGGTCTTGGCGCCAACCGGAGCACAGATCTGTTTGCCGGTGTCGATAACGACCTGACCACGCTTGAGACCATCGGTGGAGTCCATAGCGATGGTACGTACGGAGTTCTCACCCAGATGCTGGGCAACTTCCAGCACCAGGTTGTTCTCGCGATCGTCAATAGCCGGGTTGGTCACGCGCAGAGCGTGGTAAATCTCCGGCAGTTTGCCGGGCTCGAATTCGACGTCGATAACGGCGCCGATAACCTGCGAAATTTTACCTGTGTTCTGACTCATGGAACTGTGTCCTCCTGCGGCCGTTCGGCCTCATATAGTGTTTCGTTACGTGAAATTATCCCTTGATCGATTCGGAACCGGAGATGATCTCCATCAGCTCCGTGGTGATGGCGGCCTGACGTGCACGGTTGTACTGCAGCGTCAGCTTGCCGATCATCTCGGAAGCATTCTTGGAGGCGCTGTCCATGGCGGTCATACGGGCACCATGTTCACCGGCTACCGATTCCAGCATGGCCTTGAAGATCTGCACCTCGATGTTCTTGGGCAGAATCTCGGCCAGCAGTTCAGCAACGGAAGGCTCATAGATGAACTCGACCGGAGCCTCATCGACGACACCTTTTTCCTCAGGCACCACCGGCAGCAGTTGCTGGAAGGTGATATCCTGGGACATGACCGTGCGGAAGGAGTTGTACAGCAGCTCCACCTGGTCATATTCGCCGGCCACGAAACCGTCAATGATCTCCTGTGCAATCGTTGCAGCAGTCGAATAGCTCGGTTTGGCCAGAACGTTCGAGTAGTTTTTGTAGATCGTGTAGCGGCTTTTGAAGAACTCGTTGCCTTTACGACCGACCGACATAACACTGATCTGCTCGTAAGAGGCCTGCTTCTCCTTGATGTAGCGGTCACCGGCCTTGCAGAGGTTGGTATTGAAACCACCGCACAGACCACGGTCGGACGTAACTACAACCAGCAGGAGTTTCTTGGCATCCCGTTTTTCGAGCAGCGGGTGAAGATCGCCTTCCAGATTCGAGGCCAGAGACTGGAGAACTTCACCAAGCTTCCTGGCATACGGTCTGGCCGCCACGACATTTTCCTGGGCACGGCGCAGTTTTGCGGCCGAGACCATTTTCATGGCTTTGGTGATCTGGCTGTCTCTTATACACATCTCCGAGCC
>CAZSTJ010000246.1:0-4890 GCA_964609805.1 uncultured Geobacter sp. | reverse complement strand
GCATAGTCGTCCTGGGTCACCCGCAGCACCTCTTCGATGGTGGTGATTCCGGCGGCAGCGCGGGCCAGGCCATCGTCCCGCAGGGTACGCATGCCGCGGGAGACGGCGTATTCCTTGATTTGGCCGGCATGGGCCCGCTGGATGATCATGGAGCAGATCTCCTGATCGATCGGCATGATCTCGTAGATGGCGGTACGCCCCATGGTGCCGAGGCCGAAACAGCTGTCGCACCCGCGACCCCGGTAGAGGGTCTCCGGCAGGGTCACCCCGGCGTACAGCTCCACCGGACGGTATGCCTCGCGGCAATGGGGACAGATCACCCGCACCAGACGCTGGGCCAGTACGGCCGACAGGGATGAGGCGATCATGAACGGTTCGATCCCCATGTCAACCAGGCGGGTTACGGCGGTGGCGGCATCGTTGGTATGGAGGGTGGAGAGCACCAGGTGGCCGGTGAGACTGGCCTGGATCGCGATCTCGGCGGTCTCGGCGTCGCGGATCTCCCCCACCATGATGATATCCGGGTCCTGGCGGAGGATGGAGCGCAGGCCGGCGGCGAAGGTCAGCTCGATCTTCGGATTGACCTGGATCTGGCCGATTCCCTTGATCTGGTATTCGATCGGATCTTCGATGGTGATGATGTTCTTCTCGCTGGAGTTGAGCCGATTCAGCGAGGCGTAGAGGGTGGTGGACTTGCCGCTGCCGGTGGGGCCGGTCACCAGCACGATGCCGCTGGTGCGGGAGAGCACCCGTTCCATGGTCCGGACCCCCTCCTCACCGAGGCCGATGTCGGCCAGGGAAAGGATCCCCTTCTTCTTGTCAAGCAGACGGAGCACGGCCCGTTCGCCGTAGAAGGTGGGGATGATGGAGACGCGGATGTCCACGTCGCGGCCTGCCACGATGACCCGGATGCGCCCGTCCTGGGGGAGCCGTTTCTCGGCGATGTTGAGACCGGCCATGATCTTGACGCGGGAGACCAGGGCGTCCTGGATGATCTTGGGGGGGGTCAGCTTTTCGTACAGGAGGCCGTCGATGCGGAAGCGGACAACCAGGTCCCGCTCGTAGGGTTCGATATGGATGTCGCTGGCCCGCTCCTTGACCGCCTCGGAGAGGACGGAGTTGAGCAGGCGGATGACCGGCGCCTCATCCCCCAGGTCCAGCAAGTCCCGCGGGTCATTGAACTGGGTAGCGACCGTGGAGAGGTCTTCGGCCTCCAGCTCCTGCAGCACCTCGCGGGCGGTGCCGGTAATGCCGGCGTAGGCGTGGTTGATGGCATCGGTCAGGACGGCTGCCGGTACGAGCAGCGGCTGTATCGGGCGGCCGAGGGCCTGGCGGAGTTCGTCCAGGGTCAGCAGGGCGGCGGGAGAGCTGATAGCAACCGAGACGACACCGTCATGCTCCGTCAGGGGGAGTAGGTTGTTGGCGCGGGCAAAGGTCAACGGCACCCGGGCCAGCAGGGCCGGGTCCACTTCGCCGCTGGTGATGCCGTCACGCCAGGCAATCCCCAGTCGCCGGGCCATGTCCTCCAGTTCTGCCATGTCGGGGGTGCCGGTCATCGGGCCGGCGTCTCTACGGGCACTCCGGCCGGCTTGTTCCCACTGCCGAGGAGTTCCTGCTGAACATTTACGCCCCCGGTCCGCGATGACGCCTCGCCGAAGCGCGCCTTCTGCTGCTCGGAGATGGTTGCCAGGTCTGCGGCATCCTTGACGATGTTGGGTGTCAGCAGGATCATCAGGTTCGTCTTCTTGCGGATCTTGGTCTTGGTTTTGAACAACCATCCCAGGCCGGGGATATCACCCAGGAACGGCACCTTGTTGACGGTTTCATCTTCGGTGTCCTGGATCAGCCCGCCGATGACGACGGTCTCCTTGTCCTTGACCACGACGCTGGTCTTGGCAGAGCGCTTGGTGGTCACCAGGTCGATGGCCTGCCCCTTGCTGTCCTTCACCGCCGAGATCTCCTGGTTGATGTCCATCCGGATATAGTCACCCTCGCTGACCTGGGGCTTGATCTTGAGGTTGATGCCGATGTCCTTCCGCTCGACGGAGGTGGTGGTGAATCCGGTGTTCAGGGTGGTTGCACCCTGGAAGGGGACATTCTCGCCGACGTTGATCTCGGCCTCCTTGTTGTCGGAGGTCAGGATGTTGGGGGTCGACAGGATGTTCACCAGGCCGTCCTTGTCCAGCGCCTTCAGCACCGCCGCCACGTTGGCCGGGCGGGCCTGGAAGTCGCTCAGCAGGGAGGAGGTGGTGGAGCTGCTCAGGCTGCCGAGCACGGAGCTGAAGGTACCCAGCGGATCGTAGATGCCGGCCACGGCCAGGTACTTGTTGAGGGCAGCCCCGCCGATGACGCCGCTCTGCAGACCCACCTCGCGGCTTTTGTCGAGGGAGACCTCGGCGATCAGGACCTGCACGAAGACCTGCTTGCTGCGCCGGTCCAGTTTCTTGATCACCTGGGCCAGATTGTTGTAGTCGGCCACGGAGGCCATGATCACCAGGGAGTTGGAGGCCTTGTCGGGGGTGACGGTGATCTTGCCGCTGTCGAAGGGGGAGGCGGCGGAGGCCGGCTGCCCCGGTGCCGAAGGGGTCAGTCCCTTGACCACCCCTTCCAGCACCTTGGCCATCTCGGTAGCATCGGTGTTTTCCAGGTAGTAGACATTGACCTTGCTGCTGGTCTGGGGGGGCAGCACATCCAGGGTGGCGGCCATCTCGCGCACCGCCTTCCGGATCTGCTCTCCGCCGGATACCAGCAGGGCGTTGAGACGCACATCGGCCAGGACGTTGGCTGCCCCGGCTACCGCAGGGGCACCGGGGGCGGCGGCGCCGCTGAGCCACTGCTTGATCGTGGCGGCGGTGCTCTCGGCGGCGGCGTTCTTCAGGTAGATGATTTCAAGCCCCTCACGGGTCTTTTCGTTGTCGACCGCCTGCAGGATTCCCTGCAATTTGCGGAGGTTGAGTGAAGAGTCCACGATCAGGATCATGTTGCCGGGGCCGAAGGCGGAGATGTGGCCATCCTTGGAGATCATCGGCTGGAGGAAGGCCAGCGCCTCCTGGGCCGAGATGTTGTCCAGCCGGGCCACCTGGGCGACGTAGTTTTCATTCACCGGCGCCTGCTCCCCCGACGGGAGGATCGTTACGCCGGCCTGACGGGCGGTGGAGAGCGGGACGATCTTGGCCACCTTGCCGCTCTGCACCACCGTGAACCCCTTCAGCTCCAGCACCGAAACGAAGACGTTGTAGGCCTCCTCGTTGGAGAGCTTGGAGGGGGAAAAGACGGAGATCTTCCCCTTGACCCGGTCATCGAGCACGAAGTTTTTACCGGTCAGATCGCTGATGAACTTGACCATGGTGGAGATGTCCACCTCGTTGAAGTTGAGCACCACCCCCTTGCCGGCGGCCAGGGCCGGAGTGGAAGAGAGGAACCCCGCCAGCAGCAGGGTGCAGAGCAGGTATTTAAAGTATCGGGTCAATCGAGCCTCCATGAAAACCTTCAATCGTAAGTCCGGATAACATTTTGCCGTGTAATCACGTCATTCAGAAAGGTCGGTATGATGCGGTAGTACAAATTTGTTTCTATGTCTCCGTTGCTCAGTTGCTCCGTGTTTCAAAGGGTTTCCTGTATCAGCGGATGTCGTAATTAAAGGTGACCGGTCGACCATCCCGGATCATATCCAGCTTCAGCCGGTTCTGCCCCTTGAGGGCGATGAAGGACTGCAGCGCCTTGTCGGGTGCGTCGATAGGGAAATCGTTCAGCCGGAGCAGCACGTCGCCGTTCTTGATGCCGATCATGGCGAAGACCCCCCCCTGTTTGACCTCGGAGGCCCGAAACCCCTCCACCTTGCCGTCTTTCTGACTCGGCAGGAGGCGGGCATCGGTCATGGCCTGGCCGATATTGTCCAGGGCTGCGTTCAACGCCCGCTGATCGATAACGAAATTGCCGGATCCGGTGCTGGAAACCCCTCCGGTCTGGTGCCCCGCAGCGGGCTGTTGACCGGCGACTGCTGCCGGCGGGGTGGTGGGGGTCAGCAGTTCTACCTTCTTCCCGCCGACGGAGATGAAGGCCTGCTCCCGGGTCACCTGCACCAGTTTCCCGGCGTCGAAGACGGTGTCTCCCAGCCGGAATACCCGTTCTTCCTGTTTGGTTGTGTGGCGTACCAAGGCAAAGGATTCGCGGAAGGAACCGACCGCCGTCCCCAGAAGGAGCAGTTCCGTCGGCGCCGTGGCTGCTGCCGACTGCTATCCTGCCGGGGCATTGACGATGGGGGTGAGCTGCCCCGTGTCCCCCTTGCCGAACAGGCCGTTGGTCAGGATCGGGGCATAGGCGGCAAGATCCTCAACCTTTGCCGGCGCTGCCGCCGGAACGGCCCCCTTACCCCCCTTCGGGAGCAGCGGCATGCTGATCCTGCTGGAGATGACTCCGGCGGTGATGGCAGCCAGCAGGGCGGCAATGGCGACCCCCAGCAGGAGGTTTATGGCGGTTACGGTGCGTGACATGGTTCCCCGGGCCGGAATCCTCTAAAATGCCTTGGAATAAGGGCAGAATACAGGGGGGTACTCTAGCAAATATGCGGCAGGGCAACAAGAACTTTCCCTTCCGCCCTGCGTCAGACAGTGCGAATTTTGAGGTAATTGAGAGTTTTGTATACAGAATAGAAATAAAGTGCTTGCCATGAGCACATTGTAATCTGTATAGTGCTCACCGCGAAAATCCGTCGAATAATCATTGAAATGCAATATGTAAATAAGGAGTAACCAATGAAAATTCCGTATCGTGCGGGGCTGATGCTGTCCCTTCTGCTCAGTCTGCTGGCAATCGGCCGGGCCGATGCCGCCACAATGGTGCAGATCACCGCCTGTATCGACTGCCACGGCACAAACCCCCAGGCCAACG
>CAZSTJ010000245.1:0-4900 GCA_964609805.1 uncultured Geobacter sp. | reverse complement strand
CTGCAACAGCGGCAGGGCCGCGTTCCAGCCGGTAACGGCAACCGCCAGCCCGGTCAGCTTCTGCGGAGTCTGGATAGGGGGCTCCACCCGCACCAGACTGAAGTCATAGATCAGATCCTTTTTTGATAACGCCAGCGCACCGACAAATCCCCCCAGCTGTTTCGGTTCTTCCGCACGGGTGGTCACCAGGCCGTCGCGGACCGATTCCAGCAGGGTGTTGCCCAGAGGGTCGATCCAGATGTCGTTGCTGACAAAGGGGTAGAGGTTGTTGCGCAGCTTGATCGCAGGACGACCGTCGGGGGTCTTCTCCTCACCCAGGATGGCGATCTTGACCTCCTTGATCTTGAGGTCCTCTGCATCAAAGGTATTGGTCTTGTAGGATTTGCCCGCCGTCACCTCCCGCATCAGCGGCAGGATATTGAGGGCCGGCCCGGGAAAGAGCTCCCCCTTGAACTTGAGCTGTTTCTCCGTGACCTTCCCGTTGCTCTCGTTTTTCAGCCGGAGGGTCGAATCGCCGGTCCTGCCGGTTACCCGGGACAATACACCGTTAATCGCCTGGTCTACTTCAAACGATCGCAGGGTCAGATTCTTAGCCACCTGGTAGGTCTCCCGCGATGAAGCCTCCTTGGAGAATCCCATGACGGTCATTCTGACGCTGCCGTCCCCCTCGATCAGGTAACCGTCAGCGACCTCCGAGATCTTCTGGCGGTAAAAACCGACCCGTTCATTGTCGACATAGATGCCGAACCACTGTTCAGTCAGGGGCGGTTTCTCCAGCTTCTTGACCGGCGCAGCCCAAGCCGGGGCAGAGGTAAAGAGGATCAGAACCAGCAGACACAAGAGATATGGCAATCGTTTCACGATGGACTCCCGAAATTCTTCACTCAGGGGATGCCCCCCTCAAAAAAAGCGCCATGTCCGAATTCTGGAGTGAACACAGAACCGGATATGGCGGTCAGGCGACTGACGGTACTGTCAGGCGCTACTCAGCGAATTCAACCCTGTTTCTGCCATTGGCCTTCGCCCGGTATAGGGCATCATCGGCCTGCTTGATAAAACTGTCTTCCGTCTCGCCATGCTTTTTGTCATACATGGCAACCCCCAGGCTGACGGTCAGGGAGAGCTCGGACAGTTCTCCGCTGAACCGGGTTGCCTGCACGGCCGAGCGTACGCGATTGGCAACGAACACCGCCTCTTCGAGTGTGGCGTCCGGAAGCACCGCGACGAATTCCTCACCGCCATAGCGGGCTGCGATATCGTAATTGCGCAATTCCTTCTGCAACTGCACCGCGACCTTCTGCAGCACCACGTCACCCTGCAGATGGCCGTACCGGTCGTTGACCTGCTTGAAATGATCGATATCCAGAATGATCAGGGAGATGTTCCCCCCCTTGCGTTGGCTTCGCTGAATCTCTTTACCCAGCGACTCCATCAGGTAGCGACGGTTGAAAAGGCCGGTCAGGTGATCGGTGTTGGAGAGTTCAAGCAGCAGTTCGTTGGTCCGTTTGAGGTCATCCTGCAGGGTCTTGATCTTGAGATGGACCTTGACCCGCGCCACCAGTTCCTCGGCATCGAACGGCTTGGTGACGTAGTCGCTTGCCCCCTGTTCCAACCCCTTGATTTTCAGTTCGCGGTCATCCCTGCCGGTCAGCATGATCACCGGCACGTCCTGCAGTTCAGGGCGCGACTTCATCATTCCCAGGAATTTGAATCCGTCGATGCGCGGCATCTCCAGGTCGCAGAGAATAATGTCCACGGGAGAGGAGAGCAGCTTCTTAAACCCCTCCAGACCATCTTCGGCCTCGTAGTAACGGGAAAAGAGGCTGAATGACTCGAGGGTCTTGATGATCCGCTCTCGGACGGTATCGGAATCGTCTATGATCAGGACACTGTGGGACATAGCCATACACATTACCCCAAAACCTTCGTTAAAACAACCCTATAGTAACGGCTCCTGCGCCAGCCGCTTCATCTCCGTGATGGTCGCGGCGTAGTCACCGCTGCCGAAGACAGCACTGCCTGCCACGAACACATCAGCCCCCGCATGGGAAATACCGGCAATATTGGAAAGCTTGACTCCGCCGTCAACCTCCAGCTCCGCCTCGGAACCGCGCCGGTCGAGCATAGCCCGCATCGCATGGATCTTCGGCATGCAGGCATCGATGAAGCTCTGGCCGCCGAAGCCCGGATTGACGGTCATTAGCAGTACCAGATCGAGATCGTCCAGCACGTAATCGAGCACATTGAGGGGGGTGGCCGGGTTGAGGGAGACACCGGCCTTTTTGCCGAGGGACTTGATCAACTGCACGGTCCGGTGCAGATGGTTGACCGCCTCGGCATGGACAACGATGATATCGGCGCCGGCCCTGGCAAAATCCGGGATGTAGTTGTCCGGGTTCTCGATCATCAGGTGAACGTCAAGGGTGAGGGGGGTCACCCGACGGACCGCCTCCACCACCAACGGACCGATGGTGATATTGGGGACAAAGTGGCCGTCCATGACATCGATATGGACGTAGTCCGCTCCGGCGGTTTCTATGGCGCGAATCTCTTCACCCAGACGGGCAAAATCGGCGGACAGGATGGATGGTGCGATCTTTTTCATGCAAAACTCCCGAAAACAATTTTCATAAAAATCAATTCAATAACACAGAGCAACTGAGCAACAGAGAAGTCAAACTTTCAGGAGAATTCCGGATACCAATCGGTGTTCCTCAAAAAAATCCAACCGGATTTGTCTTCTAGATTTTCTCCGTTGCTCCGTGTTTCAAATTATTTGGCAGATTTTATTTCTTCCTGATCCGCGCGGCGTAGAAGCCGTCCATGCCGTGACGGTGCGGCCAGGCACGGAACATCCCCCCGGCGGTAAAGAGATCCCGGTAGACCGGGAAGAGATCCTCCAGATTTTCTAGCACACAATCCGGAGAGCGCGAAAGAAAATCTCCGACCACATCCTCGTTTTCCTCCCGTGAGGTCGAGCAGGTCGAATAGAGAAGCACGCCCCCCGGTTTCAGCATCCGCGCCGCGTTTGCCAGCATGACCTTCTGTGAACCGGCCAGACGGGTGATGTCCTCCGGTTTCAGTCGCCATTTGGCTTCCGGATTCCGCCGGATAACCCCCAAACCGGAGCAGGGAGCATCCAGCAACACCCGATCATAGACATTTGCAGGAAGTGAGCCGGACTGAAGCAGGTCAGCAGCCTGGGTAGTGATGATGGAAATGCCGAGACGCTGCGCCGATTCCGTAATCAGCGGCAGTTTGGAACGCGAGAGGTCCATGGCCAGCAACTCACCCCGATTGTCCATCAGCTGGGCCAGCAGGGTCGCCTTCCCCCCGGGGGCCGCGCAGGTATCCAGGACCCGCTCGCCCGGCTGCGGATCCAGCAGGATGGCGGCCAACTGGGAGGCCTCGTCCTGTACCGCAAACAACCCCTCCTGAAAGCCGGGGAGTGCGGTGACCTGGTGGCGCCCCTCGATACCGACCCCCAGGGGAGAAAACCGGCAGGGAGTTGCCCCTATCCCCTGTGCAGCGCAAAGATCAAGGAATTGCTGTCGGGTAGTTTTCAGGCTGTTGATCCGAAGGGTCAAGGGGGGTGCCTGAGATGATGCCTCGGCCAGCAGCTCCGTTTCCGCTTCGCCGAGCTGGCTGAACCAGAGTTTGACCAGCCAGGCAGGCTGGGAGTGTCGGGCGGCCACGGAGGCAGCCGGGGCAGAGGCTGGGTCGGGAAAGGTGACCGTATCACGATGGCGCAGATAGTTGCGCAGCACGGCATTGGCCAGCCCCGCGGCGCGGGGATGGGTGCGTTTGACGAGATTGACCGTTTCGTTGACCGCCGCTGATTCCGGGATCCGGTCCAGATACACCAGCTGGTACAGACCGACCCTCAGCAGCATCAACACCTGTGGCTCAAGCCGGTCCAGGGGCTGGGTCAACAGTCCGGTCAGGATATGGTCGAGGGTCCCCTGACGCCGGAGCACGCCGAACACCAGTTCGGCAAAGAGTCCGCGGTCCGGACCGGAGAGCGTGCCGGAGACCAGCTCCCGGTCCATGAGCTGATCGGCATGGGCCCCTTCGCGCTGAATGCGAAGCAGAACTTTACCGGCCGCCTCGCGCGGATTGGATGACGACACAGACCGGGTACTCAAAAGCTCCGGGTCCTGGCCATTTCCTCGAGACGGGCGATCCGCTCGGCCATGGGGGGGTGGGTGGAAAAGAGCGACATCAGGCCGCCACCGGTCAGCGGGTTGACGATGAACATATGGGCGGTGGCAGGCGAGGCATCCATGGGAATCCGCTCATTCCCCATCTCCAGCTTACGCAGGGCATTGGCCAGCGAAAGCGGATGGCCGCAAATACTCGCCCCGCCGGCGTCAGCGCCGTACTCGCGGGAGCGGGAGATGGCCATCTGCACCAGCATGGCTGCAATCGGTGCCAGTATCGCCATAAGGATTGTGCCGAAAATACCGCCCCCCTCCTCATCATCATGTCGGCCGCCGCCGAACATGGCCGCAAACTGCGCCATGTGGGCCAGATAGGTAATGGCGCCGGCAAAGGTTGCTGCAATGGTCTGGATCAGGATATCCCGATTCTTGACATGGGCCAGCTCGTGGGCCATGACCCCTTCCAGCTCGTCGTCGTTCAGCAGACGCAGGATGCCGGTGGTGGCAGCAACCGCGGCGTGCTGAGGATTGCGCCCGGTAGCAAAGGCATTGGGGGTATCGGTGTCCATCAGGTAGACCTTCGGCATCGGCAGCCCGGCCTGCAGGGCCAATCGACGCACCATGCCGTAAAAACGGGGGTCATCGGCCTCTGTGATCTCCTGGGCGCCGTACATGGAGAGCACCATCTTGTCGGAAAACCAGTAGGAGAAGAAGTTCATGCCTGCGGCCATGACCAGTGC
>CAZSTJ010000244.1:0-4936 GCA_964609805.1 uncultured Geobacter sp. | reverse complement strand
CTCCTCGAAGGTGCGCCCCAGCAGGTTGCGGGTCAGCAGGGATGATGTTTCGCTGGGGAGTGCCAGGTTACCGATGATGACGCCGACCCGTGAGCGGTCGAGCGTTTCGGTGCGGCCATTGTCGAAGGCCCGTTTGCCGGCGTGAAGCAGCAGATGGAAGAGCGGGTCAAGCCCTTCCAGTTCAGCCGGGTCGAGGTGCAGATCCTCCAGTCGTGCAGCGGATGGCAGGCCGTCTATAAAGCAGCCGCGTCGGGAATAAACCTTGTCGGGTGCCGCGACTTCAGGAGAGTAGGCCTGGTCAGCCGGAATCATCCAGCGCCCTTCCGGGACATCACGGGCCACACTGCGGCCGGCGCTGATATGACCCCAGAAGCTCTCCAGGTCGGGTGATCCGGGAAAGATACCGCCTAAGCCGACGATGGCGACCGTATCACGGTAGTGCTCCATCAGGCTGCTTCCAATTCCACGCACCCCGGGGCAGACAGCTGGTTACGGCAGAAGGCGGCCTGCAGGGAGGGATCGATGACACATTCATAATCCTCCAGACGGGCAATGAGCTTGCCGTTGTTCCGGTCAAGGAACTCGATGTCCGCCGTCGCGCCGTGGTCCCGTTCGGCAGTGACCCGGATGGCGATCTGGGTACCTTCACGGGGGAACGTCTCCTGGAACTGGCGGTAACGTCCGGCAAAGGAGGGGAGTGACCCCGATCCGAACCGCTCGAAGCTCCAGAGGATCATCATCTGGAAGGCTGAGTCCACCGCCAGGGGGTCGGTCAGCCAGGTGTTGCGCAGCGGCAGTTTGAGCCATTCCGCCGGCTGTGGCGCTGCTGTTGTCAGTGCGGTAATCCCTTTTGCCGAACAGCCGGTGACCTTCTCAATGCCCTGCAGGGCCGGCCCGTGGAAGAGCCGTTTGCTGTCATAGACGGCTGTCATGTCGCCCGGGTACGGGGTGGCGGGCAGATCAACGATGGAACGGATCCCTTCCGGCAGCCGGGTGGCCAGGACGATATCGGCCCGGGCATGGAGGATGCTGCGCCCTTCAGGCGAAGTGCCGGTCAGTTCCACCGGAACGCTGAAGAGCGAATCGACCTTTTCCGCCTTGCCGGCCATGATCTTCAGCTCGCAGGATGTACCCTGTTCGAAGGTGACTCCTTTGCAGATCCGCAGGCCGTTGAAACCGTGGAAACGGAAACCGGGGTTTCCGTGCAGTGCGCCGTGGGCCAGCCATTCAACGATCATGGCCATGGGGAGCACCGCCTTGCCGTCAATGACGTGGGAACGGATGAACGGGAAGTCATTGACCGACAGAGACAGGCTGAATGCCTCGGTCAGTGGCTTGTCCGGTGCCGGTTTCGTCTGTACCAGGGAAGATCCTGCGGTGCCGGCCAGGGCGACGACCTCCACCGGAGCGCCGGCTGCGGCGATCTCGCGCACCAGCAGCTCACCGCCGGCCTGGAGGGGGATCAGGCCGATCCCTTCACCGCTGAAGACCTTTTTCAGGGCAGGGGTGACCATGCCGCCGTCCCAGGGGCCCCAGTTGATGCAGACCGTGCGGCAGCCGGGGCGGTGGCGCGATTCCGCCTGGGCCAACTTGTTGAGTACCTCATTGGCCACGGCGTAATCGACCTGACCGGTACGGCCGAAGCGGCCGGTGGTGGAGCCGAAGAGGACCAGACAGCGCAGGTCGTCTTCACTTGTGGCAGCCAGCAGGGTGCGCAGGCCCGCTACCTTGGTGCCGTAGACCTGGGCGAACTGTTCCCTGGTCTTGTCGATGATCAGGCGGTCGGCCAGGACGCCGGCGCCATGGACGATGCCGCGCACGGGGCCGTACTGACGGCGCAGTTCATTGCAGAGGGCGGCAACCGCCTCACCGTCGCGGATATCCACCGACCGGTAGACGGCTGTACCACCTGCTGCCGCAATGGCGGAGAGGGTTGCCTTCAGTTCCCGTCCGGCCATGACGGCCTGGTAGCGCTCTTCGATCTCGCGGGGATGGAGCTTTTCTGCCGCATTGGCCAGGATGGCCCGTTTGATGCCGCTTTCGTCATTCAGGCCGGTCAGCCAGGCCGGCTCAGCAGCCGGTAACGGGCTTCTCCCCAGCAGGACCAGCAGCGGTTTATAGGCCTGTGCCAGGGCGATGGCCGCGGCTGCAGTTACACCACGTCCCCCCCCGGTGACCAGTACCGGATCACCCGCCTGCAGCGGAGCACTCTCGGTGATTGTCGGCGGAGGTAACTCTGCCAGTTCCAGGGTGATGCGGCCGGTGCCGGAGATGCCGACCTCAAGAGGACCGGCGATCAGCAGCTCCTGAGCTACCGCCGCTGCTGTTGCCGCTGCGTCGGGGAATGCCCCCAGGTCGATGGCTTTGCAGGCAACTGCGGGCCATTCGTGGGATGCGGTCTTGGTCAGTCCGGCCAGCCCGCCGGAAAGGGGATCGGTGATGCTGCTTCCTTCACCGCAGCCGAAACAGCCGTCCAGACGGGATACGGTCGCAAAGAAAGCGCCCTTTTCTTCACCGGCCTGGAGCAGTGCGGGGGCGGCGCCCTTCAGCAACAGGAACGCCTGTTCGAGGAAGATATCATCGCTTCCCGATTCAGGGGCGATGATAACCAGGCCGGACAGGACAGTCTCCTGCGGCAGGCTTGCCAGTTCGTTCAGGTTGATCGGGCGAATTGTGCGCCCTGAGACGTCCAGATTCGCGCAGAGTGACCGGACAAGCTCGGAACCGTCATCAGTGACCCATGTGGTACCGTTTTCAGCGATGACGAGCGGCTCGCCGAATGTCTTTAGCGGCAGGGGGACAACCGTGCTGCGGGTGACGACAGTATCAGCAGTTCGTGGTTCGAGGTTCGCGGTTTGAGGTTCGCGGACCACGGGAGCAGCAGCGGGTGCGCTGGTACCCAGGAAGGAGGCAATGTCCCCCAGGGTGTGCAGGGTGCCGAGCTGATCAGGACCGATGACCGGTGAGCCGGGGAGACGCTCCTGCAGTGCGGAGAGAATCTCGACCCGCTTGATGGAGTCAATGCCGAGATCGGAGTCCATCCCCATCTCCAGCTCCAGCATCTCCACCGGGTAGCCGGTCTTGTCCGCTACCACGGAGAGTAGTGTTTGCGTAACCTGATGTCCGGTGTTTGAGGTTTGAGGTTCGACGTTCGTAGCTGCAGCTGCAGCTGCGGCGCCGGCGCTAAGGTACAGTGCGATGTCACCAAGGGTGTGCAGGGTGCCGAGCTGGTCCGGTCCGATGACCGGCGAGCCGGGGAGCCGTTCCTGCAGGGCGGAGAGGATCTCGACCCGTTTAATGGAGTCAATGCCGAGGTCGGAATCCATCCCCATCTCAAGTTCCAGCATCTCCGTGGGATAGCCGGTTTTTTCTGCTACCACTGCCAGAAGGGTTTCCGTGACGTGCGCGGCATTGCCGGCGATCGGAGCGGTCGCTGCCGGTGCCGTCTGTTGTCCTGTTCCGGCACCGAGGAACGCGGCGATCTCCCCCAGGGTGTGCAGGGTTCCCAGATGTTCCGGGCCGATAACCGGTGAGCCGGGGAGGCGTTCCTGCAGGGCGGAGAGGATCTCGACCCGCTTGATGGAGTCGATACCGAGGTCTGAATCAAGCCCCATGTCAGGTTCCAGCATCTCCACCGGGTAACCGGTCTTCTCGGCGACCACGGCCATAAGGGTTTCACTGATCCGGTTGGACGGTGCAACGACCGGTGCAGATGGTGCAGCCGCTCCGGCGGTCGGTGTTGTAACTGCTGATGCCGTCGGAGCAGGTGAGTACACCGGCGGTGCGGAGGCCGGGGCAGCAGGATGGGAAAGCGGCGCACCCCCCTGCAGGATCTGCTGCTGTTGCTGGAGCAGGGTCTGGATCGTGCGGCTGGCTGCTTCCTGACCTTCCAGGAAACGGCGGTGGAGCTGGGCGGTCTCCTCCTGCATCCGCTGCAGGACTGACATACCCTCCCTAGTGACCCGGAGAGATTCCGCTAGGGCATCATTGTTGCTGGCGGCCGTCCGGACAGCTGCGCCCTGTGCCGGCATCGTTGGAACTGTGGTCGCAGCCGTGCGAACAGGTGCGGAGGCCGGACGCTTCTCTCTCGGTTTCATGTAGTTGGCGCCGCAGATGGGCACCGTCATGGCCGGTTTTTTGCCCTTTGCCTGCCGGGGGGGCTGATACCCCTTGTCCCAGGCGGTCAGGTCAACCGGATGGCCGAGGACGGCAATCTGCCCCAGACAGCGGGCAAGATCAGCGATGCCGGAGCGTTTACCGTTGGAGGAGTCAAGTGCCACAGCCGTGTGCTCCTGATCGCCGAGGATGGCCTTGACCAGGCCGCTCAGGCGGGCGCCGGGGCCGACCTCCACGAAGGTTCTTACTCCGGCCTCGTACATGGCCCTGATTTCGGAGACGAACTCCACCGGCTTGGCCAGCTGCCCCGCCAGGATCTTTTTCGCCTTGGCGGCCGTCGGGGGGTATTCTCCGGCGGTCGTGTTGGAGTAGACCGGGATGGTTCCCGCCTTCAGCTCCATGTCACCCAGGGCCTTGAACAGCGGTTCGGCGGCATCGGATACCAGCGGGCTGTGGAAAGCGGCAGCCACCGGCAGCTGTTTGCAGGTGATCTTGCGGGTCTGGCAGGCGCTTAGGGCCCGCTGGATCTCAGCAGTAGCACCGGACAGGACCGCCTGCTCCGGGGCGTTACAGTTGGCGATCACCAGTTCCAGCTTCTCGTCGCTGATGAGCTGTTCGATGGCGGCCAGCGGTGCGGCCACGGCCAGCATGCTCCCTTTGTCTCCGTCGCCGGCGGCCATCAGTTCGCCCCGCAGGCGGGAGAGAGCGTGGAACGATGCCTCATCCAGGCGTCCGGCGGCGCAGAGGGCGGTCAGTTCACCGTAACTGTGTCCGGCGGCGGCCTGGGCCGAGATGCCGAAGGTCTCAAGCAGCCGGAGGG
>CAZSTJ010000243.1:0-4974 GCA_964609805.1 uncultured Geobacter sp. | reverse complement strand
CCCCATATCCGCGAACCAGGGGGAGATCGTGATGCGGGCCCCCTCCACCGACCGCCCCCCGCGGTCACGCAGGGTGAAATCCAGGACGTTGGCGCCGATCCTGAGGGCGCTCCCGGCAACGGCCGGCTCGATCACGAACAGCCCTTTCTCCGTATTCCGGATCTCCTGGTCCGCACGTCTGACTGTAGCACCCTTGTGAGGGGCCTTGCCGGCTGCCGGTGTCTCGGCCAGAAGGAGAGTGGGAAAACAGAGCAGCAGGATAAAGAGGCACAGATGTTTCATAGGTAGTTCCTTTGACATGAATCTGTAGTTTTCGGGACAGATCGACCTGCATACTATCACTAATCCGGCCGGAGGCAAAAAATAACCCCCTCCCGGCAGCCGGGAGGGGGAAGACAGGTTACGTCCGATTGCACTCCAACCATTCCGGAAGCTCTACCGCTCCTACCTCAAGATCACATTGCGCATTTTAACGGAGCCGGCCTTTACCGTCACCCCGCCTCGCACCACCGTAGTGTCTACTTCGCTGGTGAACGTCTCGTTGTATCCGCCGACAATAAAGATGTCCCCCTTATCCACACCGGCAATAAGCCCCTCGTTAATGGTGCCCGCTGCCAGCCGGATGACATCGCCCGGAACTGCCGCATCATAGGCCGCCTGAAGGGTCAGCAGGTTCGTGGCGCTGCCGTTCAGCCGGATCTCGGGATCGATGGTGAAATCGGCACTGGTGGGGCCGTTATTGACCACGATCGTCGTAAACGCCGGAGAGAATGCCAGACCGCTCTTGGCCGGGGTCACGGTATAGCTGCCGTTGACCAGCCCCGAGAGCGAGTAGTCGCCGTTGGAGTTGGTGAAGACCACGTGGGACGCCGTGCCCCCCCGGTCGTTGGGGGAGACGGTCAGCGCCACGTTCTCGACGGTCGTGCCGTGCTCAGACGCAACCAGGCCGGTCAGGGTGTAGGTGCCGAGCCCCGGATTGGCGGCGATCCTTATCGGAATCTTGGCGGTGCAGACCACATCGTCGGGGGTCCCCGGCACCTGACCGCGGTTGTTGATGAACTTGACCGTGGCAAAGGAGTTGATCGGGGTCGTCTCCCGGATCAGTGCATCAAAGCGGCGGGCGGTCGTATTCTTGAACGGTGTGCCGGCCGGGACCAGGTAGGCGTGGTTGTAGTTGTACGGCGCAACCCCGAGGGCGCGTCCGTCCCAGGCAATGACCACCACATCCACCGGGAAGGTGACCTCAATGCTGTTGTACGCGGCATTGAGACAACGGACCAGAATTGTCTGGCCGGTCACGGCGTTGATGGAGACCTGGGAGCCGGCAACCCCGCTGTTCAGATAGTCGGGCACCGTGATGTTGGTCGGGATGGTTGCCGTTCCCCCCTTGCCGGTCGGAACCGGCACGCCGGTAATGAACCAGTAGTCGGCATTGTAATCGTTGAAGGCGAAGAAATCCGTCGGAAGTGCAGGAATTCCTGCGTGCCCATGGAAGTTGTCATCAAAACCGGGGCGCAGACCATATTGCGGGTAAGTCTGCTTGGCGTTGTCACCCAGATCGCTCCAGGCCGAATCCCGGTCATCAGGTACCCATAGCGCTTCTACATCGTAGGCGACTGTACAGGCGTGGGGGTCGGTCGGGAACTTCAGAGCCGCTGCGCCGGTCCAGGGGTCCGGTGTGTAGAGGTGGTTGCCGTTGTAATCCGGGAACTGGAGAAAACTGTCCAGATTGGCTGCTATACGCCTTTTACCGTCCCGGCAGAAACCGATGGGGATACTGTTTCCCAGCACCTGGGTCGCGAAGTAGGCATCAGGCGGTTCCACGATCATCAGAAAGTAGAGCCCGAACTCGAAGTGCTGGACCGTGTTACGATGACAATGGCCAAAGTAGGTACCGATGAACTGCGGCTGTAACTGGTAGGTATAGGTGCCGATCTCCATGGAACAGTGCCCCACCCCGTCGTTGATGGTGGTCGGTTCCAGCCCGTGCCAGTGGATCGTGTGCGGAGCCGGGCCGCCGCCCGAGGTGGTACAGTGGAACACTACCCCCCGAGGTACCCGCACGGTCGGACTGGGAAAGGCATCCCGTGCACTGTTGTTGTTGATGTCGGGATTCATGAAAAGAAAAAACTTGAGCGGCCGGTCGCGATTGTCCCATGTCTCAATGTCAACCCCATGCATGAGGTTAATCTCCATGGTATGCGGATCAGTAGGCGCCTTTTGGATACCTGCGGTTGTCAGCACCTCGGGTACCGGATTGGTAGGGGCAACCATGTCGGGGGTAGCGGGACTGTCTGAAGGAGGATCGAACATTTTAGCCCACATCGCCTCCATTCCGACAACGGACCAGCGTAAAATGGTGTGAGCAGGTGAACTGAATGACATGATATGCCCCTTTCTCTTCTAATTCATTTCGATTGTAAAATCAGTGCCTCGACTAATAATTATCAGGCCGGAGGGGTACCGGCCGCCGGCAGTGTGCCTGACTCCCCCGTTGAGCCGCTGATGCCGCGAATATTCCGGAACATCATGGCAAAATCGGCGTCCATCGGGAAATTCATGGCTCCGGGAACTGTCCTGTCACCGATGATGTAGATTCCCGAGATAAGTCCGCAGTTATAGTTTCCCCCTTGGGCAGTCTGGCTCGGCTCCGTGTGGTCATGCATCGGATAGCAGAGAGGTGACATCCTCTGGGTAAGATCGATTGTTGGAGGATCTACCTGCGGATTCGCGTTTTCAGCCCAGCGCATGACTTGTCCTTCCCGTGGGAAATGCAGTTCAAACTCCTCAAGGGGAGGATAACAGGGGTTGCCATTAAGTGTCGTCAGTGGCGTGTCCGGCACGCCGATGCCGCGGGTGTTGGGGATGCTGGGAGGCCGCATGAACGGCAAGGTGTAATCGACACGGTCCATCGGCAGGATACCGTAGACATCTACCCAGATCGGGTTTTCTGAAGAAACGCCATTAACGCTGGTCACAAAGAAATGGTTCGCATGAAAATGCATCGAATGGGTCCACAGGCCTGCATTCATGATATGAATGACCACCGGTTCCCCAATCCGGCCCATCGGCGTAATCGAAGGGCTGAAATGCGAGAAGAAACCGGACTGGCCGTTGATGGTGAAGTACTCCGGATTGTAGGACGTTGCCCTGGTCCGGTCGAACGGGCTCCGCAGAAACTTCTGTTGGAACAGCTGTGGATCGTAGATCACACCGGGACTCAAGTTGCCAACTTCGGCAAACAGCTTGGGACTTGCCTGATGCAGCAGCCAGGCATACGTCCGGTAGGGGGGGGTGTTGGTTGCAGGATCTCCGTCCTGCCATGAAAGCCCCGGAAAATGGGTACTGCTGCCGAAGTCGTCATACAGTGCCTGAACATGGGACGACGGATTGTCATAGGGGGTAAATTTATGCCCGAACGCAGGTGAAACCGGACGGACAACCAGGGCGCCATGGAGCCCCATGACCCGGTTTACCGGCTCGTTCAGATTATCGTAGTACATGTGAGAGCCGGAGACTGAGGCGGTCAGAGTCCCCGTAAAGGTGGCACCCGGTGCGATCGGGCCGGTGTCAATGATGCCCGGAATGTAGAATGAATGGGGCTCATCCAGCTCATTTTTGACCGTAATGGGGATGGAATCACCCTTGAGCGCCACGATGGTCGGGCCGGGACAATCGGGCGGGACATCCACTCCGTTTGCCTTCATCCGGTAGATCCAGAAGTAGCAGGTGGCCGTGTTGATCTCATTGTGGGTCACCATCTGCTTCATGGCATCGGTGATAAACACCTCCAGCCCCTGGTCGGCTGCAAAGGCGTCCGTGACCCCCAAACCGGGTAGCATGGTACTCAATGCCAGTGTCGCTACCCCGGCGCCACTCACCTTCAAGAATTCTCTTCTGTTCATCATGGCGATGCCCTCTTTATCCTCGAGTTATTAAGCCCGGCATTACAAAAGCGGAATCTACCCGGCCAGATCAATGAACCCCGTTGTCCACCGATCAGGACCAGTTTTATCCTTTTAATTACACAAGGTATGCCAAGTGGAACCGCCACAAGTAAATCGTTTTATTACAGCGTGTTGCACGAATATTCCTCTGTACTGGGCACTGCCCGCCTCGATAGAGCATCAAGTGACAAATCAGCTGCAACACACTGAAACTATTACCTTAATATTAAAAATGCATTTTATTGCCTGCCAACTTTTTTGCATGGGGAACCGTGAGCTTTTTTACGTAGTGGGGGGAGGTGGCGCGAGGGAACACCCTGAGTGCGGGATACACAAAGTTTGTATCTGCGAAAAAAAACTTGCACATGAACAAACTTTAATCTATATATTGTAGGGAAATCCCTGACAACCCTGAGGAGAAACAACTATACTATGAATCACGCTATCAGCTATCGAGGTGAGTTCATGAATGGAAATCCACTGAAGAATGTCCTCCCGTTTTCAGGCATCATCCTTGGCCTGACCGGTTTTCTCATCGGCTTGTTTTTCTTCAGGAATCTCATGGTAGGGATTGCGGTCATGGGGGTATTGGCAGGGGCCGTCGTCGGCATCGTGGCGGCAATCAGCTGTCTCATCATCAACCGGCGTTACTGCGTCGGTGCTGTCTCGCTGGTTTTCAACCTGATCCTGTTCATAATTGTTGCCAAGGAGATGCAGATTCTCGGCTGATACTTTTACCTTCATCACGCGATAAAACTAAAAGGGCCTGCGGAGAAATCCGCAGGCCCGCTTTTTTGTCGGGATCCGTTGGCAGCACCGCCGATCGCGAAACGAATGCTGCTGCCTGATGGTCTAGTGCCTAGTTATTTCAATACCCGCTCCGCTTCAATTTGCCGGAATATGTCCTGGAGTGCCTCCTGATAGACAGCCTCCCGTTTGCCTTCTAGCGGGTGGAACGGATAGAAGAACATCAGCACCACCTGGGTCCAGTTGGCAACGCTGGCCTTGCGCTGGTATGTTCGCATCG
>CAZSTJ010000242.1:0-4982 GCA_964609805.1 uncultured Geobacter sp. | reverse complement strand
AAGGGCTGATCGCCAAGGTGTTCCGTGAGGCCAAAGGGGTCGAGGTGCAGCTGCCGGTGGAGCGCATCACCTACGCCGAGGCCATTCGTCGCTTTGGCGTGGACAATCCGGACCTGCGTTTCGGGATGGAGTTGTGTGCTCTGACAGATATCGTCAAGGGTTCGGGATTCAAGGTGTTTGCAGAGGTGGCCTCCAAGGGGGGCATCATCAAGGGGATCAATGCCAAAGGGTGCGCGAAGATGTCGCGCAAGGAGATCGATGACCTGACCTCTTTCGTCGCCATCTACGGTGCCAAGGGGTTGGCCTACGTCAAGATCGAGAACGGCGAATGGCATTCCCCCATCGCCAAATTCTTCACCGCCGAAGAGATCGCCTCCATGAACGCCGCGTTTGGTGCCGAAGAGGGAGACCTGCTGCTGTTTGTGGCCGACAAACCCAAGGTGGTTAACGACTCCCTCGGCAAACTGCGCAACCATCTG
The DNA here is from genome assembly GCA_964609805.1 of uncultured Geobacter sp. Classification (GTDB taxonomy): domain Bacteria; phylum Desulfobacterota; class Desulfuromonadia; order Geobacterales; family Pseudopelobacteraceae; genus CAIPTY01. The sequence goes on along the minus strand of CAZSTJ010000242.1, from coordinate 4,503 downwards.
GCCGGAATCCTCGGCCTTACCGACAAGGAGGTTTACCGTTTCGTCTGGGTAACCGACTTCCCGCTTCTGGAGTGGGACGAGGATGAGAAGCGCTGGGCCGCCGTACACCACCCCTTCACCGCTCCCATGGACGAAGACCTGCAGTACGTTGAGTCCGATCCGGGCCGCTGCCGTGCCAAGGCCTATGACCTGGTGCTGAACGGTAACGAGATCGGCGGCGGTTCCATCAGGATTCACCAGGAACAGGTCCAATCACTCATGTTCAAGATGCTCGGCATGTCGGAAGAGGATGCCCGGAGCAAGTTCGGCTTCCTGCTGGATGCCCTCGAGTTCGGCACGCCGCCCCATGGCGGCATCGCCTTCGGCATGGACCGTCTGATTATGCTCCTGACCGGCAGCGACTCTATCCGCGATGTCATCGCCTTCCCCAAGACCCAGAAGGGCACCTGCATGATGTCCGAGGCACCTTCGCCGGTCGACCTCAAGCAGTTGCGCGAACTGGGTATCCGGCTGGCAGAGAAACAGGCCTAGCCGGTCACGCTCCATGTACTGCCGTGCCGTATCGATACTGCTGACCGGTCTCTGCCTGTTGTCGGCGTGCGCGGCTCCAGCCCCCACCTGGCGGGCCAAGGCATCGACCCTGGTCGATGATCTTGGCCGCCAGGATGCCCCCAAGCTGTTCCCCCAGGAATACCATAACCTGTTGGAAACCTTTGAACATGGCGAGGCTATCCTGCTGGTCAAGAATGACCAGAAAGAGGCCGATGACCTTTATCTGCTCGCCGTGCAGAAGGGTGACCTGCTCAAGGACGCGCTTTCCCGTCACAGACAGGCCATTGCGGAGGAACAGCGCCGCAGGGAGGCTGCCGAAGCTGCCCGTGTCGAAGAGGAACGTCTGATGCTTGAGGCGGCCGAAGCCGAGTCGCGTCTGCGTGAACAGGAACGGCAGGCTGCGGAAAAAGAAGCCCAGGCTGCCGCTTCACGAATGGAGAAGTCGAAAGAGGCCACCGTCACATTGGTTAACAGCTATACGGTGCGTCGCGGCGAGACATTGCCCCAGATTGCCGCTCGTGCCGAGATTTACAATGATTCGTCGCTCTGGCCCCTGATCTACCGGGCCAATCGCGACCAGATCCGCGATCCCCGCCAGCTCTGGCCCGGCCAGACCCTCAAGATTCCCCGCAATTTCAGCCGTGATGAAGCTCAGGAAGCCAAACGCTATTCGGGCAAAAAATAGCAGTTGTTACCGGTGTTCACGAGACGCTGTCCGCCGCACCCCACATGCCGTAGAAAATCCCCCGGGAATGCCGCCTAACTCCCTCTCTCTTTAATGTTTTTTCTTGACACATTTCACGCATTTGTATACTGTATACAAGATTTTTATCCAGGCTATAACCGATTGATTTAATTGTAGTAATACTTAAAAAATTTTGGATTTAGCGACCGGGTAGCTGACGGTTTCCACGAGCGTTTCCACCAGGTATTCTGCCTGACAGAAATACAACACCATCAAGGAGACAACATGACGACCAAGACGATTATCTGGACCGAAATTGATGAAGCCCCCGCTCTTGCCACCTACTCACTGCTCCCTATCGTTCAGGCCTTTACCAAGGGAACCGGTGTCGCCGTTGAAACCCGTGATATCTCGCTGGCCGGCCGTATCCTTGCCAACTTCCCCGACAATCTGACAGAAGATCAGAAGGTTGCTGATTATTTGACCCAGCTGGGCGAGCTTTCACTGACTCCGGATGCCAATATCATCAAACTGCCGAACATCAGTGCTTCGGTGCCCCAGTTGAAAGAGGCCATTGCCGAGCTGCAGAGCCAGGGATACAAGGTCCCCGATTATCCGGAGGTTGCTACCACCGACGAAGAGAAGAAGATTCAGGAGCGTTACGCCAAGGTCCTCGGCAGTGCCGTTAACCCGGTTCTGCGTGAAGGTAACTCTGATCGTCGCGCGCCGCTTTCGGTAAAGAATTTCTCCAAGAAGAATCCCCACAAGCTGGCTGCCTGGGGTGCTGACTCCAAGGCCCATGTTGCTCATATGACCGGTGGCGATTTCTACGGCAACGAGCAGTCGGTCTGTATGGAAGACGGCGGTGATTTCAAGATCGAACTGGTTGGCAATGATGGTACAACCACCGTGCTGAAGGATGGTCTCAAGGCCTCCAAGGGTGAGATCCTGGACGGTACGTTCATGAGCAAGAAGGCCCTGCGGGCATTCTTTGCTGAGCAGATCGCCGATGCCAAGGATAAGGGGTTGCTGCTCTCCCTGCACCTGAAGGCCACCATGATGAAGGTTTCCGACCCGATCATGTTCGGTCATGCCGTTGAGGTGTTCTACAAGGATGTCTTTGCCAAGCATGCTGATACCCTCAAGTCCATGGGCGTCAACCCCAATATGGGTCTGGGCGACCTCTACAAGAAGATCGAAGCTCTGCCGGCCGACAAGAAGGCCGAGATCGAAGCCGACATCAAGGCCGTCTATGCCAATGCTCCGGCACTGGCCATGGTCGACTCCGACAAGGGCATCACCAACCTGCATGTGCCCAATGACATCATTGTTGACGCCTCCATGCCGGTCGTTGTCCGTGACGGCGGCAAGATGTGGAATGCCGAAGGCAAGCTGCAGGACACCAAGGCCATGATTCCGGACCGCTGCTATGCCACCTTCTACCAGGCAATCATCGCCGATTGCCAGAAGAACGGCGCCCTCGACCCCGCCACCATGGGCTCGGTGCCGAACGTCGGACTCATGGCCCAGAAGGCGGAAGAGTACGGCTCCCATCCGACCACCTTCGAGATCCCGGTCGACGGCACGGTACGCGTTGTTGCCAATGGCACTGCCCTGATGGAGTTCAAGGTCGAGGCCGGTGATATCTGGCGTATGTCCCGCGTCAAGGATATTCCTATCCAGGACTGGGTCAAACTGGCTGTCAACCGCGCCAAGGCTACCGGTGCCCCGGCAGTATTCTGGCTTGACAAAAACCGCGCCCACGATCGTCAGATCATCGCAAAGGTCGAGAAATATCTGAAAAACCATGACACCACCGGCCTCGAAATCAAGATCATGACCCCGGTTGATGCCATGAATTACTCCCTGGAGCGTATCCGCAAAGGTCAGGACACCATCTCCGTGACCGGTAACGTTCTGCGTGACTACCTGACCGACCTGTTCCCGATCCTCGAACTGGGCACCAGCGCCAAGATGCTCTCCATCGTGCCGCTGCTGGCCGGTGGCGGCCTGTTCGAAACCGGTGCGGGCGGTTCCGCTCCCAAGCACGTGCAGCAGTTCGTCAAGGAAGGGTACCTCCGTTGGGACTCCCTGGGCGAGTTCTCCGCTCTCACCGCCTCCCTTGAGCACCTGGCAGCCGCATTCAAGAACGACAAGGCCCAGATTCTTGCCGATGCCCTTGACCAGGCTGTGGCCAAGTTCCTTGATAACAACAAGTCGCCCGCCCGTAAGGTTGGTCAGATCGACAACCGCGGCAGCCACTTCTATCTGGCACTCTACTGGGCACAGGCTCTGGCAGCACAGAACAAGGATGCCGAGCTTCAGGCCAAGTTTGCGAAGGTTGCCAAGCAGCTGGAAGAAAACGAAGCCAAGATCAACGAGGAACTGCTGGCTGCCCAGGGCAAGCCGATGGATATCGGCGGCTACTACCACCCGGACTTCGCCAAGACCTCGAGCGCGATGCGCCCCAGCGCCACGCTGAATGCCATCATAGATGCAATCTAGTCCGCCCAACGGACTGAAGTGTTCTTTTAAAACCGGTTTGTAAACAGCGGATGTGATTGGATGGCTTATACGTATCTGAATGTCCCCCCAGGGGACAGGATCACCATGGGGGGGGACGGTCAATTGATCGTCCCTCCCAATCCGATCATACCGTATATCGAAGGAGACGGTACCGGTGCCGAAATCTGGAATGCCTCGGTCCGTGTCTTCGATACTGCGGTTGAAAAGGTATATGGCGACCGGCGCAAGATCAGCTGGATGGAGGTCTATGCCGGAGAGAAGCCGTTTAACATGTTCCGCGACAGGATGGGCGACCAGGCCTGGCTCCCTGAAGAGACGATACAGGCCTTCAGGGATTTTCTCGTTGGTATCAAGGGGCCGTTGACCACGCCGATCGGCGGGGGGATTCGCTCTCTCAACGTCGCTCTGCGGCAGATGCTCGATCTGTACACCTGCCTCCGGCCGATCCGTTATTTCCGCGGGGTTCCGTCTCCGGTAAAACGTCCCGAGGATGTGGATGTCGTCATCTTTCGCGAGAATTGCGAGGATATCTATTCCGGTATTGAATGGATGACCGGAACGGAAGAATGTACCCGTTTCAAGGACTTCCTCATCAATGAAATGGGGGTCAGCAAGGTCAGGTTTCCCGACAGCTCGTCGTTCGGCGTCAAGCCGATATCCCAGGAAGGATCGGAACGTCTGATCCGCGCTGCCATCGAGTATGCTCTCCGGCAGCGGCGTAAATCGGTAACGATTGTCCA
>CAZSTJ010000241.1:0-5016 GCA_964609805.1 uncultured Geobacter sp. | reverse complement strand
CCTCCCATGGCCCTCCCGTCACCTGCCAAGGCCGCCGCAAAGCAACAACCAGCGAAACCCGTAGCTCAGCCGACAAAGCGGCCCGATCCTTCGGCTGAATCCTCCTCAGAATTTGCCGAACGGATGGCTAAAATAGCCCAAGCCGCCGAGGCACGGCAGGAAGAAGCGGCCCTTGCACGGTTGCGGGAGAAGATGGCCAAGCAGGGGAGCGGCCGACCCGGCATGCCCGCTGCCACCGGCAAGGAGGCGGGGAGTGATTATACCGCCTATATCCAGTCCCGCCTGAAGGATGCCTTCCAGCGGACCATCAGCCACACCAGTCAGCACCCGGAGATGGCAGTTCGCCTGTTCATCGACTCCGACGGCAGGCTCTCCCGCCGGAAAACTGAACGGAGCAACGGCGACCGTGCCTTCGAGATATCCGTGATGCGCGCCATTGATCTGGCCAGTGAAAAGTTCCCGCCGCCGCCGAGTCGAAAGCTGTTCGAAGGGGTCTTTGTCTTCAAGCGGGAAGGGATTGTGCCAAATAAACCATGAGACGACCGGACAGGATTATGAACATACTATTGAGATTTTTTCTGCTGTTACTGCTGCTGGCTGCTGTCACCGTTGCCCCATCAGCATGGGCGGTCGAAGCAGTGGAGGTCACCGCACCCGGCAACCGACAGTTGAAGCTTGCCGTTGAGAAACCCCGGGGGATCGAAGGGGCACTCCCTGCTACCGCTGGTGAGCTGGCCGATGTGATCGGCTATGACCTGAACATGTCCGGTGTTATGACGACTGACATCAGGGAGACACCGGGCACTTCCGCCACCCCTCTTGCCGCAACCAATTACCTCCCCTGGGCAACTTCTGGCTACGACCTGCTGATACGGGGCGAATACAGCCTCCAGGGAGATAATCTGACCGTCGAGTTCCGCCTGTATGACGTCATCAACCAGAAGATGATGACAGCCAAGCGCTACCTGGGGCGAGCCAAGGATCTGCGCTACTTCGCCCATTCCTTTGCTGATGAGGTCATGCTGGTCATGACCGGTGAAAAGGGGTGTTTCACCACCCACCTTGCCTTTGTTTCCAAGCAGTCGGGAAACAAGGAGATCTTCGTCATGGATTGGGATGGCCGTAACCAGCTGCAGCTGACCAAAAACGGCTCCATCAACCTCAACCCTGATTTCTCCCCCGACGGCCGGGAATTGCTCTTCACCTCGTATAAACGGGGTAATCCGGACCTTTACAAACGGGCCCTGTCCAATCCGGTTGAAGTCCCTGTTTCCAATCGTAAAGGGCTTAATATCACCGGTTCCTGGTCACCGGACGGCAGCAAGATCGCCCTCGTCATGAGCAAGGATGGCAATTCCGAGATCTACTCGATTGCCAAGGACGGCAGCGGTCCCAATCGTCTGACGGTCACCCATGCCATCGAGGTCGCGCCGACCTGGTCACCCGACGGCCGTCGGATCGCCTTCGTTTCCGACCGCCTTGGCAAACCGCAGATCTTCATCATGGACGCCAACGGCGGCAACGTCCGACGCCTGACCCTGTCCGGGAGCTACAACGTCTCCCCCCGCTGGTCCCCCAAGGGAGACAAGATCGTCTACGCCCGCATGAACGGGGGGGCATTCCAGATCTTCACCATCAATGTAGACGGCACGGGCGATACCCAACTGACCACGGCAGGTAATAATGAAAACCCGGTCTGGTCCCCCGACGGCCGTTTCATCGCATTCGGTTCGAGAAGGGGAGGGGGCGAAGGCATCTACGTCATGCGCAGCGACGGCAGCGGACAGGTCCGGGTAAGCCAGGGAAAAGGATCCGCAGTACAACCGACCTGGTCTCCCCGCAGATAAAATATGGGCAACATTTTAAAACACCGTTAGTTCAATCGGCTGAACATTACGAAATTATTAGGATATAACCGATTGCAAATCGAAGATCCTTATGTATAATTCGTTGTGACAGACGGATCTGCTCACACCGTGAACCCAGAATTCAGCAAAGGAGAAAGCAATGAGATTGAGGATGGCAGCACTATTGGCAGCGTTGAGCCTGGCGGCCCTGTTGGCCGGCGGCTGTGCAAGCAATGAGGTCGTAAAGACTGAAGGGCCTGGGACGGCGACCGTGAAACCGGAAGCAACCATACCTGTCCAGCAGCCATCTGCCAAGGAGGCAGCATCAACCGTTCCGGTCGAAAAGGCGGCACCGGCGGCACCAGTTGCTGCAATGCAGGCTGATCAGGGCTCATCCGCGGCATCGGCCGTCAAGCCTGCCGAGTCCGCCGGACTCGAGACCGTCTACTTCGATTATGACAAGTCCGACCTGCGCCAGGATTCCCGCAATGTCCTTTCCAAGAATGCCGACGTCCTGCTCAAGGCCAAAAACGGCATGAAGATCCGGATCGAAGGGCACTGCGACGAGCGCGGTTCCGCCGAATACAACCTGGCCCTGGGCGAGCGCCGGGCCAAATCGGTCCAGCAATACCTCCTGACCCTTGGCGTCCAGGCCGACCGCCTCTCCACCATCAGCTACGGCAAGGAGAAACCGGCAGTCCAGGGGAGCACCGAAGAAGCATGGGCCAAGAACAGACGGGCTGAATTCGTCCTCGACAAATAATCGCCCCCGGCAACAGACTGACGCCGCGAAGCAGATGCTCCGCGGCGTTTTTTTTGCGATCTACTCCTTGACATTTGCAGAGACTATATATATTGTTTTTTATATATTCTGATTGTTACAGGAGAGCCGTGTGAAACTGCTTCTTTCCATTCTGACGCTGCTGATCGTTACAAGCGGAAACGCCGTCGCCGACACCTCGCCGCGGAAGCTCAGCTTGAAAGAGGCCATCGGCATGGCCCTGGAACAGAACAGCCTCGTCAAGGCCGCCGGCCATTCTGCCGCAGCAGCCCGTCAGGGGATCGCCGCCGCAACCTCCCGCTACTACCCCGGTCTCTTCTTTGAAGAAAGCTTTGCCGCCTCCAACGCCCCCACCCAGACCTTCATGATGAAACTGGACGAGGGACGCTTCAGCCAGAACGACTTCCTGATCAACAACCTCAATCACCCCGGCACCCACCACGACTTCAAGACCGCCCTGACGCTCCAGCTGCCGCTGTTCGACCCCTCCACCGCACCGCTGCGTGAGATTGCCGTCACGGAAGCCGAAAAAGGAGAGATCGGCCTCGAAGCCTCCCGGGAGCGCACGGCCTTCGAAGTATTCCGTACCTACCTCGAAGTCCAGAAAGGGGCGGCACGCCGCACAGCAGCCGAGCAGGCGATGGAAGAAGCACGTGAGAACGTGCGGCTGGCCGGTGTGAGGAGCGCCGTCGGAACCGGCTTGAAATCAGACGAACTGCGGGCACGAACCCACCTGGCAGCCATGGAATCTCAGTTGATCACAGCCGCCAATAATCTCGACCTGGCCCGGATGCGCCTCGCCCTTGCGGTCGGCCTCACGTCGGCAGAACCGGTGGATACCGCCGGGACAGTCCCTGAATTCACCCCCCCGCTGCAGGTGGATACCATCGTGAAAGAAGCATACGAAAAGCGGAGCGACATGCGTCAGGCCCGTGCAGAGACGGACCGGGCTGATGCCGCCGTATCCCTGGCACGCGGCGCGTATCTCCCTTCCGTGGGGGCCTTCGCCTCGTACCAGATGAACGCCGAGCACACCCCCTTCGGCAGTGACAACGATGCCTGGATGGCAGGCGTCAGCCTGAAATGGCAACTGTTCGACGGCTTCCGGCGCTGCAGCGAACGGGATCGCGCCGCTGCCCTGCGCTCAGCCGCCGCGGCACAGCTGGAGCAGACGGAGAAGGAAACCGCCTATCGTGTGCGGGAAAGCCTGATGAGAAAAGAAGAAATGCGGAAGCGGCTCGAGGTCGCCCGTCATGCCCTGCAGGACGCGGTGGAAACCGTACGCCTGCTCAGTCGGCGCTTCGAGAACTCCCTGGCCACCATGGCCGAACTGCTGGATGCCCAGACTGCGCTGAATCAGGCCCGTGCCGGCCTTGTGGAGAGCGAGGCGGACCTGACACTGGCCAGCGGCCAGATCTACTATACTTCGGGAACATTCATAAAGGAGAGTACCAGATGAGGTTGTCCCTCGTTCATCTCCCCCTGGCAGCACTGCTGTCCCTGACTCTTTCCGGCTGTTCAGAGAAGACGCCGGGCCCCCACGGGCAGGAAACACCCCCTGCGGAGGTGAAAGGGGTGGCGCTGGAGGCTGTTCAGACCTCAACAATGCCTGAAACGGTCGAGGTCTCCGGTACGGTACACTCACGCACCAGCGCTCTGGTTTCGGCCCGGGTCGCCGGCACGGTCAGTCTGCTCAAGGTCCGGGAGGGTGACCGGGTCCGGAAAGGACAGCTCCTGGCCCAGTTGGAGGCCCGCGAGAACCAGGCCCAGGCTGCGCAGGCTCTGTCCGGCAGCGATGAGGCGCTTCGCGCCCTTGATGACGCCACGTCCAGAAAGAAGCTGGCTGATGCCACCTTTGAGCGATACCAGAAGCTCTTTAACGAGCAGGCCGTGACCCGGCAGGAATTCGAGGTAAAGCAGACGGAACGTGACCTGGCAGCCGGTGGGGTTGCCCGGGCCGAAGCACGGGTAAAGCAGGCACGGGAAGGTGCACTGGCCGCCGGTGCCATGGCCGACTATACCAGGATCAGTGCCCCGGTCTCGGGGATCGTCACCAGCAAGCCGGTTGACCTCGGCGCCACCGTCTTCCCGGGACAGCCGCTGCTGACCATTGAGGATGAAGGGGCCTATCAGCTGGAACTGGCAGTGCCGGAGAATATGGCCGTCAGAATCAAGCCGGGCACACCGGTTCAGGTAACCCTTGATGCACTCAACAGCTCGTTTTCTGCAAAGATCGCCGAGATCGTACCGGCGGCCGATTCGGCCAGCCGCACCTTTACTGCCAAGATTCCTTTGAGCCAAAAAGGTCTCAAGTCCGGCATGTTCGGCCGGGGCTCCGTCAACCTCGGACCCGGTGTCACCGGCATACTCCTGCATGAAGCGATAGGT
>CAZSTJ010000240.1:218-5018 GCA_964609805.1 uncultured Geobacter sp. | reverse complement strand
GTCCCCCAGCTGGCCGAGATCGTTGCTGCCGTAGGCCCAGATGGTGCCGTCGGAGCGCAGGGTAACGGTGAAATCCTTGCCGGCTGCCACCTGCGGGGTCACCGCCATCCCGGCCTTGACCGTACCCAGCAGCAGAAGCAGTGTAACTGCCGGTATCCATCCTGAAAGCAGACCCCGCATCTTCATATCATTTCCTCCGGAGATATATCTGAATTCGCCCCTCTCCGTGGAGGGGGCGATTAAACCGTGGGCCGGCCGCTAGCGGACGGTTACTGTCACCTGCTCCCGTTTGTTGTTGTTCGGATTCAGGCTGGAAAGGATACTGATCCTCCTGAGTCCGTTCGGTTGCTGCGCCCCGTTGGGCGATGTCCAGGTGAAGGCGCCGTTGGCTGCCACCGAAACCGTGGCCAGCAGGCCGGTGGTCGCATCGGCCGGCACCGTGGCGCCGTTGAAGATCTTCATGGTCTGGCCCCCCACCCTGGCGGTAGTAGTACCGTCTACGCGCCACTGGCCGCTGGAGAGGGTGTACTGGGCACGGGTAATGATGATGGTTTCGTTGGTCGGTGCGGTTACCGTCACGTTCACGGTAGCGTTATTGGAAACCGTTCCCGCATTGTCCTTGATAGTGTAGGTGAAGCTGTCAGATCCGGTAAATCCGGCATTCGGGGTATAGGTGATGGTACCGGCGCCGGCGGCGTTGGCGAGGACGGTGCCATTGGCCGGAAGTGTTGCCACGGCGGTCGACGATGTGTTGAGCGGGTTTGTCCCGGCGGTATCGTTGGCAGCCACGCCGATGACAACCGATGATCCGGCGACCACGCTGCCGCTGTCATTGGCGGCGGTCGGCGGTATGACCGGTGCAGTTACCGTCACGACGACGGTGGCGATATTCGAGGTATCCGGCGTGGTGAAGGTATCCTTTACCGTGTACTGGAACGAGTAGATGCCCGGCGTTGCGGCAGCAAAACTGATCAGACCGCTGCCGTTGTTCAACGGTGTGGCAACCGCCGGAGCGGCCGGTGCGGTCACGATCACGATCGAATCCGGATTGAGGGTACTGGTGGCCGAGGTGTCGTTAGCAAGGACGCCAATCGGGAACACCCCGGTAGTGGAACCGTTGAAGCTGTCGTTGTTGGCTACCGGCGGCACATTGGCAAGAGTGATGCTGATGGAAACGGTAGCCGGAGCAGAAACCGTACCCGTGCTATCGGTAACGGTATACGTGAAGACATCGGAGCCTGCCGTAACAAATGCGGGATTCAGAGTATAGGTGGCGGCACCGGTAACCGGATTAACGGAGACAGAGCCGTGTATTGGCGCCGTTCCGATAGCAACGCTCCCGGCCACCAGGGTTGCCGGTGACGTGACACTGTCGTTGGCTAGTATGTCAATAACCACACTATTGCCTCCGGCATTGAGAATATTTGCGCTGTCGTTGACCGCTACGGGCTGTATGAAGGCCTGTACCAGCAGTGGCCTCGTTGCCGAGCCATGGGCGGCGGAAACCACTCGCACGACGGGGGGCGGTGCGTTGACCCCCCCCACAACCAGGGTGCCGTTGGCCGGGATCGGTCCGTACTGGTCCACGGTCAACGCTGGCGGAGGATTGACCATGAGATCGCCGGAAGCCGCTTTAATGGTCAGATTCCTTGAAATCGGCTCATAGGTTGCCTCTGAAATGAAGATCTCGTCCGCAAGGTCGCCTACCACCGAAGTGGGCGGGTTGTCAGCCGTATTCGTAACGGTTATCTGGGCAGGGAACAGCGTCGGCACAATATTGTCGATATGTGCAAAGAATACCCCGCTGGAGCCTTCCCTGCTCATAACCACACCCGACGCGGGGATAATATTGTCGCCGGTAACCTTCAGACTCGGCGGGGTACCCTGATTTGAGATGGACGATGTTGTGGCAAAGATATCGATCTGTCCGGCAAGGGTGTCACGCCGGTAGGTCAGACGATCAATGGTCAACGGGCTCGGGATGGGGGTCGTATACTTCCAACCCTCCAGCAACCCGAGGTCTGACTGGATGAAGTCAATGCCGGGGCCGCCGATTCCTGATCCAACAGGGCCATCAACGCGGAAATAGTTCGTGCCGAAGGGGCTCCCCTGAAAGGTGTGCCCGATATTGAAATCGCCAAGAAAGACATCACCGTTCGGAAGGTTGGTTACCGGATCAAGACCGTTCAGGGTTCCATCGGGGTTTTGTTTTCCCGAGGCTACCAGGGCGGGATCAACGGTCCAGGTGAAAAACGGCCCCATATCCCCGGCCAGCGGCCCGCTAAACGCAGGGCCTACAAGGCCGATGTCGCGGGTATAGCGGAGCAGCCCGCCGGTCACGGTCAGGTTCTCGACTCCATAGGGGTGGGTAATCTTGTAATTCCCGTTCGGTACGCCCTGGGTCAGATAGACGCGGACCCGAGAAAAGACAACCTGGTCACCGGGAACGGGATTGCCGACACTGAATGCTGCTTCCAGCGCCAAAACGATGACGACCCGACCCTTTCCGGCGGCGAAGGCAAATACGTTGGGGTCGGGACCTATGCTGTAATAGAATGATTCATCAGGAAAATTGTAGTTTGTGGGCGGGTTCGGATAAAAGGTAATCGGCAGATTCGCATCAAAGGGGGGAATGGAATCCGGATTGGGAAGGATATTGCAGATCGGCAAGCCCGGTCCGGTAACTGCCGGAGGAGTAGGGACCGGTGACACCGCCCGTGACAGGCATTGCTGTACGGCAATGCCGTTGAAGTCCCGATACCATGCCGGGAAGCCGCCAAGCAACTTTATCGGGCCGAAATCCCGCAACGCGGCCTCTGAAGCCGGCGCACCGAATGTGAGCAGCATCAGCAGCGCCAGTAGAAGCTGCAATCCTTTGTTGGTGTTCGTTTTCATGCGTAACCCTCCCTGTGTGCACTGTACGCTTGCCCTGCCCCTGCTGCCGGTTGCCGGACAAAAAACATCCTTTTCATGTGAATACCTCGCAGGGGGTACTTCACAGACCATGCCACACGATAGAAATATTTTTTTGTAATACAATCGGAGTGTTATACTGACAGGGCGGACAAGAAGGGGGTGCTCACGGCAGGGGCACTGCTGCGGCGCCGGCTGGGCCGACAACCGCTACTTACTGAATTACTGCATATTTTTACAAAACAGGCGCGGATCTCTCCTGCAAAAATGTTTGCAGAGGGTCGGGACGCCGGTCACTTCGTCTCTGCGGCGCTTTTCCTGTTCTTCAGCCGTACGTTGAAGGTCTGCCGCTTGAGCCCCAGCATGGCGGCGGCGGTCCCCTGGTTTCCCTTGGCCAGGTCGAGGGCCACGTCGATCAGATAGCTCTCCGCCTCCCGCAAGGTCGGGAAATGACCCCAGATCGCCTCCAGCTTCTGCTGCCGGGAATCTCCGCCGGAGGCCTCGTCGGCCTGCGGGGCCATCTGCGGCTGGCCGGTGGAGATGATGGCCCGGAACGGCTCCAGGGAGATCATCCCGGCCTTGCTGCGGGCCACGGCATCAAAGACGAGACCCTGCAGCTCACGGATGTTGCCGGGAAAATTGTAGACCGCCAGCAGGTCCGGCAGTTCCTTCGGATAGGAGGGGGTTTTTATCCCCAGGCTGGCGGCGGATTGGGCAATAAAATGGTTCAGGAGCACCGGTACATCCTCCTTCCGTTTCCGTAAGGGGGGGAGTTCCACGTGGTGGGTGTTGAGCCGGTAGTAGAGGTCGTTCCTGAACTTGCCGGAGGCGACCAGCTCCTTGAGGTTCTTGTTGCTGGCGCAGACGATGCGGGCATCACACTTGCGCACGGTATCGGAGCCGACCGGGTAGAATTCCCGCTCCTGGATCAGCCGCAGCAGCCTGATCTGGGAGGACTCCCCCAGATCCCCGATCTCGTCCAGCAGGATGACGCCGTTGGCCGCCTTGACGACCAGACCGTCGCGTACCTGTTCGGCGCCGGTGAAGGCCCCCTTCTTGTGGCCGAAGAGGGTGTCGGTGAACATGGTGTCGTCCAGGCCGGCCAGGTTGACGGAGACCAGCTCCCCCTTGCAGCCGCTGAGACGGTGGATGGCGCGGGAGATCAGCTCCTTGCCGGTTCCGGACTCGCCGGTGATCAGCACCGGCTGGGGCGATCGGGCCACCACCTCCAGGTACTGAAACACGGAGCGCATCTTCCGGCTGCCGGTCACGATTGCCTCGAAGATCTCCGGATGATCCAGGCGGTCTTCCACCAGATGGTCACGCAGACTGGCGATCTGGTCCGTCATGCTGGTGCACTCGAAGGCCTTGCGCAGGGTTACCGTCAGCCGCTCGTAGTCCACCGGTTTTACCAGATAATCGAAGGCCCCCAGCTTGATGCAGGCCACCGCCCGGTCCAGCTCGTAGGCCGCGGTGACGATGATCACCGGGACCTGCGGGTAGAGTTCGCGCAGACGGGGGAGCAGCTCCATGCCGCTGAGGTTCGGCATATAAAGATCAAGGATCACCACATCGATCCCGCCATTGGCCATGAGGTCGAGGACCTTGCGGCTGTCGGATTCGGTAATCACATTCCTCAGGCCGCCCATCTTCAGGGAGGTCGCACACGCCTTGAGGGTCTGGACCTCGTCGTCCACGATGAGTACCTGCCCGTTAATCTGATCCATGGTTCGCCTCGCTTGTCAGTGTAGTGGTAACGGCCGGGGAAACGGTACAGAGCCGGACGGTGAATGAGGTCCCCTTCCCCGGTTCGGTGGTGAATTCTATCTGTCCGCCATTCTCCTTGACGATGGTGGCGCTGATGGCAAGACCGAGCCCGGTCCCCCC
>CAZSTJ010000240.1:0-208 GCA_964609805.1 uncultured Geobacter sp. | reverse complement strand
GTGGTGAAAAACGGTTCCATGACCCGCGCCGCAAGCTCCGGCGGGATGCCGGCACCTTCATCGCTCACCCGGATCAGGACCTGGGAGCCACCGGGATCAAGCTCCGTCACGACGCTCACCCCCCGGTCGGGGGACGGGAGCGCCTGCAGGGCATTCTGGATCAGATTGATGACCACCTGTTCCAACTGGCGGGCACTCCCCCGTACCA
>CAZSTJ010000239.1:0-5063 GCA_964609805.1 uncultured Geobacter sp. | reverse complement strand
GTGGAGAGGAAATTGTAGGGGTTGGGGGGGCAGCCGGGAAGATTGATGACCGGCCGGTCCTTGACGATATCGCCCACACCGACGGCACCGGTGGGGTTGGGGCCAACGGACTGGATGCCGCCGTAGCTGGCGCAGGTACCGATGGAGATGATGGCGGCGGCCCCTTCGGCGGCCGTACGCAGGGACTCCAGGGCGGTCTTGCCCGACACCTTGCAGTAGATGCCGTTATCCTTGGTGGGGATGCCCCCTTCGACCACCAGGATGTACTTGCCCTTGTTGGCGGCCATGGAATCATGGAGCGACTTCTCGGCCTGGTGACCGGAGCCGGCCATGAGGGTCTCATGGTAATCCAGGGAGATCAGGTCCAGGATCAGGTTCGATACCGTGGGATGGCTGGAGCGGAGCAGGGACTCGGAGCAGCCGGTACACTCCTGGAAGTGGAGCCAGATCACCGCCGGGCGGTTATCGGCCTTCTGTGCGGCCGCGGCCACCTTGCTGACCATGCTGAACGGCAGGCCGAGCATGGCCGAAACCGTGACGCAGGTCTTGATGAAATCCCGGCGATTAATGTCGGGGAACAACCTTTCCTTACCCATACTATCCTCCAGTTCCAAGTTCGATGAGGTCGTTGAAAACCGGCATCTCGCCGCCGTCCTCGAAAACCACTTGTGCGGCGTAGCGCTGCTACGCCTCCGCAGGGTTTTCTGCGGGGGGCGACGATCCATCCGTTTTTGAACAACCTGAGTATTTCAATAGTCAGTTAATTCTGTTTACGGCAAATCCCGGCGTATACGGCAACAGTTGTGCCAAAATGCACCTGTAGAACATTAACGCGTAACACATTGAATTATTTCAATATGAAAGAAGAAAAACGAAGTCTGTGGTAAGGAATGACACATCACCTGTTGATTCTTTTTGTCCGACTATGTATCATTTTGTCCTAACAAGCATACCACCCCCAACCCCTCCTAAACGAGGAGGGGTTGGGGGTGGCAGAGGTTGTTGGAGAAATATTTCAGTAGGATAATTATCGAGTTAGGTGAATATATGACAGAACACGAAACCAATGAAATCATTAGAGCTGAAAACGCAAGGTCTAAAAGGAACTACGGCGGGATTGTTTGGGGACTTGTTCTTGGTGTGTTTGTTGTTGGTTCCTATGTACTGAACTTGTCCCCCTCTGAATTTAGAAACACTTCAAAATTAGGTCTAGCATGCGTAGTATCTGTGTTTGTCGCACTAGGGGCGGTTTTCGGAGAAAAGTTCATGGAAAAATTAGGTGAATGGCTGAAATGGTTTTCATAATCACAACACCCAACAAGGTAGTCCGTAGGTTGGGCAAAGGTGGCTGTTCTCCGTGCCCAACGCAACCATAACACTGTTGGGCACGCTCCGCTTTGCCCAACCTACAAGTCATTTACCATGACCATGCAACGAAGGATGCACCATGACCACCATCTTCATCTGTGACGACGAAGCCGAGATCCTCCGCTATCTGGACCGGCTGCTGACCGCCAGCGGCTACCGGGTGGAGACCTTTGCCCGCGGCGGCGACCTGCTGACCCGGTTGGAGAGCGCCGCCGACATGCCCTGTGACCTGCTGCTGCAGGATGTGCGCATGCCGGACATGAACGGCCTGCAGGTGCTGGAACGGGCCGTGAAAAAATGGCCCGAACTCCCCGTGGTGATCATGACCGCCCACGGCACCATCGATGACGCGATTGGTGCCATCCGGCAGGGGGCCTACGACTACATCACCAAACCCTTCCCCAAGGAGAAGCTGCTGGGGCTGCTGGAACGGCTGCTGGACCACCGCCGCCTGGCCCGGGAAAACCGCCAGCTGAGGGAGAGGCTGCAAGGGGGGAGCGTCGGTGCCGACGATATCATCTTCCGCAGCCAGGCCTTCCGCGATGTGTATGACCTGACCCTGCAGGTGGCCGAGAGTGACGCCAACATCCTGGTCATGGGGGAATCGGGGACCGGCAAGGAGCTGATCGCCGGCGCCCTGCACCGTAACAGCCCCCGGCGGGCCAAACCGTTCGTCTCTCTCAACTGTGCCGCCCTGACCGACACCCTGCTGGAGAGCCAGCTCTTCGGCCATGTGCGCGGCGCCTTTACCGGCGCGGTCATGAATCAGAAGGGGCTGCTGGAGGAGGCGGACGGCGGTACCCTCTTCCTGGACGAGATCGGCGATGTCTCCCCGGCGGTGCAGGCCAAGCTGCTCCGGGTGACCCAGGAGAAGGACTTCATCGTGCTCGGTTCCACCCGCAGCCGCAAGGTGGATGTGCGCTTCGTGGCCGCCACCAACAAGGACCTGATGCAGGAGGTGCGGGAGGGACGCTTCCGGGAGGACCTTTACTACCGCCTGAATGTGATCACGGTCAACCTGCCGCCGCTGCGGGACCGCAGGGACGACATAGAGCCGCTGGCCCGGCACTTCCTGCAGGCCACCACCCGTCGCATGAAGAAGGATGTGCGTGGCATCGACGAGGAGGCGCTGGCCCTGATGCTGGCCTACGACTGGCCCGGCAACGTGCGCGAGCTGGAGAATGTCATGGAGCGGGCAGTGATCCTGGCCCGGGGCACGTCCATCGACGCCGCCCTGCTGCCGCTGGGGGCGCGGCGCGAAACGGCTACGACCGCAACAGCACCGGAAGGGGCTGCCCCCCTGATCCCGCTGGAAGAGCTGGAGCGGCGGCATATCGTGGCTATCCTCGGCCAGACCGGCTTCCACAAGAGCCGCACCGCCGAGATCCTGGGGATCTCCCGCAAGACCCTTGACCGCAAAATCGCCGAATACGGCCTGACCGGCGACGACCGCCCATGAAGCGGATCTTCACCTCCATCCGGCTCAAGCTGACCGTTGCCACCCTGGTGCCGCTGGTGACTGCCATTGTCATCTGCTGGGTCATCGGTGCCTCTATCATCACGACCCGTTTTACCAGCCAGGCCCTGCAGCTGGTGGAGTCAGACCGCAACTCGGCCCACGAGATCTTCCTGGCCGACATCGCCCGCCTGTCTGACCTGCTCCGCCTGACCGCCCAGTCCCCCGAAGTGGGGGCCACCCTGATCGAACAGGGGGGGACGCTCCAGATCCCTACGCTCTACTCGCTGCTCCGCAATGAGCGGCTCAGCTTCCTGACCGTGACCGACCGCTACGGATTCGTGCGCTACCGGGCCGGCAATCCGGCCGTTTCCGGTGATGCCCGCCGGGCTGACCCCCTGGTGGCCGGCGCCCTCAAGGGGGCGACCGTCAGCGGTGTGGCGGTACTGACGCCGGAGCAGGCCGCCCGCGAAAACCCGCTGCTCCCGTCCCAGATGGCGATCCCGGTCCGGACCACCCCCAATGCACGGCGGTACACCAAGGGGCAGGAAGAACGCGGCCTGTTCCAGGTGGCGGCGGCGCCGATCCTGGGGCCGGGGGGGTCGGTCGTCGGCGCGGTCTACGGCGGCGAGCTGCTCAATGGGGACAACCGGCTGGCCGACCGCATCACCCGGGTGGTCTTTCAGCGGGGAACGGAAAACGCGGTTCGCGGCAACGCCACAATCTTTCTGGACGACGTGCGCATCGCCACCAGTGTCCTGGACGAGGAGGGGAAACCGGCGGTCGGCACCCTCATGTCGAACGAGGTCTACGATGCCATGACCCGCGGCGTTGAGTGGATTGGCCGGGCCTTTGTCTACAACGCCACCTATTTCACCGCCTACGAACCGCTGCGGGACCTGCGGGGCACCGTGGTCGGCGCCCTCTACGTGGGGATGCCCGAGAAGCCGCTGCTGCAGCTGCGCCAGCAGATCAACCTCCTTTTTGCCGCGATCCTGCTGCTGGTCACCCTGATCGGCGCAGGCCTGTCTGCCTGGCTGGGACGTTCACTGGCCCGGCCGGTGCGGGCCCTGGAAGAGGGGGCGCGCCGCATTGCCGCCGGGGAAAATCTGCCGGATATCGTGGTGGGGGGGCGTGATGAAATCGCCTCTCTGGCGGGTGAGTTCAACACCATGAAGCGCCGTCTGACGGCCCGGGACGAGGAGAACCGCGCCCTCAACCGGACCCTGGAGGAGAAGGTGGCCGAGCGCACGGCCCAGCTGCAGGAGGCCCAGAAGGAGCTGGCCCGATCCGAGCGTCTGGCCGCCGTCGGCATGCTGGCATCGGGAGTGGCCCACGAGATCAACAACCCCCTGGCCATCATCCGTGGCAACGCCGAATTGATCGAACTGACCGGCACGTCAGAGGTCCAGAGCGAGGCCGGGGTCATCATTACACAGGTGGGGCGCATCAACCGCATCGTCAGGAACCTGCTGGATTTCTCCCGCAAGGGGGATAAGCGGGTCGCCCGGTTTCCGCTGCAACGCCTGCTGAATGACATCCTGGAGCAGATCGGCCACCAGGTGCCGCTGGAGGGGTACCGGATCGCACGGAACTACGACGCTCCCACTCTGGTACTGACCGGTGACGAGGATCAGCTCCGCCAGGTTTTCACCAACCTGATCCTCAACGGGCTGCAGGCGATGCCGGAGGGGGGAGAGCTGGTCGTTACCGCAACCCCGGCCGGCAACGATCGGTTGACGGTCGCCATCAGCGATACCGGCTGCGGCATACCGGCCGAACAGCTTGACCAGCTCTTCACCCCCTTCTTCACCACCAAATCCGGGGGAACCGGCCTGGGGCTGGCGGTTTCCTACGGCATCGTCAAGGATCACGGCGGGGTCATCAGTGTGGTCAGCGAACCTGGCAAGGGAAGCACCTTTACCGTGGAGTTGCCGCTGCGGCAGCCGGAGGGCGGCAATGAATAACCGGACCTTTTCCCGACGCCGCTGGATCCTCTTCGGCGTGCTGGCACTGATGTATATCCTGGTCTACTTTTACCGGGTCTCCCTGGCGGTGGTTGCCGGCGACATCTCCCGCGAACTGCAGCTGACCCCGCAGCAGCTCGGCTCCCTCTCCGGGATCCTCTTCTACGTCTACGCCGTGGCCCAGATCCCCCTGGGACCCATGATCGACCGGCTCGGCAGCCGCCTGGTGATCAGCGGCACCGGCCTGCTGACGGCGGCCGGCGGCATACTCT
>CAZSTJ010000238.1:0-5100 GCA_964609805.1 uncultured Geobacter sp. | reverse complement strand
GTATCCTCCACCTGGTGCTCGAACAGCTTGCCGACGACCGCGGCCGGCACAGTTGCCCCGATAATCAGGAAGGGAAGTCGCCGGGCAGGGGTGTCCAGTGCGCGGCTGCGGAGTGCGTCAAAAAAAGAGGCGATCATTTCGACGATATCGCGGCGGAAGTAGATGACAAGGGCCAGGAAGGTCCCCAGGTGCAGGGCGACATCGAAGGTCAGGCCTGATTCCGGCCACTTCAGCAGCCAGGGGACCAGGATCAGGTGGGCGGAACTGCTGATGGGCAGCACCTCGGCAAAGCCCTGCAGGGCGCCGAGAACAACGGCATGAAGTAGGTTCACTGAGTAGAGCTCCCGAGTAAGGTCTCTGTTACATACCGCACCGGACGGGGAAAGGCAATGTTCTTTCCCATGATATTACCGACGGGTGACAGGTGAATGACTTTTAAGTGGGAAGCACCCGTGAACTGTGGTATAAGAATCCGGTTTATTTTCAATCCTTATTGTCTTTCTACCGGAGGCGCCGCAATGTTCGGACTGATTCCCAAAGAAGAAAAATTCTTCCATCTTTTCAAGGAGATGACCACCAATATCATCGAGGGTGCCCGGCTCCTCAAGGATATGCTCGACAACTTCGACCACCCGGCCGAGAGTCAGCGCAAGATCAAGGATATTGAACACCGGGGGGACTCCATCACCCATGAGATCATCCAGAAGCTCAACAAGACATTCATCACCCCCCTGGACCGGGAGGATATCTACTCACTGGCCTCCAAACTGGATGATATCCTCGACCTGATCGATGCCTCGGCCCAGCGCATCATCATGTACAACGTGGAAGTCATTCCTCCCGAAGCGAAGTCGCTCGGCTTCATCATCCTGCAGTCCTGCCAGGCGGTGGACAAGGCCGTGGCCATGCTGGGCAAAAAAACCAATGAAGCCATTTTTGAGGCCTGCGTCGATATCAACGCCCTGGAAAATGAGGCCGATCGGGTCTCCCGCGAGGCCATCAGCCGACTCTTCGACGAGGAGAAGGACCCGATCCAGTTGATCAAGTGGAAAGAGATCTTTGAAACGCTGGAAAAGGCTACCGACAAGTGTGAAGACGCTGCCAACATCCTTGAAAGCGTGGTCGTGAAAAATGCTTGATCCGGCGTTCATCATGCTCTGCCTGGTGGTCGCGGCAGCGCTTCTGTTCGACTACATCAACGGCTTCCACGATACGGCCAATGCCATTGCCACCAGCGTATCCACCCGGGCGTTGTCGGTGAAGGGGGCCATAGTGCTGGCCGCCTCTCTCAACTTCCTCGGCGCCATGGCCTTCACCAAGGTCGCCAAGACCATCGGTACCGGCATCGTCTCCGCCAACCAGCTTACCCAGATGGTCGTTCTGGCCGGGGTACTGGGGGCCATCGTCTGGAACATCGCCACCTGGTATTTCGGGCTTCCCTCATCGTCGTCCCATGCCATTGTCGGTGGACTCATCGGGGCGGTTATCGCCCATGTAGGCCTCTCGGCCCTCGTCTGGGGCGGCCTGAAGAAGATCATCCTGGCCCTGATCATCTCGCCGATCCTCGGGACTATTGCCGGATTCTTCTTCGTGGTGCTCTTCTCCAACCTGTTCAAGAGCCGCTCTCCGGCCGGGATCAATCGCAATTTCCGGCGCATGCAGATCCTGTCGGCATCATTCATGGCGTTTTCCCACGGCACCGCAGACGCCCAGAAATCCATGGGGGTCATTACCATGGCACTGGTCAGCTACGGCGCCATTCCGGTTTTCGAAGTACCCATGTGGGTCAAATTCACCTGCGCACTCGCCATGGCTCTCGGTACCGCCGCCGGTGGCTGGCGCATCATCAAGACCGTCGGGCGTGATTTCGTCAAGCTGCAGCCCATGACCGGCTTCTCAGTGGATTCGGCCGCTACCACGGTTATTATGGGGGCCTCCATGCTCGGTCTCCCTACCAGCACCACCCACGTGGTGACCTCTTCCATTCTGGGGGTGGGGCTTTCCAAGAGCTTGAATGCGGTCAACTGGAAGGTGGCCCAGCGTATCATGACCGCCTGGGTGCTGACGATTCCCGCCGCTGCCCTGGTGGCGTACCTGATCTACCAAGTCATGAGCCCCCTTCTGGGCAAATGATCCTGAAATGAGAAGGGCGGGGATAATCCCCGCCCTTTTTCTTTGAAATACCGGTTTTACAACAACCTCTTACTCCAACTCCTCCCCCACCACTTCCATCTCCCGTGTTATCTCAGCCAAGGCAGCGTCCTTGCGCCGGGTGAACACCACCAGCCAGTAACAGCCGAAATAGGCGATGATCGCCATGACGAAACCGATGAGGGAACAGCCCAGCAGGAGCGGCTTTGAATGCTGCAGCAGGATCCCCTTCATCCCTTCCCACTCCAGTCCCTTCAGGCTCAGTTCGGTTGTCTTGTACCCCAGCAGGAATGCCCCCAGTTTGTAGGCAAGGATCATGGACGGTACGACGGTGATGGGGGAGTTGATCCAGGAACCGGTGACGCAGGTCAGCTTGTTGAGGCGGAACAGGAAGGCAACGGCAAGGGCGAGGCCGGTATGCAGGCCGGGGATCGGCGGCGTGAAACTGATGAAGACCCCCACCGCGAAACCGGCCGCAATGTGGCCGGGATGGCTGTCCAGGGACAGGATCTTCTTGAACTGCTGTATGATCTTTTCCTTGGATAACATCAGCGCCTCGCAGTGCGCGCAACTCTAATGCCTCGGTGGCTGAACTGTCAACCGCATAATAGTTCCCTGACATTTTACGTTTTGTGGGAAGGAGCTTCTGAACGACATTACTCACGCAACGACGCAACGAGCAGCATAACAACAAACCTTCTCGTGAATTTCACGTTGCGCCGTCGCGTCGTAGCGTGAAGCAAGATCTGTTTGGTTGCAGTTTGTTTGAGTTGGGTTACCGCTCTAAGATAAAGGTCACCGGCCCGTCGTTTACCAGCGCCACCTGCATGTCGGCCTGGAAGATGCCGGTTTCCGTCGGCACCCCGAGCCTTTTCACAGATTCCACGAAATATTCGTAGAGCCGCTTCCCCTCGTCGGCCGGGGCGGCGGTGTCGAAGGAGGGGCGCTTCCCCTTGGCGCAGTTGCCCGCCAGGGTGAACTGGGAGACCACCAGCAGGCTCCCCCCCACATCCCGCACCGACAGGTTCATCTTACCCGCCTCGTCGGAGAAGATCCGCAGGTCGCAGATCTTCCCGGCTAGCCAGACGGCCTTCGTTTCGTCGTCACCTTTTTCCACGCCGAGCAGGACCATGATCCCTCGGCCGATCTGGCCGACGATCTGATTGTCCACGGAGACGGATGATGAGGTGACTCGCTGGATGACTGCTTTCATGTGCCCACGCCCTTTTACTCAATGTTCCATAATACTCATGTATCCATGATCAGACACGGCTTGTTGTGTACTCAGATTTGTTGAAAGAGCGTTGCGCGGCCGGCTATTCTTCTTTAAGAAGTTCAGGATAAAGAGCGTTAACGCAATCTGGACAGACTCCATGAGAAAAGTCAGCTTCCGAGTGTGCTTGAATGTAAACTTCCACCTGATGCCAGTACCCATCATCATCCCGTATTTTTTTACAGGACGCACAAATTGGAATCATGCCTTTCAGCTGCTTAATATCGGTTAGAGCGCTTTCGAGTACTTTATTGTAGCGCGCAAGTTTTTGTTCCGACAAGACGACTTCTCTCCAGCGTCTGAATGAGAATATGGCCAGGGCAAATACCCAGAATATAACCACGGTGATAAATTCATCAAACTGATATTCTTCAAGTTTGTATGCGTAATCGTATATGCGCTCCATTAGGTCAAAACGGCTTGCCAGTATATAGATAGCAATTGTCAGGATACTGATGATAAATAGTTCGGCTTCTACGGTGAACCTCTTCATGGAAATCCCTTGTCATTTTGGCGGCTCTTCGCGCCGCCTGGAGTCTTTACCTGGTTTGATGCTGACAGAGTACTAAATCCTCACCAACTCATACTGCCTGCTCCCGAGACCGACCTTCTCCCCATGTTCCAGTTGCACCTCCCACGGGATCTCCGGCCAGCAGCCGCGGAACTTGTCCCCCCCCGGCTCGTGGCCTGACTGCAGGGCGCTCCCCTCGTTGCCCCGGGCGCCGTTGACCAGGTCGGCGCAGGCCTGGTCGATGGCCACCGGGTCGACCGAGGCACAGATGCCGATGTCGTTGACGATGGGGGCGTCGGCGTGGCCGTAGCAGTCGCAGGCCGGGGAAACCTGGGTGATGAAGTTGAGGTAGACCGTCCGTCCGGACTTGCCGGAGACAGCGCCCAGGGCATACTCGGCCATCTTCTTCATGACCAGGTCGGCCGCCTCGTTCCACTGAATGTTGATGGCCTTGACCGGGCAGACCGTAATGCAGCGGGAGCAGCCGGCACATTTCTGCGGGTCGATGACCGCCTTGCCGCCGGTGATGACGATGGCGTCGTGGGCACAGGAGCGGGGGCAGAGGCCGCAGCCGGTGCAGTATTTCTCCGCCACCTTCGGGGCCACGGTGGAGTGCTGCACCAGTTTCCCCTTGCGGCTGGCGCACCCCATCCCCAGGTTCTTGATGGCACCGCCGAAGCCGGTCAGCTCGTGGCATTTGAAATGGGTCATGGCCACCAGGGAGTCGGCTTCGACTATTTCGGTGCCGATGTAGACCTTTCTGAGCAGTTCTCCCGGTACCGCCACTTCCGTCTCCGTCACCCCCCGCAGGCCGTCGCTGATGATCAGCGGCGCACCGGCGCAGGCGTAGCCGAAGCCGTTCTCGATGGCGCAGGTCAGGGCGGAGACCGCCTCCTTCCGCTCGCCGGGGTAGAGGGTGGAGGAGTCCGTCAGGAAGGGGCGGGCACCCAGTTTTTTGATCTCCTCCACCACCCGGCGGGCGAAGACCGGGCGGATGAAGGCACTGTTGCCCTTCTCGCCGAAATGGATCTTGATGGCGGTGAGATCTTCGGCGGATACGGCCCGATCAAGGCCGGCTAATGTCAGTAATTTCGTTATCTTGTCGAAGAGATTTTCCTTGTGGCTGGCGCGCATGTCGGCGAAAAAGACTTTAGCCATCTCATTT
>CAZSTJ010000237.1:0-5134 GCA_964609805.1 uncultured Geobacter sp. | reverse complement strand
CCTGGCCGCGGGCAAAGCCTTCGGCGGCCTTGGTCGGCTTGCCGGCGGCGTCGTAGGCCGCCTTGACGGAGGGGCCGGTGGCGGTGATCTCCGCGTCGGGCTGAACGGCCGGGATATCTTTGACCATCAGCGCCAGGCGGCGCGGGGTGCCCAGTGTCCGGACCTCGCCGTAGGTGAGGCGGGCTGCGGTCAGTTCGCGGGTGATGATGGCCTCCATCTCGGCCATGGCCCGGGGAATGAATCCTGCGGGGATCTCTTCCGAGCCTATTTCGAGAAACAGTTCCTTGGCGCTCATCAGTTGGCACCCCCTTTCAGCATTGGATACCCCAGACGCTCGCGCTGGGCTACGTAGGCTTCGGCGCAGAGTTTGGCCACGTTGCGCACCCGACCGATGTAGGAGGCACGTTCGGTAACGGAGATTGCGCCCCGGGCATCCAGCAGGTTGAAGGTGTGGGAGCATTTCATGACGAAGTCGTAGGCCGGGAAGACCAGACCTTTTGCCGCCAGGCGGATGCACTCCTGCTCGAAATTGGTGAAGGATTCAAGGAGCAGCGGTACGTTGGCCTCCTCGAAGTTGTAAGTCGAGAATTCCACCTCGGTCTGATGGTGGATGTCGCCGTACTTGACCCCTTTGACCCATTCAAGGTCGTAGACATTGTCCACACCCTGCAGGTACATGGCGATGCGCTCGCAGCCGTAGGTTATCTCGCCGGCCACCGGTTTCAGGTCTATGCCGCCGGCCTGCTGGAAGTAGGTGAACTGGGTGATCTCCATGCCGTCCAGCCAGACCTCCCAGCCAAGGCCCCAGGCTCCCAGGGTCGGTGATTCCCAGTCATCCTCAACGAAGCGGATATCGTGCTTGCAGGGATCGAGGCCGAAGGCGCGCAGGGAATCCAGGTACAGGTCGAGGATGTTGAGGGGCGACGGCTTCATGATGACCTGGAACTGGTAGTAGTGCTGCAGGCGGTTGGGGTTTTCGCCATAGCGGCCGTCGGTGGGACGGCGGGACGGCTCGACGTAGGCGACGTTCCACGGCTCGGGGCCGAGGACGCGCAGGAAGGTGGCCGGATTGAAGGTGCCGGCACCTTTTTCGGTGTCATAGGGCTGCTGGATGACGCATCCCTGCTTGGCCCAATAGCCTTGCAGAGAGAGGATCATGTCCTGAAATGTCACGGGAATACCTCCGGATGGGGGGGATATGTCTCAGCCGAAAAAATATATTTATTAGCAGGTATGGGCGCTTCGGTCAAGGTTTGACCGGCGGTTGGTCAAGGAGGGCAGTTGGCGCACATGGATTTGAAGAGGTTGGTGCTTAGGTAGCGGTCGCCCCGGTCTGGGACGATGACGACGATCGTGCCGCTCTCCAGTTCCCCGGCAAGGCGCAGGGCACCGGCCACGGCAGCACCGCCGGACATGCCGCAGAAGATACCTTCGGTCGTCGCCAGCCTGCGGGCGGTTTCGAAGGCCAGGTCATCCTCCACCGTCATCTTGGTGTGCAGGGCGGATTCGTCATAGATGGCGGGGACGATGGCCTCCCGCATGTTTTTCAGCCCCTGCACCTTGTGCCCCAGTACCGGCTCAATGCCGACGATGAGTACCTCCGGTTTGGTCTCAACAAAGTAACGCGCCGTCCCCATCAGGGTGCCGCTGGTCCCCATGCCGGCTACGAAATGGGTGATCTCACCCTCTGTCTGGGCCATGATCTCCGGTCCGGTGGTCTCGTAATGGGCAAGGACATTGTTGGGGTTGGCGTACTGGTTGGGCATGTAGTAGACGCCGGGTGATTCGTCGTAAATCTTGTGGGCCAGGCGGATGGCGCCGTCGGTGGCCTCGCAGCCGGGTGAGAGGACGATCTCGGCGCCGTAGGCCTCCAGCACACTGCGACGTTCAACGCTGACACAGGCCGGCATGGCCAGTTTGATCCGGTAGCCCCGGGCCGCGGCGATCATTGCCAGGGCGATTCCGGTATTACCGGAGGTCGGCTCCAGGATGATCTTATCATGGGTCAGTTCACCGCTTTGCTCCGCTGCCAGGATCATGTGGCGGGCCGGCCGGTCCTTTACCGAGCCTCCGGGGTTGTTCCCCTCCAGCTTGGCCAGGATTCGTACCTGCGGATTGGGGTTGATGCGTGCGAGTTCGACGACAGGGGTGTTGCCGATGGATGCAATCAGGTTTTGGCCGTGCACAGTGTTCCCTTCCGTTACAGAAAATCTGAAAGCGCAAGCAGTACGATCAGCGCCATGAAGATGTAGAGTATGTAATGGGTCAATTGGCCGCTCTGGAGGCGGCGAATCGCAGCCAGACGTTTGTCCACGGCGGCAAAGAAGGGGAGGATCCCCTTATCCAGGACCACCTCCGGGACATGGGATTCGAAACGGGCCCGCTCCGGGAAAAGCTCCTTGATCTCAGGGACATGGCGCTCCGGGCGGAGAATCCCGCCGAAGATCCGGACCAGCATCTCGGCAAAGGATGATGACGTGTACTGCATGGAGGGGGCTGGGGCCGCATAGCCGCAGTCCCAGGTGCCGGTCGTCCCGATCTCCCGTGCCGCAAGGCGCCGGCGATACCAGAGGGTCAGGATGATGATCAGGCCCAGCAGGATTGCCGCCGCTATGCTCAGGGTATCCAGCCCGGCCATGTTCCGCAGGGTAGGGAGAGTGGCCCCGGGTGCCGGCGCAATGCTCGTGATAACCGGTTCGAGCAGGAAGGTGACCGTCCACGGGAGAATGCCGATGAGCAGGCAGCAGCAGCCAAGGACCGCCATGGCGGCGGTCATGGCCGGAGATTCGTGGGGCGGGGGGAGTTCCTGGCGCGGCGCTCCCAGGAACACCATGCCGTAGACCTTGACAAAGCAGGCAAGGGCCAGGCCGCCGGTCAGGGCCAGCAGCGGCGCGGCCAGGGCCAGGAGGACAGCGGCTGAACCCGTGGCGGAACCGAACCCTTTGAAGATGCCGATGTAGATCAGGAATTCGCTCACGAAACCATTGAGCGGCGGCAGGCCGCAGATGGCGACGGAACCGGTCAGAAAGGCCAGGGAAGTCAGAGGGAGGGCGCGGGCCAGGCCTGCCATGCGGTCGATGTCCCGGGTCCCGGCAACATGGATGATCGCACCGGCCCCAAGGAAGAGAAGCGACTTGAAGAGGGCATGATTGAGGACATGCAGCAGCGCCCCGGCCATGCCGAGCACGTAGAGGGACTGGTTGCCGCCTGCCGTGCCGACCAGCGCCACGCCGATCCCCATGACGATGATGCCGATATTTTCTATGCTGTGGTAGGCCAGCAGCCGCTTGATGTCATGCTGGCCGATGGCGAAGAGGACGCCGACAACGGCGGAAACGACCCCCAGGCTGAGCAAAAGGACGCCCCACCAGATGGGGGGAACCCCGAAAAAGGAGATTGTCCGTAGGAGACCGTAAATACCCATCTTGATCAGGACACCCGACATGATTGCAGAGATGTGGCTGGGGGCGTTTGCATGGGCGGCCGGCAGCCAGATGTGGAGCGGCATGATGCCGGCCTTCATGCCGAATGCCACGACCGCCACCAGGAATATCCCCGTGGCAAGCGGGGTGGACGGGTCAAGTGAGCCGCCGGCGGGAAAGGTGGCGACACCGTGCCGGGAGGAGAGGGCATAAACCACAATGATCAACAGGGTGGTGATGTGGCTGACCACCAGGTACTGGAGCCCTGCCCCCCTCACCTCGGCCCGGCTATGCTCCAGGTTCATGGCAAGGTACACCAACAGTGCCATGGCCTCCCAGAAGATCAGCAGCGTGATGCCGTTGGCGGCAATGAGCAGCATGATGATGGCGGCGATGATCAGGCCGAGGTAGCAGGTCAGACGTGATTCCGCCCGGTTGTCGGGAGATGTGCTGCAGTAGCCGCAGGAGTAGAGTGCGATACAGCAGGAAACGACAAGGACCGGAATCAGGAAAAATGCCGAGAGATGATCGAGGCGGAAGAGGAGGGTGCCGACCGGTATCTGCCAGGTGCTTTCATAGGTCAGCATCGGGGTGCGCAGCAGCAGGACCTGGACAACGGCAGCCAGACCAATCGTAGCTCCTGCCGAAATCAGCAGGAAGGCGATCTTGCGGCCGAGAAAAAGCGGGATACGCGGCGACAGGGCGGGGAGGCCGGAGAGGGCACAGAACAGCGCGGAAGCCATGGCGAGCTCAAGCGCTGTCATGGTGAGCAGTCTCCTCTGTTGTGGGTACTCCCGTCGGTGTTCATAGGCGATGTATAGCGCCTCACGAATGATGCGGTCAAGACAATTAACGGTTAAACAAGGGGTTTCAAGCGTATTTTTTGTTGACAACCCCGAGATTTTAAAGGTAACGTCACATCAACCTCTAACATGAGCTGTTTCCGACACTCGACCTCATATCCAATCTTACAAAGAAGTGTGTTGCAGCACGGGCATCAATTCCAACATCAGGACACCCCGACGACAGTCAGCTTTTTCTCAACGGTAAGGAACCTCTCCAGGTATTTCTGTGCACCGTCAGCGCATGAAGCCCGCATTCATGTTATCTGAATCTGCATCTCACTAATTTATTCCAGTCATAATCTCAACACCGCAGGAGAACCGATGAATCTACAGGAACTGAAGGGCAAGAAGATCAACGAGCTGAACGCACTGGCACGCGAGCTCAACATAGAGGGCGCGTCAAGCCTGCGCAAACAGGATCTTATCTTTGCTCTGCTTAACGCCCAGACCGAGCAGAACGGCATGATCTTCGGTGAAGGGGTTCTGGAAACACTCCAGGACGGCTTTGGTTTTCTTCGCGCCACCGATTACAACTACCTGCCGGGGCCTGACGATATCTATGTTTCTCCCAGCCAGATCCGTCGTTTCAACCTGCGTACCGGTGATACGGTTTCCGGTCAGATCCGGCCCCCCAAGGAGGGGGAGCGTTATTTCGCCCTGCTCAAGGTGGAGTCGGTCAACTTTGAGCCTCCCGAGGTTGCCCGAGACAAGATCCTGTTTGACAACCTGACCCCGCTCTATCCCGATGAAAAACTCAAGCTGGAAACCACCCATGACAACATGTCCATGCGGGTCATGGAGCTGGTAGCCCCCATCGGCAAGGGACAGCGCGGCCTGATCGTCGCCCCGCCCCGTACCGGCAAGACC
>CAZSTJ010000236.1:0-5135 GCA_964609805.1 uncultured Geobacter sp. | reverse complement strand
CGACCGTGCCATCTGCGGGATCGCGCCAGGTGACGATCAGTTCGTTTCCGGGGGCTGGCGCAACGGCGGGCGACTCTTCCGGCCCGTCAAGTAAATCTGTCAGGTGACACCATGATACCGGGGTGATCTGCAGGGTGGGATTAAGGGAAATGGTTTCCTGCGGGGGGATGGCCGGCGCGGCGCCTGCCCGGTGCCGTGCCAGTTCCAGGCGGGCGAGCCCGGAGATATACGGGGGTATACCCTGCTCGCCCGCCTGGTCCAGATAATCCGGAAAGCCGTCCGGAGTCATGTCACGCCCCCCGGCAATCCGCTTCCAGGCATTGCGGCCCAGCAGCGATGTGCAACAGGGGAAGATTTCTGCGAATGAATTCATGGCATGATGGTACCGGACATCTCGTCTATGGTCAATCCGCCTTCCGAATGCTGTGTAACGCGACCGCGTTACTTGGATGCACCGCCTCAACCACTTTTGCCGGGGGTCTCTTTCGGCTTGTCGCCTTCCTTCTTATCCTTGACAGCATCTTTCTTGGCGTCTTTCTTTGCTTTCTTGTCCTTCTTGACGTCCTTCTTCTCCGCCTTGGCCGGTGCCTTGGTATCGGTCACCTCAGCCTTGTCCTTGGGGGCGCTCCCGGCGCCCGCTCCGCCGCCTCAACCACTCTGGGCAGCCTGAGCCGGAACGGCAATCGATACGCCTGCCACCAGGCTGGCAATACCAAGACCTGCCACGAGACTCTTGATCTGATCCTTGTCCATTGTTATCACCTCCTTTCACGACTGAAATGGAAACAACAGCAGCGGCATCCATAATACCAATCAATAATTATTTTACAATCGGTATTTTGGATAGTTACCTTCTCTCCCGCCTGACGGGAAGATGCCCGCACGCTGCCGGGAGAAACGGGAGATGCCAGGAAGACCACAACTTCAGAGACATCCATGTGTGTTTCGGCTTAATAGTACGGGGCACCGCCGTAACTTTCGGGAGATGCCCCGCTCGCGTTCCTTCACAACCACGGTAAGTGGTCGATCGACATTTCATGCATTCAATTCCGTCAGAAGGCATACCGCAATTCACCAAACAGCCCGTGACTGCGATAATTGCCGCTGAATTCGCCATCATATTTGAGATTCGTTGAGAAACCCTTCGGCAACAACAGTGTCATTCCGGCGCCGACCGTTGCCCCATGACGGTCATTATCCTGTCCGGGAACAGCAAAGGTCATATTCGGCGCCCCCTCATAGGCAGCAGAGACAAGCCGGTCATCGATGGCGAAGTCGTACTTCCAGGCGACACGCACATCAGGTACCATGCGGCCCCAGCTGGTCTGAAACACCTTTGCCACACGCAGGCCCAATTCCGAGTTGAGTGAATCGGTGACACGCTCACCCACGATCAGATTGACACTGCCGGCCCCCCTTTCACCGAATCCGTCCTCTGCCAGATAGATATAGCGAAGCGCCGCAACAGGCTGAAGCAGCACCGCCCCCAGATCAAAATTATACCCGCCTCCCAGGGAAGCAGCGTAGACATCACCGGCATGTTCACTGCTTGCGGTGAACTGCTGCAATCCAACACGCACCGACCGGTTGTTTCTGAATTTCTGGTGCGAATAGGCAAATGACGCGTCAAGATAATACGTGTTGGTGAAATAGCTACCGTAGAGCGAGGCAAAGGTGCTGTTGATATTTCCCGTTCCCCTCCCCTCATCAAGATCTATATTCGTGTAGGACTGTCCGCCGCTCACACCAACTACGGCCTTGTCACCAACGAGGAAATCAAGCCCCAGTGCACCACCGGCAACCTGGTAGCCAAACCCTGCAGTACCGTCTACCCCGGTCTGGCTCCCCTTTTTTCCGAACCCGTCGATCCATACCCCGAAACGTTGTGCAGGCTGCCTGCGTTTTTCGCTTCCATAGAGTTCAGCGATGCGTGCATCTGAACCGCTGTAGGCGAGAAGCAGCGACTTATCCAGCGGGCTGTCCGATCGGAGCGTGCCACCGGACGACATCCCGAATGAACGGATACCCTGCATGCGTGCATCAACAATCCGCAAATACTGAGCGGTGGTACCATGGGAAACGGTTGTAACACCGCCATGGGAATCTGGACTCAAACTTGAAAGGGCCTGATTGAATCCGGATGCCGGCAGCCCCTGCATCTCGCCGAGCACCATCGCAAGTTGACCGGTGGCAGAGGGCATGGTTCGATCAAGGTGCTCGGCGACGAGCATCTGGGTTCTGTTTGCAGCCACCGTGGTGAAGCTTTTGGCCACCGCCTCAATCCGCACGGTATCCGGGAGCTGATTCAGCCTAAAGCTGAGCAGCGCGGATGGATCAGGAAGGGTTATGGTGCCGAAGCTCCCTTCCAGTGCGGTAGCGGACTGTACAACATCAAAGGTCGTACCGTTCAGATAGCGCCACGGGCCCTTGACAACCGACAGAGAGCCGCCAAGGAAGCCGGTACCCGCCACACTCAGTTGGCCATAACTTCCATTACCGTTTATATGCGCCAAAAGCAGACCGGTACCGGAAAACTGATAATCGCTGTTGACCCTCAGAGCCCCCTCCTGCATATCCAGACGCTGCATTGTCGACAGCGTAGGGATCGTATACGTGCCGCTGCCCATTTTCGTGGCATTAACAAAGCCTGTCAGGGTATTGGCAAAGGTGCCCGTGCCTTCGAACACAAGTGAATTGGTGCCTGTTCCGGGGTTGATGACTCCGGTGACCACCGGACTGCCGACCAGATGGAGGGTGTCATCATCGTCACCCAGGTCGATGGAACCGCTGACCGAGGAGGCGTTACCCAGCACGACCGTATCGTTGCCGCCGCCGGTGCTGATACCGACACCTAATCCCGTGGGGACGGAGGTCGTGATCCTGCCGTTATTTAAGACCAGATCGGCACCGCTGCCGGTCTGGATACCGACCGCTTCAAACGACGTCACACAGGGACCGTTGGTACAGCCGTACGCGACGGGAAGATCAAATGCCCTTACGTCGATAACGCCATTCACGGTATTGGTGACCCGGTTATTGCCGTTTCCGGTCTGGATACCGACCGCGTTCGCACTGACGGACGTCAGTACCGTTGCAGAATTTGCCGAGACGACGGCTGCCGTGAAATCTGACGCTTCGGGCCGTGCGGTGACGGTCATGACCCCGTTATTGGTGATCTGGTTATCCCCGTTTCCCACCTGGATTCCGGTGGCAAGCAGATCGAAGATGGTCGATGCCGAACCGATTCCGTCACCTCCGCCGCCGCACCAGGTCCCGAACAGATACCAGATGCAGATATCCCCGCCGGAGACTTCCGTCCGGGCCTGCGCACGCGGTGAAGCCAGAACCGTCAGGATGCCGTTGTTGGATACCGTGTTGGCGCCATCGCCGGCCCAAATGCCGTAAGCCTTCGCTGTGGCGGTGGCCGTAGCGGTGCCGATGGCATCACCGAACGCATCACCGTCGGCAAAGACCGTGACCCTGGCCTCGGGAGTGGCGGTGACGGTGATATCACGGTTATTGATGATCAGATTGTTCCCGTCGCCGACCTTGATGCCGTACGCCTCTGCCGTAACGGTTCCCAGGGCGGTTGCCCTGCCGGTACCGGTTACGCCGTTGCCGTTTGCACCGGCATAGGTCGGAAGCGATGCCAGGATGACGGGAACAGGGGTACAGGTGGTCACTGTTTCCTGCACATCCACACAGACCCGAATCGTCTTGGTCGAATCATTCGGATCCGGTTCATCGTGGCATACCTGTCGTGTCACCAGACTCTGGGAGCAGACGTTTATGGTCGTTGTCAGGTCCTTGACCGTCGTGGCAGCGGCGGTGACATGAATTGTGTTGTTATTGACGATCTGGTTGCCGCCGTTCCCCGCCATCACCCCGATGGCACGGGAGGAAGCCACGCTGTCCGCCCGGGACTCTCCGTCGCCATCCCAGGAGATGTGTGCGCCGCTGGCATAGGCAAACGCGTAGCCGGTCCCCCGGGCGGTGACGATGACTTCCCCGTCATTCGTTACGGTGTTGCTGCCATCGCCGGCAGACAGACCGGTCCCCGCAGCCGTTGTCCTGGTGGTTGACACGGTGTCACCGTCTCCAACCAGCCAGCCGGCATCGGAACTGTTCGTTGCGGTAGTGCCGCTGTCCGCCAGAACCGTTACAATCCCGGCATTGAACAGCGTGTCCGCGCTTTCGCCCGCTCCTATCCCCGTGGCGGTCGTCTCTGCCGCAGCCGCGCCGCTCCCGGTGGTGCCGCCGAAGGTTGTCTTTGTCCCGCCGCTGGCAGATACCGTGGAGACCGCGGTTGCCTGAACATCACCCAGGTTGCTGAGCAGATTGGCACCCGATCCGCCTGAAATGCCGCTGGCGATCGCGGCACCTTTCAGAACCGCTTCGGTGGTTGCCGTCCCCCCAAAGGTGTATGAAGACTTGGTGGAAGTTACGGTAGTTGTGGCATGAACATCTATCGTATGCCCGCTGCTGTTTTCGACACTGTCGTTTCCATCGCCGCCATTGATGCCGGTGGCTTCCGTCGTGGCACCTGATGTGGTTGTGCCCGCGGAGGTGCCGAAGACGGTGTTCGACTCACCAAGGGAGCTAAGCAGCGATGTTGCGCTTACGGTAAGGTCTCCCTTGTTCAGGATGGTATCGGCCCCGCTTCCTCCTGAAAGAGCGGTGGCACCGGTAACAGCCGCAAGGGTGCCACCTGCCGAGCCGGTCCCTCCCAGGGTGAAGCTGGAAGCATCCAGCGTAACCGTCGAATGTGCGGTCACATCAACTGACGCTTTGTTCTCCAGGTAATCGTCATCACCTCCGCCTTCAATACCTGCTGCCCGGGTAAAAGCCCCTGACGTGCCGCCAACACTGGAGGTTCCGAACACGGCAGTCGAACCGCCGCTGGTAGCAAGGTTCGAGGTGGCCGTCACCTCTAGTGCGCCTGAATTCAGGAGCGTGTCCCTCCCCTCACCGCCGTTCATGCCGAACGCGCTGCTGGTGGCTGCCATGGTCCCGCCGGTTGCGCCGCTGCCGCCGAAGCTGAAACTTGATCCGGCCATGGTTACTGATGCATGGGAGGCCGCTGCCACGGATACGAGGTTCTCAACCACGTCATCACCGGCACCACCGTCTATCCC
>CAZSTJ010000235.1:0-5222 GCA_964609805.1 uncultured Geobacter sp. | reverse complement strand
TTTCAACTCCACGGGCAGAATTTCTCATCTGACAGCGCTACCTGCTTCGTGATCAAGGATGCGGGGGATGATCCGGATGTGACCAACGGCGTCGAGGTCCATGGAACGGTAACCCGGGTTCGTGATGATTCCCTGGGAACCGGGGACCGCATTCGCATTGAGGGGGGCAAGGGAATCGGACGGGTTACCAAGCCCGGTCTGGCCGTTCCGCCCGGCGAATGGGCCATCAATCCGGTACCGCGTCGCATGATCGAGGAGGCGGTTGCCACAGCAATCTTCCCCACCGTCGAATCCCGCTCAAAAGCACTGGACTCGTTTCAGGTGACCATAGCCATCCCCGACGGAGAGGAGCGGTCAAAAAAGACCCTCAATGCCCGCCTCGGCATCATCGGGGGGCTCTCCATCCTGGGGACCACCGGTGTCGTCCGCCCTGTTTCGGCCAAGGCCTGGACCGACACAATCGATGCTGCCCTGGACGTTGCCCGCGCCTGTGGTTGCGCAACGGTGGTCCTCTCCACCGGGCGCACCAGCGAGGCGGCGGTACAAAGGCAGTTCGACGTTCGCAGTTCGTTGTTCGATGCTGCCGACCTGGGACCTCGCACCACGAATCTTGAACGGCTGCCGGAAGAGGCGTACATCATGATGGGAGACCACGTGGCCTATGCCCTGAGGGCGTGCCTCCAACGCGGTTTCCGTGAACCGGTGATAGCCTGTCAGTTCGCCAAACTGCTCAAGATCGCCTGCGGCCACGAAAACACACATGCCGCGGCATCTGTACTGGATCTGGGCCGGCTGCACGGATGGGCCAGGGATGCCGGACTGGGCACTGCGGTGCTTGAGACCATCTCACAGGCCAATACCGCCCGGGAGATCGCCGTCGCCTGTGCCTTTGAGCGGAACCTGATGA
Organism: uncultured Geobacter sp.; assembly: GCA_964609805.1. GTDB lineage: Bacteria > Desulfobacterota > Desulfuromonadia > Geobacterales > Pseudopelobacteraceae > CAIPTY01. Next base: position 4,315 of record CAZSTJ010000235.1, on the reverse strand, counting down.
ACCTGCTCTTTGATCATGCCTGCCAGGCGGCAACCATCCACGCCCCCGGCAGTACCCCCCAATTCATCGTTGCCGATTACAGCGGAAACTGCATCTCCTACCGGCCCTGCAACTGAACTTTTTTCTCCCCAAACCCTGATTTTATGCTAGTATTACGATTTCTTTTCAGGATTCTATCCAGGAGGATCAGCCATGCCACAATTTTTCGAGGGTAAACTCGATGCCACCGGACTCAAGTTCGGGATCATTATTGCCCGTTTCAACAGCTTTATCGGCGAGCGCCTGCTTGAAGGCGCAATCGATGCAATCATCCGTCATGGCGGAGATGACACCAATATCCATGTTGCCCGGGTGCCTGGTGCGTTCGAAATCCCGTTGGCAGCCAAGAAACTGGCCGAAAGCGGCACCTACGATGCCCTGATCTGCCTCGGTGCCGTCATCCGCGGTTCCACCCCCCATTTCGATTATGTGGCCTCTGAGGTTTCCAAGGGGGTCGCCTCCGTTTCCCTGGAGACCGGCATTCCGGTCGCTTTTGGTGTCCTTACCACCGACACCATCGAGCAGGCTGTGGAGCGCGCTGGCACCAAGGCCGGTAACAAGGGATTCGAGGCCGCCGTAACCGCCATCGAAACCGCCAACGTGCTGAAGGCGCTGAAATAATGGGGCTACGCCGCGAATCCCGAGAACTTGCCCTGCAGATGCTCTACGCCCTTGACTCAAATCCTGGCACAGGTATCAGGGAAGCCCTGCAGACCTTTCGTGAAGAACAGACCGATGTGCTGGCCCGTGTTCGGGAATTTGCCGAGGGTCTGGTCAACGGTGTTCAAGAAAATCGAGAGGTTATTGACGAAGCCATCAAGAAACGCTCGAAAAACTGGGCCCTCTCCCGTATGCCGCTGGTGGACCTGAATGTCATGCGACTGGCAACCTACGAGCTGATGTTCCGCAACGACATCCCCAAGAAAGTCAGCATCAACGAGGCCATCGAGATTGCCCGCAAGTTCGGCGACAAGGAGTCGCCGTCCTTTGTCAACGGCATCCTGGACGAGATCGAGGCCTGTCCCAAATCCGAAGATGCAAGCGAGGAACAATGAGTGATATCAAGGTAGGACTCATAGGATTCGGCAACATCGGTGCCGGCGTGGTGAAACTGCTGCAGGAAAATGCTGACGTCATCAAGGGAAAGGTCGGCACCGGCATCACCCTGAAGCGCATCGCCGATCTGGACATCACCAGCGACCGCGGTGTGACAGTGGCGCCTGGTGTTCTGACAAACGACGTCAATGTGATCTTTGACGATCCGGAAATCTCCGTGGTGATCGAACTGATCGGCGGCTATGAGCCAGCCAAGAGCTTCGTCCTCAAGGCCATCGAAAAGGGAAAACATATCGTTACCGCCAACAAGGCACTGCTGGCGCTGCATGGTGAGGAGATTTACGCGGCCGCGGCACGTAAAGGGGTCGAGGTTCAGTTCGAGGCCTCCGTAGGTGGCGGCATACCGGTCCTCACCGCCATTAAGGGCAATCTGGCGGCCAATCGTTTTGGCAGCGTTTTCGGCATCATGAACGGCACCTGCAACTACATCCTGACCCGCATGACACAGGAGGGTGCCGATTTCAGCGAGGTACTCGAAGACGCTATGCGCCTTGGCTATGCCGAACCCGATCCGACCTTTGACATCGAAGGTGTCGATACGGCCCATAAGCTGGCGGTATTGGTTTCACTCTGCTTCGGCACCAGGATCGATTTCAATAACATCTATACCGAGGGGATTACCAAGATCAGCGGTCTGGATGTCAAGTTTGCCAAGGACTTCGGCTACCGCATCAAACTGCTGGCTATCGGCAAGCTCACCGACGGCAAGGTAGAGGCACGGGTTCATCCCACCATGATCCCGCTGCACAACCCCCTGGCGGACGTCAACGGTGTCTTCAACGCCATCCGCCTGACCGGAGATTTTGTGGGGCCGGTCATGTTCTACGGCCGCGGCGCAGGACAGAACCCGACCGCCAGTGCCATCGTCGGCGACCTCATCGGGCTTGCACGCACCATGCAGGCCGGTGCCGTCCGCAGGATGGCACCGCTCGGCTTTCTGGACAGCACCGTTACCACCCTCCCCCTCAAACCCATGGGGGATATTGTCAGCAACTACATGCTCCGTTTCAGCGCCCTGGACAAACCGGGGGTCCTGGCCTCCATCGCCGGTGCCCTGGGTCGTCACGGCATCAGCATCGAGTCCATGGTCCAGACCGCCCACCAGGATGACGACACCGCCCCGGTGCCAATCGTCATCAAGACACACGAGGCCCGCGAGGGTGCCGTACAGGCTGCCCTGGCGGAGATCGATTACATGGATATCATCTGCGAAAAGACCGTTTTCATCCGCATAGAGGATAATCTGGAATAAATTACATTGGGAGGACGTCTGCATGAACACCAAGATCCTGCTGTCAGAAGATCAAATCCCCAAACAGTGGTACAACATCATCCCCGATATGCCGGGCCCGCTTGCACCGGTTATCAGCCCCATGACCATGCAGCCGGTCACCCCGGACGACATGCTGGCCATCTTCCCCATGTCGCTGATCGAGCAGGAGATGTCTCCTAACCGCTGGATCGACATTCCGGATGATGTCCGCGAGATCTACAAGCTGTGGAGACCCTCGCCGCTGTTCCGTGCCCATCGTCTGGAGAAGGCCCTCGGCACGCCGGCCAAGATCTACTACAAGTATGAGGGTGTTTCTCCGGCCGGCTCCCATAAGCCCAATTCAGCCATACCCCAGGCCTACTACAACAAACAGGCTGGTATCCGCCGTCTTGCTACCGAGACCGGCGCCGGTCAATGGGGCAGTTCCCTGGCCCTGGCCTGTTCCATGTTCGGCCTGGAGTGTACGGTCTACATGGTGAAGGTATCCTGCACCCAGAAACCGTACCGGAAGAGTATGATGCAGTTGTGGGGGGCAACGGTGATCCCCTCGCCTTCGGAGTTCACCAATTCGGGCCGTTCCATCCTGGCCCATGATCCTGACAGCAACGGCAGCCTCGGCATCGCCATCTCTGAAGCCGTCGAAGACGCCGCCACCCATGACGATACGAATTATGCCCTGGGAAGCGTGCTCAACCATGTCTGCCTGCACCAGACGATCATCGGCCAGGAGGCGCAGGCTCAGATGAAGATCGCCGGCGATTATCCTGATGTGGTCATCGCCTGCTGCGGCGGCGGATCCAACTTTGCCGGTCTGGCCTTCCCCTTCATCGCCGACCGCGCTAACGGCAAGAAGGTCCGTGCCCTTGCCGTAGAACCGGCATCATGCCCGACCCTGACCAAAGGGGTCTATGCCTTTGATTACGGCGATACCGCCAAGGTGGCACCGATCGCCATGATGTACACCCTGGGTCACGACTTCATGCCTCCTGGCATCCATGCCGGCGGCCTGCGCTATCACGGCGAGTCGCCCCTGGTCTCCCAGCTCTATCACGCCGGTCAGATCGAAGCCAAGGCCTACAAGCAGAACTCCTGTTTCGAAGGGGCCCTCCTCTTTGCCCGCAGCGAGGGGATCGTCCCGGCCCCCGAGTCGTCCCACGCCGTCCGTGCGGCTATTGACGAGGCGGTACTGGCCAAGGAAGAAGGAAAGGAGCGCACCATCCTGTTCGGACTGTCCGGACATGGCCAGCTGGATATGGGTGCCTATGATTCCTACCTGTCAGGCAATCTGGAGGATTACGAGTATCCCGACGCCATGGTGAAGGCCGCCCTGGAGCGCCTGCCGAAGATCGATCTGTAATCGTTGCCCGTTGTGACCCGAGGCACGAGGGTGCATGCATCTTCGTGCCTTTTTATCTTAAATGAGGTTTTATCCGGATGGTAAAGATCAAGATATGCGGCATTACGAATCTTGATGATGCAATGATGGCAGCCGGTGCCGGCGCCGATGCGCTCGGTTTTGTCTTTTACCCCCGGTCACCCCGTCATGTCACCCATGACCAGGCAGCCGCCATCATCCGCGCCCTTCCCCCGTTTATCCAGACCGTCGGCCTGTTCGTCAACGAAGATGCAGGGGTCGTCAACGAGACCGCCGACCGGTGCGGCCTGGATATCGTTCAGCTTCACGGCGAAGAAACACCGGAATTCTGTTCCCTGATCAGGAGACGGGTCATCAAGGCATTCCGCGTCAAGGACACGGCCAGTCTCGACGGTCTTGACAGCTACCCGGTTGCCGGCTGCCTGCTAGACACCTGGTCTCCTGCAGCACACGGCGGCACCGGCCAGACCTTTAATTGGGATCTTGCTGCTCACGCAACAACGGGCAGCACG
>CAZSTJ010000234.1:0-5242 GCA_964609805.1 uncultured Geobacter sp. | reverse complement strand
GAATGCCGCTGCTGCCGGCAGGAAAGCGCTGCAGTTCCGCCAGCACTGCTTCGTCGGAAAGGGCCCGGAACAGTTTCGGGTCGTCCGTGGCGCCGGTGTGCAGCAGGCGGAAAAGGGGTGATTCGGCCGCATCGCCCATGATGCCCCAGGCCACGTAACAGAGAAACTCGGCCCGGGTGAGGGCCACATAGAGCAAACGCGCCGCTTCGGCATCCCGTTCGGCCTGGAAGGCGGCGGTGCTGGCTGCAAGATCGTCGGACCCCAGATCGAGAGTCAGGTCGCCTCCCTCGTCGTGGAACAGTACGGTGCTGTTCCGGTGCGCCGGCGATTCCCAGGAAAAGGGGAGAAAGACGACCGGGAATTCCAGCCCCTTGCTGGCGTGGATGGTCGACAGCTGCACGGCATTGTCATCGGTCTCAAGCCGCAGCAGTGCCGTCTCATCCTCATCGTTGGCGGCAATCCTTCGTTCCAGCCAGACAATCAGCCCCTCCAGCCCCAGCCCCGATTCCACCTCGGCCCGGTGCAGCAGTTCGGCGCAGTGCAGGATGTTGGTCAGGACCCGTTCCCCGCCGGCCTGGGCAAGGATCCTGAAACGGGCGCCGCAATCGCCCAGCAGCCGTTCCACCAGGGTGATCACCCCTCCGCCGGCAGCGGCAGCGTTCAACTCCCTGAAGCGGCGCAGCCAGCTGCCCCACTGCCGGTCATCGTCAATCCGTTCCAGGCAGAGCGCCACCTCGCTGGCAGAGAGCCCCATACTCCGGGTCAGCAGGGCCTCCCGCAGCAGGCGTTCCCTGGCCGGTTCATGCACCGCCCGCAGGATCCGCAGCAGGTCCATCGCCTCACCGGACTTGAAGATGGTGGCGCTGCCGTGCTGCACCGCCGGAACCGCCAGTTCGCGAAGCGCCTCCTGGACCAGGTTTGCCTGGGTGTGGGTCCGGACCAGTACGGCGATGTCGCCTGGACCGATGGGGCGCCGCCCCTTCCTGTCGATGATCTCCGTACCGCCGGCCAGCAGCCGGGCAATCTCCTCAGCGACACAGCGGACGATGGCCCGGGTGGCATCGGCCTTGGCGGCAGGTTTGGATTGGTCCTCGCGCTGGAGCACCCAGAGCCGCAAGGGGTGCCGCACCGCCTCACCCTTCGAGAGCAGGCAGTGGGAAGCGTCCCGTCCGGACCGGACCGGATTGAAGGTGATGTCTCGGCAGCAGAACGGGTCGTCCGCTCCCTCGAAGAGGGTATTGACGGCCGCTACCAGCTGGGGTGTCGAGCGGCGGTTGGTGTCCAGGGTGTGGCAGCCGTCCGGCGGGATGGAGCGGGCCGCGGCAAGATAGGCAAAGATGTCGGCACCGCGGAAGCTGTAGATGGCCTGCTTGGGGTCGCCGATCACGTAGAGAGGATACTTAAGCGCCGCCGGCGGTGCCTCCTCCGTGTCTGCCGCGGCCGTTGTTGCCGTTATCCCCGCCAAGCGGGCAAAGATCTGCCACTGGAGCGGATCGGTGTCCTGGAATTCGTCGATCAATGCCGCCTTGTAGCGTGTCGACAGGGTGCCGGCCAACCGGTCTCCCCCCGGTCCCGTCAGCGCCCGGTGCAGATCCAGCAGCAGGTCGTCAAAACAACGCCGGTTCCTGGCCTGTTTGCGGCGGGGCACTTCCTCCCGGAGCCACTGGTGGAGAGCGGCCTGGCAATGGATCAGCTTCGCCCGGAAGGCCCGCTCGAAGCGTTCCATCTGTTCCGTCATCTCCTGGCAGAGATCAAAGAAGGGGTGGGTCGGCGGGATGGTCCCCTTTTTTTCCGCCTTCCTGAGGGAGCCGCGGGAAAACAGCTTGAGCCCGCTGCAGTCGCTGCCGGGATTACCCGCCGTCAGCCAGGTGTCCAGGGCTGCCACGGCCTTGCCGATCTGTACCGGCTTGTAACTGTTCTGATGGAGGTTTGCCCCGACTACCTGGGCGATGATGGTGTCGCGCTCACCCCTCCAGTGAAGGACAAGGTCCGCGAAAATGCGTCCCCGCTCTGCTGCCGGTATCGTCAGGTCAGGATCGGCCACGGCGGGAATGACCTGCAGGGCCGGGTTCTGGTACTGCCCCTTGAACGGTCGTGCCAGTTTTTCCGGGGTCCAGCCGGCACGCATCAACCCGTCCAGGAACAGCCGGTCGCCCGCCAGGATGCGGTTGCGCCAGAAATCATCGCAGACCTCGCCCACGATGGCGTCCTGGTCATTGATCATCTCGGTGTCAAAGAGGGAGCCGCTTTCAAAGGCATTGTCCATCAGTGCCCGTTGACAAAAGCTGTGGATGGTGTGGATCGCGGCATCGTCAAAGGCGTAGAGCGCGCGGGTCAGGAGCCTTATCGCCCGCTCCCGGTCCATGGGGGTGTTCCGCAGCAGGGTATCAAGCTCGTCGGCCGCGGGGCGCTCCGTGTTGAGCAGATCCAGGGTCGTCGTGAGGCGCCCCCTGATCCGGTCCCGCAATTCGGCCGTGGCGGCCTTGGTATAGGTGACGACCAGGATCTCCTCCGGACGAAGCTCCTGTTCCAGCAGGAGCAGCACATAGAGGGCGGCAATGGTCCAGGTCTTGCCGGTGCCGGCGCTGGCCTCGATCAACTGCGGTCCGCCGGCGGTCAGATGGGACAGGTTCAGCTGCTTCATGGCTCACCTGCCCGGGAGGCCGCATCCCGCAGGGGGGCAAAGACCCTGGCGGCCATCTCCCTGAATTCGTCGTCGAGGGGGTTGATGCCGTTGAAACAGAGGTCGTTGGCCGGATCTGACGCCTCGGCGGGGGCCTGGGAAAAGTCGGTGCCCAGCCAGCGCCCCTCGGCGGCTCCTGGCCCCTTGTCCAGATAGATCCAGGAAGAGTGGGGGAAGAAATGCACCGGCCGCCGCATCCCCTCCCGGTAGAGGTCCATCAGCCCCGCCAGCAGTTCGGAAGCGTTGTCCAGAGGCGGCAGGTGGGTCGTCGTGTCCTTGCAGATCAGCAGGCTTTCACGGGGATACCCTGCCGCCCCGAGTGCGTTCAATACCAGGTGCTCACACCAGATCGGGAGCAGGTCGGTCCCCTTCTGGTTCGCGCAGCGCCAGCGCAGATGCCGCCCGGTATTTACCTCACGCAGGGTCCCGGTGAGGAGGGTGCCCCCCAGGGGGAGTTCGAAGGTGAGCGGAGGGAGGAGCTCCCTCTGCTCCGGGGCGATCCGGCGCGAAAAGTCGGTGCTCTCGGCCAGGGCTGCCTCGTAGGCGGCCTGTCCGGCGGCCAGGGGGGGGAGCATGCCACGGGCGGCAAAGGCGGGGAAGAGGTCATCGCACGGTTCGCCGGCCAAGAGCCGTGCGGTCAGTTCCTGGCGCAGGGTGTAGGCTGACAGGGTGTCCAGGCTGAAGGGCTCCCGTTCTTCGAGTTCGTCCGTAATCCCGTGGGGGAAGACCATGAGGCGCCGGGAGAGGAAGGCCTTGGCCGGATGGCGCAGGAAGGCGATCAGATCACGGAGGTCCAGGGTGGCCGGCAGGTCCGTTTCCTCGGGTAACGGGGTGTCGAGAAAGACCCGGCCGGGCTGGCCTGAGCCATTACGGCCCCGGAGCGCCTGGAGGATCTCGGGGGAGTAACTGAAGAGCCTGCTTCCCGCGGCAGCGGTGAAGTACTCTTCGCTGAACGGCTGCAGCCGGTGCGCGGTGACGATATCCGGGGGCGAATCGGGAGTCCCCTCGGCATGGAAGCCGTGCCGGATGCAGTCGAGCAGTTCCGAGACGAGCACCGACGGGGTAAGCGCCGTATTGTCTCGGTCACTCTGGCCGGTATAGCTGATGTAGAGGGTCTCACCGGCGGAGAGGAGCGCCTCCAGAAACAGGTAGCGGTCCTCGTCCCTGAGGGAGCGGTCGCCGCGCCGGCGGGCACCGTTGAGCCTGCTGAATGCCGGCAGGCGCTGGCTGCGGGGAAAGGCGCCGTCATTCATCCCCACCAGGCAGATCACCCGTTGGGGGATACTGCGCATGGGGAGCATGGCGCAAAAGGTGACCCTCCCCCCCAGGAAACCGAAGGAGCCACCGGTCGTGTCCAGCAGCCCGTTCAGGGTGTCCAGCACCCCCTCCAGAGTGAGGGGGGAGGTGAAATCAGCCCGGGCCGAGATATCGCGCAGGGACTGGAAGGCACCATAGAGCGGGGCAGCGGCGGTGTCGTTTCCATCCAGCGGCGTCGTCATGCGGCCGGCAAGTCCGGTCAGGATATCGGCCCACGCGGTCAGAGTGTGTCGCCCGGCAAGCTGTGTCGCCAGTGAGCGGGTCTCGTGAACAAAGGCGGACAGTTTGCCCAGTGCTTGACTTTGCATGCCGCCCCCCGTGGGGCCGGGCATGATGCCGGCGAAGAGCCGGTCACCTTCGGGCGCCATGGCATAGCCGAGCAGAAGTCGATCCATGCCGGCCTGCCAGCTGAAGTCACCGTAGGGGGGGAAGCCGAGGGCCTCCCGGTGACGGGCGTCAATCCCCCACCGGACGCCGCTCTCCGGCAGCCATCCCCGGATCAGATCCAGCTCCGCCGTATCGATATCGAAGCGGGCCATCACCTGGGGACACTCCAGCAGCTCCAGCATGGCGTTGATGCCGAAGCGCCCGGCCGGCAGTTCCAGCATGCGCAGGAAGGTGTCGATGAGCGGGTTCTCCCGCCGTTGCCCCTGGTCGGCAATGGTGAACGGTATCGCCGGTCGGCCGCCGCAACGGGTGCCGAAGGTGGCGGCGATGTACGGTGCGTAGGCACCGATGTCGGGCGTCATGACGCAGATGTGGCGCGGTTCCAGATCGGGGGACTCCTCGAACATCCGCAGCAGGTTGTCGTAGAGGATCTCCATCTCGCGCAGCGGCCCATGGCAGGAGTGGATCTGCACGCTCCGGTCATGGGCCGGGACCGGGCTACGCGGCGCCGTGACCCCGCGATCGATCAGACGGAGGATGTCGTTCTGCAGAGTACCAAGCAGGCTCGTGGCCTCAGACGATATTCCCTCATCCAGGTCGTTCCATTCCGTATCCAGATCCAGTAATTGGCTGAAGAACTCCTGACCCTGGGTGCCGAGGGATGACAGCAGCGGGTTGCCGGTCTCGTAAAACTCCAGGGCCTCGGGAGGGAGTTCCTGCTCCAGGGCCAGTTCGATCCTGCGCCGTTCTGAGAAGAGGTCACCCCAATAACCGCCGCAGGGGTTGAACAGGTAGATGGTGACCTCCGTGACGGACGCAAGGGTAGCCAGGAAATCAAGGTGGAAGGGGGGGAGG
>CAZSTJ010000233.1:0-5258 GCA_964609805.1 uncultured Geobacter sp. | reverse complement strand
GCTCCGTCAGCAGCGGCGACACACAGGAATAGTCGCCGGTGGAGAGGGAAAGCAGCGACACCTCGTCGTAGCCGGTGGCGCGCAGGGCTGCGTCGGCGATTGAAAGGATCGTATCGGGAGAGCGCTCACGGAGCGGGCGGTAGACATAACCAGCCTGACAGAATCGGCACCCCCTGGTGCAGCCGCGGGCAATCTCGATGGCCACCCGGTCATGAACCGTCTTCATGAACGGCACCACCGTCTCCGTCGGAAACGGGGCACCGTCCAGGTCGCTCAGGAAACGGCGCCTGACCGTTGCCTTGCTGCCGCTGCGATGCCGGATCCCTGCAATCGTGCCATCGGCATGATACCCAGGTTCATAAAACGAGGGGATATAGACCCCCTCGATCTGGTCAAGGCTCTCCAGCAGACCCTGCCGGTCCATCCCGTCCCGTTTCGCCCGGCGCACGGCCTCGGCGATTTCGACGATCGCCCCCTCGCCGTCACCCAGCAGCACCGCATCAAAAAACGGAGCCAGCGGTTCGGGATTATAGGCGCAGGGGCCGCCGGCGATCACCAACGGATAGCGGGCGTCGCGTTCGGCAGCGTACAGCGGTATGCCGGCCAGACGCAGCATATTGAGAATATTGCTGTAGGAAAGTTCATACTGGAGGGTAAAACCGACGATATCGCAGTCCGCAAGCGGAGTACCGGTTTCAAGGGTCGCCAACGATTCGCCGTCGTCACGCATCTGCCGTTCCCGGTCCGGCCAGGGGGCATACACCCGCTCCGCAGCAATACTGTCAACCCCGTTGAGGATGTGATAGAGGATGCGCAGCCCCAGGTGGCTCATGCCGACTTCATACACGTCCGGGAATGCCAGGGCCATGCGTAGATCGGCATGTTCCTTCCGGATGGACCCCATCTCGCCCCCCATGTAGCGGGCAGGTTTTTCAACAGCAAGCAGATTCATGCGCAGCAGAACTTTCTCAAAGATTTCTTCACGTTTGGAACTCTATCAAATCGGCAGCAGCAATGGCAAGGGAAATACCATTTTTTTGTTGCATCCTGCATCGGACGATGGTATAAACTTTCTTCTATTGCCCAGGTGGTGGAATTGGTAGACACGCAAGATTCAGGTTCTTGTGCTCGCAAGGGTGTGCTAGTTCGAGTCTAGTCCTGGGCACCAAAAATTAAAGGCTTTCAGCGACACGCTGAAAGCCTTTTTTATATTCCCCCGGCAACCACGCACAGACTGAAACAATCCGTTTCCCCTCACGGCAAGGAAATGGTACACTTTATTTCCCCCGTAACACGTGCTCTATCCGTTGCATCCCACTCCAGTACAACCGAGGAGAAATGCTATGAAGGCAATAGTGATCATGCTTATCGTCATGACCTGGACCATGCCGGCAATGGCAGATCCGGGTTCTTCGCCCTGGGGCGTTGACGCCGCCACATTCAACAACCTTTCCACCGCACTCTCCTCTTCGGCAACAGCGGGAAAAACGGTCCTGATCACCAGACCGATGACTATCAACAATAAGAGGACCGACCGGCCAATCCAGGTGGTTCCCGGCGGAATTATCACCGTAACTGCCGGAAAAACCTTTGTCGCCACCGGCCCGTTTAACGCTGGCAGGCATCAGGCTTTTGCCGGTGACGGCATCGTCCGCCTGCTTAAATCAGAGGTTTCGAGGGCAGAATGGTTTGGCGTCAAGGGTGACGGCTCCGACGAAACCGCTGCCATTCAGAAAACCATCAATGCCATCCCCGCGGGAGAAGCACAGTTCCCGGCCGGAACGTTCAAAGGGAATGTCGAGATGAGAACCGAAGTGACCGTCGCCGGGGTCACCAGCGGCAAATCCTTTTTCATTCCGGCTCGCAACGCCCCGGTCTTTTCCATCTCGCAGGCGACACACAACGTCCGTTTCGGCTGGAAGCGCCTGACCATAGACGGTGCTGCCACCAAGGCCACCTTTAACCAGCAGGACGGCATCAGTGTCGTTCCCGGTCCCGGCAAATGGGCAGATACCATTACCCTGGAGGATGTGGTTATTCAGAACTGCGGCAGATACGGCTGGCACTCCTACGGGTCCAGCGGTATGGGGCCGTTTGTGCAACGACTGGTCATGACCAAGGTTCTTGCCATGAACAATACCCGGGAGGGGATATTCCTTGACGGCGACCATTTCGAGACCAACTTCAGGGATGTGTGGGCAACACAGAACGGCGACAAGACCACCTATGCCAACGCACGCATCGGCAACCGCGGTGCCCCCTATCATTCCGCCAACCGACTGAACTGGATCGGCGGCGGCATCACCCAGACCACCCTCAATACGAAATCCCGTCTGATCAAAGACGCACGCATGACCGCGGGAAGCAGCACCCTCGTCTCCGACAGCGCCGCTTTCACCCAGGATGATGTGGGGATGCCGGTAGTTGTGGCACTGGGCAACACCCCTGCCCCGGCACTGGTTACCACCATCACCGGTATAACGAACAGGAAAACAGCGATCCTGGCCGCCAGCGCTCCGGAGAGCATCACCGCCGGTAAGGCCATTATCAACACCCCCGTAACCGGCGGGCTCCATATTACACACGCCGCTGAAGTCAATATCGTCGGGGTTGAGTTTGAGGAATGCGGGGCCTACGTGATCATTGACGGCTCGCTGACCCACAGCATCAACATCATCGGTTCCTCGTTCATCTCTAACAAGCCCGCCATGGCCGCGCTCTGGCTGCGAGACCATATGCCGGGCAGGATACACCTCCGCGGCTGGTCCCTGTATTCTACCGAACCGGTATTGTGGGGAGCCCTGGCCAGCACGGCAACAGGCGGCCACAACGGTGCCATCGGGGGACTCGACATCGAAACACCGTACCATAACGGTCAGATCGTCTACGGCCTGACCTCCCTGTACGACTACGAAGTCCCGGTTTCCGGGAACGTGATCTTCAAAAGGGTTGAAATGCCGCATCTGCGAGTATACAGCGGTGCCGGACCATTGCGCGCCATCACCGGAGACCATTCAGAAACAACGGGGTTCCGGCAGGGGCAGACCGTAACCATCACCGCCTATGGGCAGACGCCATTACCTGTCGAGCATGGGACCGGCAATATCCTGCTGGCCAATTCTGAGCATTTTGAAATACCGATCACCAATGACAAGAGCGGCAGCCTGACACTTATGTGGGATGGCCGGTTGCAGAAATGGCAGGAGACGTCACGAACCAATCAGGTTGAATTGCCGCCGTATTCCATCAGCACCGGAACCCGGCGGGACATCTCCGGCAACGCCACACTGGCAGACACCATTGAGGTACTCGGCACGCTCATCTCCGACCTGAAACGGCAGAACCTGCTCAAATAACCACCTGAGGGAGAGAGGTGCCTCACCCGGAATCAAATTATTTGGATGGCCATTTGCCCGTATTTCTTGTATAGATTCCATGGGGAGCATAAAAACGTTTAATGGCACGAATTCTCATCATAGGCGGCGGTTTTTTCGGCATGTACCTGGCCGAGCATTTCTCAAAAAACGGGTGTGACGTGCGCCTGGTAGAGAAAGAGCACCAGTTCATGTCGCGGGCATCGTATGCCAACCAGGCCCGGGTCCACAACGGCTATCACTACCCCCGCAGCGTCCTGACCGCCCTCCGTTCCCGTATCTCGTTCCCGCGTTTCGTTACTGAATTCAGGGAGTGCATCGACTCTGACTTCGAGAAGTATTATCTGATCGGCGCCCCGCTGGGAAAGGTGTCGGCGCAGCAGTTCCTGAAATTCTGCGAACGGATCGGCGCCAAGTGTGAAACGGCACCCGAAAAGATCAGGTCCCTGACCAACCCGGCCCTGATCGAGGCCTGCTTCTCGGTGGTCGAGTACGCCTTCGATGCGGTCAAATTGCGGGATGCCATGATCGAACGACTGAAAGCGGCCTCCGTACACTACAGCCTCGATACGTCGGTCGAAACGGTCCTCCGGGAGGGAAACGGCCTGCGGGCGGAACTGATAAGCGGGGAAAGCGGTGAGCGGGAATCCGTCTACGCCGACCATGTCTTCAACTGCACCTACTCGCGCATCAATTATGTCCTTTCGAAATCCGGCATCGAGCTGGTGCCCCTCAAGCATGAAATGACGGAGATGTGCCTGGTGCAGGTGCCCGACCAGCTCAAGTCCGTGGGGATCACCGTGATGTGCGGCCCGTTTTTTTCTGTCATGCCGTTTCCGGCTGTCGGCCTGCACTCTTTCAGCCATGTGCGCTACACACCGCACTACGAATGGCGGGACTCCGACGACACCCCGTACTGCGATGCCGGCGAAAGATACCGGTCGGCCCACCGTGTCAGCGCGTGGCGCTACATGCAGAAAGACGCGGCACGCTACATCCCGGTGCTGTCGGAATGCAGCTACGACAGTTCGATCTGGGAGGTAAAAACCGTGCTCCCGCGCAGTGAATCGGATGACTCACGACCGATACTGTTCCGTCCCGACCATGGTTTGAAGGGGTTCCATTGCATCATGGGGGGCAAAATCGACAATGTCTATGACGCCATCGAAGCCATAGCTTCACGGCAGTTGATCAGTTAATACAAGCGGAGTGCCACTACACGTGAAAAGCGATTCTTTCGTTTCAGTCGTCCTGGTGCAGGACCAGCCCCTGTCTGCTCTCGAGCCTCATCTGCAATCCATCCAGGCCGAGCTCGACCGGCACTATACGGACTACGAAACCGTAGTCATTGCCCAGGGGAGCAAGACACCCTATGACAAGAGGGATGACCTTGTCCTGCAACACATTCCGAGCCTGCGCTACATCCAGCTCTCATCCCGGGTCCACAGCGACGTTGCCTGGGCAGCGGGTCTGGAAAACGCCATCGGCGATTTCGTCGTCATGTTCGATCCGTCTGCCGACCCCCTGCAGGTCATCCCTGAGAGCGTCACCCTCTGCAAATCCGGTTTCGATGTCGTTGTCGGGGTTGCCGGCCAGTCGCGGACCCTGGGATACCGGCTGTTCCGCGCCATGGCGGACAGCGTCCTGAAACTGGTTGACTACTCCCTGCCGCGCGATGCAACCGGACTGAGGTGCTTGAGCCGCAGGGCGGTGAATTCGGTCACCTGCACGGGGCGGTTTCATCACCAGCTCTCCATGAGGATTCAAAAAACCGGCTACCCGCAGACCGCATACGGCTACACCCTCCTGTCCGGTGGCAAGCCGGTGACGCCGAAAACCCTGGCCGGCGGCGCCAGAGATCTCCTCCGCCTCCTGGTATTCAAC
>CAZSTJ010000232.1:0-5334 GCA_964609805.1 uncultured Geobacter sp. | reverse complement strand
TTTCAGTTTCAAGGAGATCCGCCACATCCTGCCGCGCCATGAGCAGGCCGGCACCCACGCTGCCGACGGCTATGCCCGCGCCACCGGCCGGGTCGGGGTCTGCTTTGCCACATCCGGCCCCGGCGCCACCAATACGGTGACCGGTATTGCCACCGCCTACATGGATTCCATCCCGATGGTGATCATCACCGGTCAGGTGCCGACGGCGCTGATCGGTAACGACGCCTTCCAGGAGGTGGATATTATCGGCATCACCCGTCCCTGCACCAAGCACAGCTTCCTGGTGAAGGACGTGAAGGAACTGGCCACCATCATGAAGAAGGCCTTCTATATCGCCCGCACCGGCCGTCCCGGACCGGTTCTGGTTGACCTTCCCAAGGATGTGCAGATTGCCCAGACCGAATTCGTCTATCCGGAGACCATCGATATCCGCAGCTACAAACCGACGGTAGAGGGGCATCCGCGCCAGGTAGAAAAGGCCATGACCATGCTGCTCGACCATCGTCGCCCGGTGGTCTATGTTGGTGGCGGCGTGGTACTTGGCAACGGTGCCGATGAACTGACGACCCTGGCCCGCAAACTTACGGTGCCGGTTACCACGACCCTGATGGGTCTGGGCTCGTTTCCGGAGAACGATCCCAACTCCCTCGGCATGCTGGGGATGCACGGCGCCTACTGCGCCAACATGGCCATGACCCATGCCGACCTGATTGTGGCGGTGGGTGCCCGTTTCGATGACCGCGTCACCGGCAAGCTGGCTACCTTTGCCCCCCACGCCAAGATCATCCATGTGGATGTGGACCCGACCTCCATCAAGAAGAACGTCCGGGTCGATCTGCCGATCGTCGGCGATGTGAAGGATGTCCTGTCCAAGATGATCAAACAGGCCGACAAGCTCAAGGACAAGGTTACCGCCTTCAAGGAAGGTCTTGCCCCCTGGCACGAGGAGATCGCCGGCTGGAAGGCCAAGCACCCGATCGGCTACAAGAACAGCACGACGATCATCAAGCCGCAGTTCGTTATCCAGAAACTGCGCGAACTGTCCGATGACGATGCCATCGTTTCCACCGACGTCGGTCAGCACCAGATGTGGACGGCCCAGTTTTTCCAGTTCAACAAGCCGCGGACCCTGCTGTCGTCCGGCGGTCTCGGTACCATGGGTTTCGGTCTGCCGGCTGCCATGGGGGCCCAGGCGGCCTTCCCGAAACGCCAGGTCATCACGATCTGCGGTGACGGCGGCGTGCAGATGAACATCCAGGAGATGGCGACCCTGGTGCAGAATAAACTGCCGGTGAAGATCGTTATCCTCAACAACAACTTCCTCGGTATGGTCCGCCAGTGGCAGGAACTGTTTTTCGACAAACGTTACTCAAGCACCTGCATGGAACTGCCCATCGATTTCGTCAAGCTGGCCGAGGCCTACGGTGCCAAAGGCTTCAGCACCGCCAAGCCGGGCGAGGTTGAGAAGGTCATCAAGGCGGCCTTCAAGGAAAAAGGGCCGGTCATCATGGAGTTCAAGATCGCCCGCGAGGAGAAGGTGCTGCCGATGGTACCGGCCGGGGCGTCGCTGAATGAAATGGTCCTGAACGCGTAATTTACTTAAATCCACCACGGAGACACAGAGACACGGAGAAATTCAAGGTCATATTTACGGGGATACACAGGATAAACGGGATAACATCCTGAAACCCTTTTTTTGGGGTAAATCCTTAAGCAGTATCCTGTTCATCACGTTCATCCCTGTTAGTTTTGTTTCTGTTTTTCCTCTGTGTCTCAGTGTCTCTGTGGTGGAAGTTGATTTTAGACCTATTTGGAGGTAATTCCCCATGCAACATACGATTTCAGTACTGGTTGAAAACGAGTTCGGTGTGCTGGCCCGGGTCGCAGGTCTCTTCTCCGGCCGCGGCTTCAACATCGATTCACTGACGGTTGCCCCGACCAATGAAGAGGGGATGTCCCGCATGACGATCGTCACCCGGGGTGACGAAAAGATCCTGGAGCAGATCAACAAGCAGCTGAACAAGCTGATCGATGTGATCAAGGTCATTGACTTCACCGACGGCAGCGGGGTCGAGCGCGAGATGGCGCTGATCAAGGTCACCGCCGAGGACGAGAGCCGCGCCGAGGTGCTGCGTATCGTGGACATCTTCCGTGCCAAGATCATTGACGTGACCCCCAAATCCTACACGATCGAGGCGACCGGGAATCCGGTCAAGATCGATGCCATCCTTGACCTGCTCCGCCCGCTGGGATTGAAAGAGCTGGTGCGGACCGGGGCCGTTGCCATCGGCCGCGGGGCCAAGGGGTGGAAAGGGTAGGAGTGCCGGGTGCAGAGTGCAGACGGTCAAGCCGCCCGGCAACGGGCGGCTTTTTTTGTGTCATGGTGGGGCGCTGCGGCGGTCGAATCAGCTATTTGCGTTGACAGTCGTAATTGAATGTAGTATCAGTTTCGTTCTCATTTGCTGTTAAGTTCTACCGGTTTGCCGGATAAATTCAGTGTGGAGGATGTTCAAGCATGAACGTGTATTACGATCGTGATTGTGATCTTAAATTGATCAAGAAGAAAAAAGTTACCATTGTCGGTTACGGCTCCCAGGGGCATGCCCACGCCTGCAACCTCAAGGATTCCGGTGTTGATGTCACCGTGGCACTGCGTGAAGATTCGCCCTCCGCTGTCAAGGCGAAGAATGCCGGCCTCAAGGTCGCTACCGTTGCCAAGGCAGTGGCCACCGCCGATGTGGTCATGATCCTGACCCCCGACGAGTTCCAGTCCCGCCTGTACCGTGACGAGATCGAGCCGAAGCTGAAAAAGGGTGCGACCCTGGCATTTGCCCACGGCTTTGCCATCCACTACAATCAGGTTGTGCCCCGTGCCGACCTCGACGTCATCATGATCGCCCCCAAGGCACCGGGTCACACGGTCCGTTCGGAGTTCGTGAGAGGCGGCGGGATTCCCGACCTGATCGCAGTCTTCCAGAACGCCTCGGGCAAGGCCCGTGAGGTTGCCCTTTCCTATGCCAGCGCCATCGGCGGCGGCCGTACCGGCATCATCGAAACCACCTTCAAGGACGAAACCGAGACCGATCTCTTCGGTGAGCAGGCTGTCCTCTGTGGTGGCGCAGTGGAGCTGGTGAAGGCCGGCTTCGAGACCCTGGTTGAGGGCGGCTATGCCCCGGAAATGGCCTATTTCGAGTGCCTGCACGAGCTGAAGCTGATCGTCGACCTGATGTACGAGGGCGGCATCGCCAACATGAACTACTCCATCTCCAACAATGCCGAGTACGGCGAGTATGTCACCGGTCCCCGGGTCATCAACGACCAGAGCCGTGCTGCCATGAAGGAATGTCTGCAGAATATCCAGAACGGCAACTATGCCAAGCAGTTCATCCTGGAAGGTGCATCGAACTACCCGGAAATGACGGCCCGTCGTCGCCTCAACGCCGCCCATCCGATCGAGCAGGTCGGTGAGCGTCTCCGGAGCATGATGCCCTGGATCAAGAAGATCGTCGACAAGACCAAAAACTAATTCTACGACGCGAGTCATGACACCCCTTTCCCGCCGGGAGAGGGGTGTCTTCGCATTCAGGCAGGAAAATAATGGACAATAACGGGATCATTGCCCGTGAAGGTTACCCCTTCATCGCATATTCGGCCGGTCTGACGGCCCTGCTACTGCTGGCCGCCGTGAAGCTCTGCTCAGCCGTGCTGGCTGTACCGGCGGCCATTTCAGTGCTGCTGACGATTTTCGTGATCTCGTTCTTCCGCAATCCGGAGCGCACCCCGTCCGGTGACGCAAACAGCGTCATTGCCCCGGCGGACGGTACGGTCATCGTCGTTGACAGGGTATCCGAAACCCCGCTGGGGGTAGAGGCCCTGAAGATCAGCATCTTCATGTCGGTATTCAATGTCCATGTCAATCGTGCCCCCCTGGACGGCAGGGTGGTCTCAATCGACTATCAGCAGGGAAAGTTTCTGGATGCCAGGGACGGCAGGGCTTCCAGCGAGAATGAACGTAACGGGGTCGTGCTGGAAACGTCATCCGGCGTGAGGATCGCCTTTGTGCAGATTGCCGGACTGATCGCCCGCCGGATTATCTGCTACCCGCGGGTGGGGGATATGCTGACGAGGGGCTCCCGCTACGGCCTGATCCGTTTCGGGTCACGGGTTGATGTGTACCTGCCGGTGGGTGTTGAGCCGCTGGTGAAGCTAGGTGATACCACACGATCCGGGGAAACGGTCCTGGGGCGTCTCGGGTAAGCGGGGAGCTACAGATGAGCGAGGAACTTCACGAAGAGCGGGTTGAAAAGACCGAAAGCATCAAGCGCGGGATCTACATCCTGCCGAACCTGGTGACGACAGCCAGCCTTTTTGCCGGTTTCTACAGTCTGGTTGCCACGTTGAACAGAGATTACTCCACCGCAGCCATCATGATCTTTGTGTCTGCGGTCTGTGATGGACTTGATGGCAAGGTTGCCCGTATGACCGGCACAACCAGCAAGTTCGGTGTTGAATACGATTCGCTGGCCGATGTGGTGGCGTTTGGTGTGACGCCGGCTCTGATGGTCTATGCCTGGGCCCTGAAACCCTATGGCCGGCTTGGCTGGGTGGCTGCCTTCCTCTTTGCCGCTTGCGGCGCACTGCGTCTGGCCCGCTTCAATGTTCAGGTAAATACGGTGGAAAGCAAACGCTTTGTGGGGCTGCCGATTCCCGCTGCCGCCTGTATGGTCGCTTCAACGGTTCTGTTTCTGCAGCACATGAATCATCTGCCTCTGGACCTTGTTCAGGCTCCATTCATGTTCAAGCGCCTTTCTCTGATTACACTGATCTATCTGCTGGCTTTCCTGATGGTCTCTAACTTCCGCTACTATTCCTTCAAGGACCCGGCTCTGATCAAACGTCAGCCGTTTGGTTTTCTGCTGTTGGCGGTGACGCTTCTGATTGTGGTGGCTGCTGAACCGGTGGTAATGACGTTTGCAATTATGCTGATCTACGTTCTGTCAGGCCCTGTGGCATTTGTTCTGACCTGGCCGCGACGGCGCAGGCTGGAAAAGGCTGTGCACAAGGGGCATGAAGCCGTGCACCGGGAATAGATCCGGAAGGGCGGTTGCAGCTCCTTTTCAGGGAGCGGAGAAAAGCCGCACGGAGATCTCTTCACATATATCCAGTACCGCATAGGATCGGTAGCCGGATTCCTTCATCAGCGTACCGGGATTAATAAAGGTGATTCCGGACCGTGTGACAATCTCGGCCCGGTGAGTGTGGCCGAAGAGAACAATATCAGCTCCGACCGTTGTGGCCCTCTCCTCCAGTCTGCCGAGACCGCTTTTGACCCCG
>CAZSTJ010000231.1:0-5439 GCA_964609805.1 uncultured Geobacter sp. | reverse complement strand
ATATGAGCCATGAGATTCGTACCCCCATGGACACCGTTCATGGGGGTACGAATCTCATGGCTCATATTGGCCAGGAACTCAGACTTCGAAACGCTAGCCGCCTCAGCAGCATCGCGGGCCAACTCCAAATCTGCAACCATCTGTCGAAGCTCTTCGGTACGAACCTCGACCGTGCTTTCGAGTGTATCCCGTTGCTTCCACAATTCCGAATCCTGCGCTTCAATCTGCTCCAACATATCGTTGAAACCTGCTATCAGCTGGCCTGTTTCATCACTGGAGTCACTGGTAACCCGCAGAGTATAGTCCTTACTGCCGGATATCTGTTGCATCGTGTGGAGCAGCGAGGCGATCGGTCGGGTGATCATGTTCTGCATTCGGGAGACCATGAGGTACGCCAGAACCAGTGCTATGGTCAGGATCAAAGTGGAGAGGACAACGACACTTGCGAACAACTCGCGCAGCGGAGCAGTCGAAGAATGCAAGGTGACGAAACCGATGTTTTTGCCATCTGAGAGAATCGGGCGGACAATGTAAAAACTGGGGTTGATCCGCCAGAAACCGCTGTTACCGAGGCCGGACAGCATTGCCAATCTTTCCTGCACCGAGCCACTTCCAATGATCTGATTCACAACCTGACTTTCTTCGTGGGTTTCTGGATTTTGATAGGTGGCAAAGAGTACACCTTGGTCGGTAAATATGTGACCGTTCAAAATTGTGGGATTGGTACTGAGCGGGGAAAGGGCAGCCGCTGCCCCCGGAGAATCCTTGAACATGAGCGGTGCTGCCGAAGTAAATGCCACCATATCGGCAATTATGGCCGTATTCTTTTCAAGGTCCTTCCTGTAGCGGACCAACTGACTGAAAATAAGGGTAAACGAAACGAGCAGTACCACCAGGCAACTCGTACCGAGGGTGATCATGATGATCTTGCGTTTGATTGTAGACCGTCTCAAAATGCTTTCCATAACAACCTAACGAAAAGACAGAATCAAACGAAAAGCAGTTGCAACAAAAAGCACGCCAACAGATGGTGAAAGTGCTTTTTGTATTGTTACATAAATCAAATATAAAACAATACTTAATTAGCAAATTTTTTAACCATAAAAGTGCAAAAAAGTCACGAGCATGGTGGCAGGGATACCTCGATGATTTATTGTATTATTCGATTTATTGCTGAGACGGAAACATCCCCCTGACAGTTTTTCGTCAGGGGGATGTTCGTATTGGACAACAGGTATTTTCAGTCAGTGAGCGATCAAGACGGTACGTTCAGATATTCCCTACCGAATGGCGACATCTGTCGCAGGCGGGCAATGATGGGGGGCATCTCGCGGATAACGGCGTCTATCTCCGCGTCCGTGGTGAATCGGGACAGGGAGTACCGAATCGAACCGTGGGCACAGGTGAACGGCACCCCCATGGCCCTCAGCACGTGGGACGGCTCGAGGGATCCGGAGGTGCAGGCGCTGCCGGAGGAGGCGCAGATGCCGAGTTCGGAGAGGAGCATCAGGATCGCCTCGCCCTCGACAAACTCGAAGGCGATGGAGGTCGTATTGGGCAGGCGCTCGGCCCCGTCACCGTTGATTCGGGCGTTGGGGATGGCGGCCATCAAGGCGGCCTGCAGACGGTCACGCATGGCCTTCACCGTGGTGTTTTCGGCGGTCATATGCTGTCCGGCCAGTTCGCAGGCCTTGCCCAGGGCAATGATGGCAGCGGTGTTTTCGGTGCCGGCACGACGGGTCCGCTCCTGATGTCCCCCTACCAGCAGCGGCCGGAATGGGGTCCCCTTGCGGAGGTACAAGGCGCCGATCCCCTTGGGGGCATGAAGTTTATGTCCCGAGAGGGAAAGCATATCGATCTGTGACGCGGCCATGTTGATGGGAATCTTGCCCACGGCCTGCACGGCATCGGTATGAAACTGCGCCCCCTTGGCCTTGGCAATTGCCGCCGCCTCTTCCACCGGGAAGATCACACCGGTCTCGTTGTTGGCCCACATGAAGGAGACAACCGCAGTATCCTCGTCAATGGAACGCTTGTACTCCTCCATATCGAGGCGGCCGGCACCATCGACGCCAATCTCGGTAACGCGATACCCCTTCTGACGCAGGTTGCGGCATTGGGTCAGCACCGCCGGATGCTCCACGCGGGAGGTAATCACGTGGCGCCGGTCGGGCAGGACCTCCAGCGCGGAACGGATGGCGGCGTTGTCACTCTCGGTACCGCAGGCGGTGAAGATGATCTCATCGGTTGAGGCCCCCAGCAGATCGGCAACCCGCTGACGCGCCTCATTGACCTTTGACTGAACCTGGCCGCCGAAGAAATGCATGGAACTGGGATTACCGTAGAGTTCGCAGTAATAGGGGCGCATCTCCTCAAAGACCGCCTCGTCCACCTTGGTGGTGGCATTGTTGTCCATGTAGATCTCTTTCATGCCGAAACCTCCAGGACCCGCAGGTCATCATGAACCAGTTCGCGAAGCTTCATCTCGACGAAACGGGAGGTATTGCCCGAGGATGCGCATCCGGCACAGGCCTTGCGGAATGCGATCTGTACGTTATCTCCATCGATATCGATCAGCTCCAGGTCCCCTCCGTCGGCGATCAGCATGGGACGGATATCGCGCTCCAGCACCTCCTGAACCAGCTGCATCTTCTTGAGATTGGATAGCTTGCCGGTCTTGGGGGCCGGTTGGGTGGTCTGCTGTCCCAGCACCTCGGCAATCAGCTCCTTGATCTTGGGGATACAACCGCCGCACGCGCCGCCGGCCTTGGTGAAGTGTGTCACCTGCTCGGCGGTGGTCAGCTTGTTGGTCTCGATCACCTTCTTCAGGAACACATCGGTGATACCAAAGCACTTGCAGACCAGGGTGCCTTCGTAATCAGGATAGGCATGGCCATGGTCATGTTCGGCATCGTGCTCGGGTATCGGCTCGCCGCGATACTTGGCGATGGCAACCTCAAGGGCTTCCTGTCCCATGACGGAGCAGTGCATCTTCTCTTCCGGCAGCCCTCCGAGGAATTCAGCTATCTCCTGATTGGTGATGGCCAGAGCCTCGTCCATGGTCTTCCCCTTGACCATCTCGGTCAGTGCCGAAGAAGAGGCGATGGCGCTGGCGCAGCCAAAGGTCTGGAACTTGGCGTCGACAATCTTGTCCTTGTTCTCATCAAGTTTAAGGTACAGTTTAAGTGCATCGCCGCAGGCAAGGCTGCCGACTTCACCGACGGCATCGGCATCAGGTATATCCCCGACATTGCGCGGATTGAGAAAATGGTCCTTTACGATTGGTGTGTAATCCCACATGGCTTCTTATCCTCCAGAGTCATTGATTGCTGTCGTCTCACGTCCCATATTATCTGCAATGGCCGGCCGCTCCCTTGCCGCAGGTCAAAAAAATCTATCCGAGTATGAATTGTCTCCCCGCCTCCATAACCTCTGCCAGACGGGCATCGTTGCCGGCCTCGCCATACAGGCGCACCACCGGTTCGGTGCCCGATTTCCGGAACAGCAGCCAGCTGCCGTCGGCCAGCACCAGCTTGGTGCCATCGATCCTGATGACATCGGCGACCTTTGAACCGGCTATCTCGGCCGGAACGGCATCCACCTTGGCCGCGTAGGCTGTTTCAAGCTCTGGAGAGAGTTTGAGGTTATCGCGGCGCGTCACGACTCGCCCGACTTCGCCATAGAGGCGTTCCAGCAGTTCCCGCACGGTCTTTCCTTCGCGGGCCACCATCTCGGCCACCAGGAAGCAGGCCAGGATGCCGTCCTTCTCGGGTACGTGGCCGCGGATCGTCAGACCGGCACTCTCCTCACCGCCGATGACCAGCTTATCCTGACTGATCAGCTCACCGATATATTTGAAGCCGACCGGGGTTTCGTAGACCGGAACGCCATGCTTCTTCGCCACAGCATCGATCAGGTGTGAGGTAGCAACACTCCGGGCCACCCCGCCCTCCATTTTTCTCACCCTGATCAGATAATCGAGGAGCAGGGCGATGATGTAGTTTGGTTCGATATAGGAACCGTCGGCATCAAGAATGCCAAAGCGGTCCGCATCTCCATCGGTTGCGATCCCCAGCCGAATGGCCGGGTCACCCTTAACCAGGGAGATGAAATCGGGGATATGCTTTTCAGCCGGCTCGGGGGGATGCCCGCCGAAGTAGGGATCGGCATAATCATTGATGATCGAGTAGCTGATACCATGCTTCTTCAGAGGTTCGTCCAGATACCCGCGACCGGTGCCGTACAGGGTATCAACCCCCAGCTTACCGATACTCCGGATGGCTTCGAAATCCACCTTTGTCTCAAGATCCGCCAGGTATGCCGGCCGGGGATCGATCCGTTCCACCATGCCATTCCGCAGAGCCGCATCCAGCTGTACCTCTTTATAACAGACCTCACCCAGCATCTCGTTGGCGCGTCGCTCAATATCTTTGGTCGTTTCCGGCAGGGCAGGTCCTCCCCACGACGGCGAGAACTTGACGCCGTTATACTCGGGAGGGTTGTGACTGGCGGTAAAGTTGACCGCACCGGCCGCACCGCGCCGCAGGATCTCGAAGGAGATGACCGGGGTCGGGGTGTCACGCTCGCACAAATAGGCCTTGATGCCGGCACCGGCAAAGACCCGGGCCGCTTCCTGGGCGAACCGCTGCCCCATAAAACGGGTGTCGCAACCGATGATTACCCCTTTGTCCTGTTCGCCGCCCGCCTTGAGATTGTCGGCTATCGCCTGTATCACAACCTTGACGTTATCGAAGATGAAATCCTCACACAGGATACCGCGCCAACCGGATGTTCCAAAGGCAATACGCGTCATTACAAACCTCCCGCCATAATCGGACAGCTTTTGTCGTATTACAATAGTACACCTCTGCCGACCCGTCAAGTCAAAGAGCCCTTTTTCTAAAGGATTTTTCCTGTTGACTTTTTCAAACCTAACTTGCTAAAGTCATATTTCATCTCAGAACAATTTTAGGAGGAAGAAGCATGCAGTGTCAGACCGTACTTCCAGGTACCGAGTGTACCTTTTGGGGTAAACAGGGCTGTATTTTCACGGACGGCTCCTGCCAGACCATTGTAGAAAACTGCGAGGGGTGCGACCGCGTGGTTACCGGCACCATCGGCCAGGTGTGCAGCGCTTATCCTGCCCCGGCCAAGAAATGGAATAGCGGGATCTGCAACTTTGCAACCCACGTGAAGGTTGAGATCAAGGTTGAAGACACCAAGGTCAACCCGCTCAAGGCCTCCAAGAAGGCTTCCGGCGGTGGCGGCAAGAAGAAATAAGCCGTACCCGAATAGATACCGAACGAAGGGGGATACTTATATCCCCCTTTTTTTATGTGGAGGTTCCCATGCCGTCAGACACCCTCACCTGCCCCGCCTGCGGGGCACCGGTCACAAAATACCGCAATCCGGTCCCCACGGTCGACATCATCATAGAAC
>CAZSTJ010000230.1:0-5475 GCA_964609805.1 uncultured Geobacter sp. | reverse complement strand
TGACGGCTCTCGATCTGCTGAGGATTGTGGAGAAGTATGAGTTTGTCAGGCAGGCGGGTGAAAGTTAGTAGTCGGCTGAAATTCGCTCTACGGGGATAGACTCTACTACCAGTAGTACCAGCGCCAGTACCACCAAGGGACATAACAGGGGCGATAGTCCGTGCTGGAGAAAGCGTATGTGATCAGCGTCCAGAACGGCTTTCCCTTGATGTATCCATGATAGAGCCGCACCTGCACCCGATCCATCAGGATGTATGGCAGCGAGATGCAGGCGATGCCGATGGCCCAGTACCAGAATGTTCCCATGAAACAGAGGCCAACCAGCAGACCGGCAACCACGCTGGTGAGCAGGGTAACGAATATGGCAACCGCCACTGCCGGAAGTTTTGCCCGTTTTGGTTGTGTCTCTCTTAACCATTGTTGGGCGTCATAGTATTTGATGGTGTTTGACATATGAACCTCCCCGGATCTTGCCTGGTGTCAGCAGGTTAATCACACTCTGTCGGTCTGCGACTTGGAAATGACTGAATTGTGCTTGCTCCGAAAGCCGTCTTTATGGTAAAAGGAATATTCCATTTAAAAGCTCACGAAATTCTTTTGTGGTATTTTTTATGGTAGCAGTGTCAAGGCGGGACGCTGATTCTTTTTGAAATCAGTATGTTGAGTCCGCAGTTCGATGGACTCTCTCGCCATTTTTTTTGGCTTTTGTTCTTTTACTTGCAGGCACAGATGATAGCCGGGCCTCGCGCAACGGCAAGCCGTGAACTCCGCCAGGTCCGGAAGGAAGCAACGGCAGCGGCCCCCGTCGTGTGCCGCGGGTAAACCCGGCTATCATCTGTGCCTGTAAGCTTTACGGCACCAGACTCGTCACCCCTTTTCATCCGAGAACGCTTCCCTGCCAGACCCCAAGCGGGGGCATCATGACCTGCGAGGTTACACCCCTTGTCCAACGGCGCGTCATATGAAGTTCTTGCCAGAAAGTACCGCCCCCAGACATTTTCCGAGCTGACCGGCCAGGAACATGTCAGTCGCACGCTCCAAAACGCCATCGACTCAGGCCGCGTGGCCCACGCCTTTCTCTTCACCGGCGCCCGGGGCGTCGGCAAGACCAGCACCGCCCGCATCCTCGCCAAAACCCTCAACTGCCAGCAGGGAGTAACCCACGAGCCCTGCAACGTCTGCCCGCAGTGCGTCGAGATCACCAAGGGCACGTCCACCGACGTCTTCGAGATCGACGGCGCCTCCAACAACGGCGTCGAGGATGTGCGCGAGCTGCGCGACAGCATCAAGTACCTCCCCTCCCACAGCCGCTACAAGATCATCATCATCGACGAAGTGCACATGCTCTCCAACAACGCCTTCAACGCCCTGCTGAAGACGCTGGAAGAACCCCCAGAGCACGTCAAGTTCATCTTTGCCACCACCGAACCTCACAAATTGCCGGTCACCATCCTTTCCCGCTGCCAGCGTTTCGACTTCAAACGGGTATCGGTGGCCCGCATCATCATCCGCCTGCGGGAGATCGCCGACAAGGAAAAGGTCATCATCAGCGACACCGCCCTCGGCCTGATTGCCCGCAAGGGCGACGGCAGCATGCGCGACTCCCTGACCGCTTTCGATCAGGTACTGGCATTCTGCGACAGCACTGTCTCGGATGAGGATGTGGTCACCCTACTGGGGGCGGTGGACCCGCGACTGCTGGCAGACATCTCGGCTGCCGTGTTCTCCGGCGACACCCAGGCGGTGCTGGCCGGCATCAAGAGGGTCGACAGTGTCGGCTACAACATGCGCCAGTTCTGCCAGGATCTGATCGAACACTTCCGGTACCTGCTGGTGATCCGATCCGTCAAGAAGCCCGAAGAGATCCTCGACCTGGCCGATGCCGAACTGACCGAACTCCGTCAGCTGGCAGCAGGATTCTCCCCCCAGGATATCCAGCGGCGCATGACACTCCTGATCAAGGCAGACGGCGAGATGGCATTCACCTCCTTTCCCCGCCTGATCCTGGAGATGGCGCTGCTCAAGGCTGCGACTCTGATACCGGTGGTACCCATCAACGAGTTGCTCGAAAAACTCAAACAACTGGAGGCCGGAGCTGTCCATACCCCGAACCTCCCCTGGAATGCCGGCCGCTCCGCAGGCGCCGAAGAGTCAGGTCACAGCCGCATCGAACAGCGGCCGGCCGCCGGCCCGCACCCCAAACCGGCGCCGCATACCCCTGCCGCCCAGGCTCCACGGCCAGAGCCGAGGGGCACCCATTCCGACTGGGAGCGTTTTGTCGCCTTTACCATCGAAAAGCGGCCTGCCATCGGATCGGTACTGGAACATGGCAGCCCGCTGAAGCTTGAGCCGGGAGTTATGGAGATCGGCTTTCCCGCCTCCAGCTATTATCTGACCTCCGCCCAGGATGCCGACTCGATTGCTGAAACACGGGAGTTGGCCAAAGAGTTTACTGGTGTAGACACCACCGTCAGAATCAAGGCAATCACCCCGGAGACCGGCACCTCACCCCAGTCACTGGCAGAAAAAAAAAAGCATGATCAGCAGCAACGGGTAGAAAATCTCAAGCAGGAAGTCGCTGCAAACCCGGCCATCAGCAAGGCGCTGGAGCTGTTCGGCGGCACGATCACCGAAATACGCGAGAAATAGAAACCGCAACAGAGCGGTCACAACATCGCAGAACCTGGTTTTACACCACTGTACACACGGAGGAGAAAAAGATGTCCAAAGGTTTGGCAAGTATCATGAAGCAGGCCCAGATGATCCAGCAGAAGATGGCAAAACTCCAGGAAGAGGCATCCCTGAAGACCGCAGAAGCAACATCGGGCGGCGGTGCCGTTTCCGTAACCGTCAACGGCAAGAATGAAATTATTTCACTGTCGATAAAAAAAGAGGCCGTTGACCCCAATGACGTTGAAATGCTGCAAGACCTTATCATTGCTGCCATCAACGAGGCTCTCAAGAATGTTCACGCCGAGCTCTCCAACGAGATGTCGAAAATTACCGGCGGCATGAGTATACCGGGGCTTTTCTAGATTTTTCAGATAATTGCCGTAGAATATTTCAGTTAATTCGCCCTGATGTTTTTTAATTTGACTAAATGTTTTAGTTCGGCTAATAGATGCGTATTCCGGCGGCCGCCTGTACAGCTGATTCCGGTACGCAATGAAGCGTGTTTTTTCGTGCTCCTCCATGGATTCGGGTCCCATGACGATCCGCCCAAATCAGGGGAGCATCTTTTTTAACCTCGCTATAATACTAAAAAATTGTTTTATTTGTACCGGAATTTATGCTAACAAAATCCTCCTCTCTGACTCGTCTCGTCGGGGAACTGAAAAAGCTGCCGGGTGTTGGTGAGCGTACGGCGCTGAGGCTGGCGTTCCACCTGTTGAAGGTGCCGCACAACCTGACATCCCTGGCCGAATCGCTCTGCGACGTCCGCGACCGGGTGCATCCCTGTTCGGTCTGTTTCGCCATCACCGAGGATGATCCGTGCGCCATCTGCAGCGGCAACCGCGATACGGCCACGGTCTGCATCGTTGAGAACTCCCAGGACCTGATGGCACTCGAGCGCAGCAACGCCTACAACGGTCTTTATCATGTACTGGAAGGGGCAATTTCCCCCCTTTCGGGCATCGGGCCCGGTGATCTGCGCATCGTCGAATTGCTGAAGAGGATCGAAGCGGGGGGCATCAGCGAGGTGGTCATTGCGACTAATTTCACCGTAGAAGGTGAGGCCACGGCGCTGTATCTGACCAAGGTGCTCAAGCCGCTCAATGTCAGGGTTACGCGGCTGGCCCACGGCATCCCGCTGGGAAGCGACATCGAATTTGTGGACGCAGCGACAGTACAGTGGGCGCTGCAGGGAAGAAACGAGCTCTAGCACGGTCAGTCTTTTCAATAAAGGAACCTTTCAGTAGCCACTACGGTTGGATATCGTAACCCAAAAACAGAGGAGGCAGTACATGAGCAAGAAGATGGTCACCATCGACGGCAACACCGCTGCGGCG
This sequence comes from uncultured Geobacter sp., assembly GCA_964609805.1. Lineage (GTDB taxonomy): Bacteria > Desulfobacterota > Desulfuromonadia > Geobacterales > Pseudopelobacteraceae > CAIPTY01. Next base: position 1,465 of record CAZSTJ010000230.1, on the reverse strand, counting down.
CATGTCGCGCACGCCACCAACGAAGTCATTGCCATCTACCCCATCACCCCGTCGTCGGTCATGGGCGAGATCTCTGACGTCAAGAGCGCCATGGGAGAGAAAAACATCTGGGGCAACGTCCCGACGGTCGTCGAGATGCAGTCCGAAGGGGGCGCCGCCGGTGCCGTCCATGGAGCGCTGCAGGCCGGTGCACTCACCACCACCTTCACCGCCAGCCAGGGCCTGCTGCTGATGATCCCCAACATGTTCAAGATCGCCGGCGAGCTGACCTCAACGGTCTTCCACGTCTCGGCCCGCGCCATCGCTGCCCAGGCCCTCTCCATCTTCGGCGACCACTCGGACGTCATGTCCTGCCGCTCCACCGGCTGGGCCTTCCTCTGCTCCAACAACGTGCAGGAGGTCATGGACTTCGCCCTGATTGCCCAGTCCTCGACTCTGCGCAGCCGCATCCCCTTCCTGCACTACTTCGACGGCTTCCGCACCTCCCACGAAGTGCAAAAGGTCACTGAACTGACCTTCGACGAAATGCGCCACATGATGGACGACAAACTGATCGCCGAGCACAAGGCCCGCGGCCTGAACCCGGACAAGCCGGTGATGCGCGGTACCGCCCAGAACCCGGACGTCTACTTCCAGGGGCGTGAGACCGTCAACCCCTACTACCCGGTCTGCGAGCGGATCGTGCAGGAGGAGATGGACAAGTTCGGCAAGCTGACCGGCCGCAAATACAAGCTGGTCGACTATGTCGGCGCCAAGGATGCCGAGCGCGTCGTGGTCGTCATGGGTTCCGGTGCCGACGTCGTTCAGGACACCGTGGAAAACCTGGTGAAAAAGGGTGAGAAGGTCGGCGTGGTCAAGATCCGCCTCTATCGTCCCTTCCCGCTGGACGCCTTCCTCAAGGCGCTCCCCAAGACCGTCAAGAAGATTGCCGTCCTCGACCGCACCAAGGAGCCGGGCGCCCTGGGCGAGCCGATCTACCTGGATGTCCGCACCGCCATCGGCGAAGGTATGGCCAGCGGCAAGTTCAAGTTCAACGGCTATCCGGTCATCGTCGGCGGTCGCTACGGCCTCGGCTCCAAGGAATTCAATCCGGCCATGGCCAAGGCTGTCTTTGACAACCTCAAGGCCGCCAAGCCGAAGAACAAGTTTGTGGTCGGCATCGAGGAAGACGTCACCAACAGCAGCCTGAAGGTGGACTACGCCTACAAGAACCCGATGGAAGGGGTCTACGAGGCCATGTTCTTCGGCCTCGGTTCCGACGGCACCGTCGGCGCCAACAAGAACTCCATCAAGATCATCGGAGAGGAGACCAGCAACAACGCCCAGGCCTACTTCGTGTACGACTCCAAGAAGGCCGGTTCCATGACCACCTCGCACCTGCGCTTCGGCAAGAAGTACATCCGTGCCCCGTATCTGGTACAGGAAGCCGACTTCGTGGCCTGCCACAACTTCTCCTTCCTGGAGA
>CAZSTJ010000229.1:0-5508 GCA_964609805.1 uncultured Geobacter sp. | reverse complement strand
CCCCAGTCCCCTGTCCCCAGATTGGCCGCCACCTCCAGGGTGTTGAGGGCCACGCGGGCGTCACCGCCTGCCTGCTCCGCCAGGAAGTCCAGGGCTGATCCTTCGACGGTGATCCCCCGCTCGCCGAGGCCTCGTTCCCGATCGGCCAGGGCCTGCTGGAGGATGGCACGTACCCGTGGCGGTTCCAACTGCTGCAGGGTCAGTACCCGGCAGCGGGAGAGGAGCGGAGCGATGACCTCGAAGGAGGGGTTTTCGGTGGTGGCGCCGATGATGGTGACCTGCCCCTTTTCCACCGCCGGCAGGAAGGCGTCCTGCTGGGATTTGCTGAAACGGTGGATCTCGTCCACGAAGAGGATCGTCCGTTGCCCGCGCAGGGCAAACCCCTCCGCCTCGCGGAAGATTTCACGGATCTCCTTGACGCCGGAGAGGATGGCGGAGAAGAAGATGAAGCGGGATTTGGTTTCGGAGGCGATGACATGGGCCAGGGTGGTCTTGCCGCACCCCGGCGGACCCCAGAAGATGAGGGACGACAGGTTGTCGGTCTCGATCATGCGGCGGAGGATGCGCCCTTCACCCAGCAGATGTTCCTGGCCGCTGAACTCGGCCAGGGTGCGGGGTCTCATCCGCTCGGCAAGGGGGGCGGTCGCCGATGGACCCTCGGCAGGGTGTGGTGTCTGCTCGTCCCAGAGTCCCGGAGTCTTCACGGACTCATCCATGACCGGTAATGGTCATGCCGGTTGCGGCGGCTGACCTTTTCCGGACGGACGCCCCAGATGTCCCGGGCGTATTCGGCAATGGTGCGGTCGCTGGAAAATTTGCCCATACCGGCGGTGTTGAGGATGGAGGCCCGTGCCCACCGGTCCGGCTGCAGGTACAGCTGGTCCACATGTTCCTGGCAGTGTACATAGGCGGCGTAATCGGCCAGGAGCAGGTAGTTGTCGATTTGTAGCAGGGTGTCGACGATCGGTTTGAACAGCTGCGGGGAACCGGGAGAGAAGTGGCCGCTGCCGATCATGTCAATGGCCTGTTTCAGTTCCTGGTTGCGGAAATAATAATCCTGAGGCCGGTACCCGGCCCCCTTCAGGGCGTTGACCTGATCGGTGGTCAGGCCGAAGATGAAGATGTTGTCACACCCGACCTCCTCCATGATCTCTATGTTGGCGCCGTCCAGGGTGCCGATTGTCAGGGCGCCGTTCAGGGCGTATTTCATGTTGCCGGTGCCGGAGGCCTCGGTGCCGGCGGTAGATATCTGCTCCGACAGGTCGGCGGCCGGGAAGATCATCTCCGCCAGCGTTACGTTGTAGTTGGGGAGGAAGGCCACCCTGAGCAGATGGTTGACGGCCGGATCGTTGTTGACGACCTGCGCAACCGCATTGATCAGGCGGATGATCAGCTTCGCCATCTGGTACGAGGGGGCGGCCTTGCCGCTGAAGATGGCTGCCCGAGGGGCGAAGGTGCGGCCCTGGCCGGCTTTGATACGGTTATAGCGGGTGATGACGTGCAGCACGTTGAGCAGCTGCCGCTTGTACTCGTGGATGCGTTTGGTCTGGCAGTCGAACAGCATCTCCTCAGGGATGGTGATGCCTACCTGCTTGTAGATATGCTCGGCCAATTTTTTCTTGTTGGCGAGCTTGACGGCGCTCCACTCCCGCTGGAAATCCCGGTCATCGGCAAACGGGCGCAGGCGGCTCAATTCGCTCAGGTCGGTGCTCCAGCCGTCGCCGATTCTGGAAGAGATCAAGCCTGCCAGGGGGCGATTGGCATGTTTGAGCCAGCGCCGCTGGGTGATGCCGTTGGTCTTGTTATTGAACCGCTCCGGCCAGAGCTGGTGGAAGTCGCGGAACAGGTCATCCTTCAGGATTTCGCTGTGCAGCGCCGAGACACCGTTGACGGAGTGGCTGCCGACAATGGCCAGGTGTGCCATGCGCACATGTTTCTCCCCCTCCTCACCGATGATCGACATGCGGCGCATCCGCTCGCCGTCGCCGGGGAAGCGGGCCGCTATCTCTTTCATGAAACGGTTGTTGATCTCGTAGATGATCATCAGGTGCCGCGGCAGGATGTGCTCCATCATGGCGACCGGCCATTTTTCCAGCGCCTCCGGCAGGATGGTGTGGTTGGTGTAGGCAAAGACCCGCACGGCGATATTCCAGGCACGGTCCCAGCCGATTTTCTTTTCGTCGAGCAGGATGCGCATCAGTTCGGGGATGGCGAGGGTGGGGTGAGTGTCGTTAAGCTGGATAGCCACCTTTTGCGGCAGGAGATCCAGGTCTTCATGCTTTTTGGCAAACCGGTAGAAGATGTCCTGCACCGTGGCCGACGACAGGAAATACTCCTGGCGCAGGCGGAGTTCCTTACCTTCCAGCATATGGTCGGCGGGGTAGAGCACCTTCGAGATGTTCTCGGTCTTCATCTTCGATTCGACCGCGCCGACGTAGTTCCCCTGGTTGAATGAGGTCAGTTCGAAGTCACGGGTGGATTTCGCGCTCCAGAGACGCATGGTGTTGACGGTGTCGTTGGCATAACCGGGAATCGGCACGTCATAGGCCAGCGCCATGACGTCGAGGGTATCGACCCACGAGAAGCATTTTTCGCCGTCTTCGTCAATATAGTCCGCCACCCGGCCGTGATACTGGATCTTGTGCAGGTGCTCCTGACGCCCGAACTCCCAGGGGTTGCCGTAGCGGAGCCAGTTGTCCGGCACCTCCATCTGGGTGCCGTCCACGATCCGCTGGTAGAACATGCCGTATTCGTAGCGGATGCCGTAGCCGTAGGCCGGCAAAGCCATGGTTGCCATGGAGTCGAGAAAGCAGGCAGCCAGACGCCCCAGGCCTCCGTTGCCCAGGCCGGCGTCCCATTCCTTCTCCGCCAGGTCCTGGATGTCGATGCCCAGTTCCTGGAGGGCCTGTTCCCACTGGTCCTGGAGCCCCAGGTTGATCAGGCTGTTCCCCAGGCTTCGACCCATGAGGAACTCCATGGAGATGTAGTAGATCCGCTTGGCGTCCTTGTTGTAATAGGTCTGCTGGGTGTCGAGCCAGCGGTCCGCCAGTATGTCGCGTACGGCATAGGCCATGGCCAGGTAGAGGTCGGCCCGGGTAGCCGAGTACTTGTCCTTGACGAGGGTGTACTGCAGGTGGTGAAGGAACGAACGCTGCAAATCTTCGATACCCGGTTTCTGTTCCTGATGGTCTGCTTTTGGTGCGGATTTCATGGGTGAGTCCTCATAAGCAGAAATAGGCAAAAATTATATAGATTTCACCTTTGTATTGCAAGCCGTCTGCGCTATTTGATGGATAATTCAATTTAAGTGTAAAACGGTCTTTGAAGGTTGACAGCATTCCGTATATATAGTATTTTTTCTATCCTTTTTTAATGGAGAGGTCTATTCATCTATCGAGTAGTTTCGAAATAACTTTAAAGGAATTTCATGGCATGAGAAGCGATATGATAAAAAAAGGGCTGGAGCGGACCCCGCACCGTGCCCTGCTTAAAGGGACCGGCGTTCCCCAGAACCAGATGGAAAAACCGTTTATCGGTGTGGCTACCAGCTTCACCGACCTCATCCCCGGTCATGTGGGGATGCGTGACCTGGAGCGCTTTATCGAGAAAGGGGTCCACTCCGGCGGTGGGTATGCCTTCTTCTTCGGTATCCCCGGCGTCTGTGACGGCATGGCCATGGGGCACAAGGGGATGCACTACTCTCTGCCGACCCGCGAGCTGATCGCCGATATGGTGGAGTCGGTTGCCGAGGCACATCGCCTGGACGGCCTGGTGCTCTTGACCAATTGCGACAAGATCACCCCCGGTATGCTGATGGCAGCCGCACGACTCAACATTCCCTGCATCGTGGTTACTGCCGGTCCGATGATGAGCGGCCGGGGCCCGGCCGGCCGCCAGTATTCCTTCGTTTCCGATACCTTCGAGGCCATGGCCCGCTACAAGGCCGGTGTTATCAGCGACAAGGAACTGCAGGTCTGTGAAGACAACGCCTGTCCCGGCATGGGCTCCTGCCAGGGCCTCTTTACCGCCAACACCATGGCCATCCTGACTGAAACCCTCGGCATGAGCCTGCCGCGCTGCGGTACCGCCCTGGCGGTTTCGGCCCTCAAGCGCCGCATTGCCTTTGCCTCCGGCGAGAAGATCGTCGAGCTGGTGCAGAAAGATGTCAAACCCCGCGACATCCTCACCCGGGCAGCCTTTGAGAACGCCATCCGCGTTGACCTGGCCCTGGGGGGGTCCTCCAATACCGTGCTGCATCTGCTGGCCATTGCCCGCGAGGCCGGTGTGGAGCTGCCGCTGGAGACCTTTGACATCCTGGCCAAGGACACCCCGCAGCTGGCTTCCATGAATCCGGCCGGCGAACATTTTATGGAAGATCTGGATATCGCCGGCGGTGTTGCCGGTGTCCTGAAACAACTCGGGGACAAGATTAACGACACCCCGACGCTCTTCGGTCTGACAACCCATCAGTTGGCCGAGAGCATCATGAATGTAGACGAGGAGGTCATCCGCCCGCTTGGGAATCCGGTGAAAAAGGAAGGTGGCATTGCCATCCTGTCCGGCAACATCGCTCCCAAAGGGGCTGTCGTCAAGCAGTCCGGCGTTTCCGCCCCGATGATGCGCTTCGAAGGGACCGCCCGCTGCTTCAATGCTGAAGAGCAGGCCATGGCCGCCATCATGGAGGGGAAGATCACCTCAGGCGACGTGGTCGTCATCCGCTATGAAGGGCCGAAAGGCGGCCCCGGCATGCGCGAGATGCTGGCACCCACGGCAGCCATCATGGGGATGGGACTGGGCGATTCGGTGGCGCTGATCACCGACGGCCGTTTCTCCGGCGGTACCCGTGGCCCCTGCATCGGTCACATCTCTCCCGAGGCGGCTGAAGGGGGCCCCATTGCGCTGGTGGAGGAGGGGGACCGCATCCTGCTCGATATCCCCAACCGCAGGCTGGAACTGCTGGTGGATGATGCCACCCTTGCGGCCCGCCGGGCGAAATGGCAGGCCCCGGAACCGAAGATCCGAACCGGCTGGCTGGCACGCTATGCCAAGGTGGTAACGTCGGCCCATACCGGTGCCGTTACCACGGCGGATTGAACCAAAACGGCAGTTGCTCACGCAAAGGCGCAAAGGGCGCAAAGAAATTCACCATGAATTACCAGGGTGAAGGTTGTCTATATACAGAGCAGATGAAGGCTGTATATTGAATGTTGGATGATTTAACTTTGCGTTCTTAGCGGGCTTTGCGCGAAACTTTTTTTCCGTTGGATGATAAACGAATTTTATTCGATACGAGGTAATGAATTATGAAAATGAACGGTGCACGAATCATGCTCGAATGCCTGAAGCGGGAAGGGGTCGATACGGTCTTCGGCTATCCCGGCGGCACGGTCATCAATATCTATGACGAACTTTTCAGTTTCAAGGAGATCCGCCACATCCTGCCGCGCCATGAGCAGGCCGGCACGCACGCTGCCGACGGCTATGCCCGCGCCACGCGCCGGGTCGGGG
>CAZSTJ010000228.1:0-5508 GCA_964609805.1 uncultured Geobacter sp. | reverse complement strand
TTCTCGGTCTGGAGGCGGCCAGCGACCAGGGGCTGGACGGGCTCGACAAGGGGGCAGGGGTTGAGGACAGCATCGAGGCGGTCCGTATCGCCCGTGAACTGAGATACGGGATCAACGGCAACTTCCTGGTGGATGCTGACTGGGAGGAAGCGGATTTTCGCGAGCTGTGGGGATTTGTGGAGCAGTACGGCCTGCAGCGGGCCGGCTTCACCATCCGCACCCCGCTCCCCGGCACCGATTACCATCGGCAGACCGCCGACCGGACCGCTGGTCAGCAGTGGGCCAACTACGATATGCACCACCTGCTCTGGGAGCCGCGCCTGGGGGCGGAACGGTTCTTTGAGCTGTACGCCGAGACCTGGCGCAGGTCGATCCTCAACACCGCCGGCGACAAGGGGATCATGGACTGGGTGCGGCAGGTCCGTCCGAGTCAGATCCCCTACATCCTGCGGGTGCTCTGGCGGACCCAGCGGATGATGAAACCGGCCGAATACCTGAAGGAACATCTGGCCACCCGGCCCAAGGCGGTCCCATGATCACCATCCTCAATTTTTCCCAGCGCACGAACGGCATCAACGACCGGATCTGCGACGCCCTGGCAAAGGGGCTGTCGGAACGGAGCCTGCAGAGCAATTATTTCAAGAGCCGGGAGTTGCGGATCGGTTTCTGCAATAACTGCCGGGGCTGCATGAAGACGCCCGGCAACGAACTCGGCATCTGTACCGTGCATGACGATATGCAGCACCTGATGACATCGCTCCTGGCATCCGACTGCATCATCGTCTCTGCACCCATCAACTGTTACGATCTCCCGTCGTCTCTCCGGATCATCCTGGAGCGGATGAGCATCTTCTGCTACTGGAACGACGAGATGTACTCCCCGAAGGTCCGGGATACCGGCCGGGATATCGGCGGGGTGCTGATCACCACCAGTGCCATGCCGGGGATCATGGTGCCGCTGATCACCAAGGCCCGAAAGACGTTCAAGCTCTTTGCCAAACCGTTGCGGATGAAGAAGATCCGGTACTATCATCTCGGATTCAAGGGGAGGCTGGCCGATATGGCAATCACCACCAACGACCTCGGCGTGGTCCGCACGATCGTCAACGATCTTGCCTCCCGCTTTGGCCGGCTGCCGGCTGCCGCTGGCGGGGAAAAGGGAGCGGACTCATGAATACTATCCTCTTTGTCTCGCCGGGGTGGCCAAAGGGAAGGCTCTGGGGGGAACTGGCCTTCAAATTCCCTTCGCTGTCGCTGGCCGCCCTTGCGGCGGTAACCCCCCCCGAGTGGAAGGTCTCTTTTCACGACGACAATATGAAGCCGGTGGATTTTGCCGCTGCGGCCGACGTCGTGGCGTTGACCGCCATGACCGCCCAGGCAGTGCGGGCCTATGAGATCGCCGACAGGTTCAGAGCCCTGGGCAAGACGGTGATCATGGGGGGCTTCCATGCCAGCAACCTGCCGGATGAGGCACTGGAGCATGTGGATGCGGTGGTGGTGGGAGAGGGGGAGCTGGTCTGGCCCCGCCTCCTGGCCGATGTCCGGGCCGGCACCCTGCAGAAGACCTACCGCAGCACGGATCAGCTCCCCATGGGTGATATCCCCTTTGCCCGCCGCGAGATCTTCAAGGGAAAGGGATATCTGCTCACCAATACCATCCAGACCACCCGCGGCTGTCCCTTCGACTGCGAGTTCTGCTCGGTGACCGCCTTTTACGGCCGCAAGTACCGCAAACGCCCGGTGGACCAGGTTCTTGCGGAACTACAGGAGCTGCGCAAGGACAATTCCTTTGTCTTTTTCGTGGACGACAACATCGTGGCCGACCGCAAGTATTCCCTGCCGCTCTTCGAGGGGATGAAGGGGATGGGGTTCAAGTGGCTCTCCCATGCCCCCATCGACTTTGCCGAAGATCAGGAGCTGGTGAAGGCGGCCGGTGAATCAGGCTGCGTCGGGATGTTCGTCGGCTTCGAGTCCCTCAACCAGGATTCCCTGGCGGCCATGGGTAAGGTGACCAACAAGGCCCAGTCCTATCTTGATTACGCAACAAGCTTTCGGGATAACGGCATCGGCATCCTCGGCTCCTTTGTCATGGGTTACGACGGCGATACGCCGGACATCTTCGAACGCACCCTCCGCTTCTGCGAGGATGCCCGCATGGAGGCCGCCATCTTCCCGATCCTGACCCCCTATCCGGGCACCGAGGTCCGTCGTCGCCTTGAGGCGGAGGGGCGTATCGTCTCCAATGACTGGCGCGACTATGACATGGAGCATGTCACCTACCGCCCGGTCGGCATGACCGCCCGTGAGCTCCAGGAGGGATACGAGCAGCTCTGCCGCTCCTTCTATTCCTTTCCCTCCATGTACCGGCGCATCTTCAAGCTGCACCGCTCGGTGCAGGTCTTCGGCCCCATGAATATCGGCTTCCGCGCCGCGATCAATAGAAAGGTCCCCGGGGCATGAACTGCTTCATGTTCCCGGGGCAGCCGGTATCGTTCGCCGGTCTGCCGGTCGATGATCCCCTGTTCTGCCGCACCGCCGACCTGTGCCGCAGCGCCTCCGGTTACGATCCGCGTCTCGGTGATGACCCGGCAACCGGGTTGTCGGAGCCGGTCCGGCTGCAGCTGTTCGGGACGGTCATGAGCCTGTACCGTTGCGACCTGCTGAACGGCGCCCACGGCCTGCCGGGGATGATTGCCGAACACAGCCTGGGGATCTACGCCGCCCTGGCGGCCGCCGGTTCCATTGACTGCACCGCGGCCCTGGAGCTGACCGGTCGCATCGGCGTCTGTCTGGCAACAATGGCGGCACGCAGTCGGTATGCCCTGGGGAGTGTGGTCGGTCTCTGCAGTGAGCCGCTGGCTGCCATCGCCGCGAACAACGGCGTGTATCTGGCCAACTGCAATACCTCCCGGCACTTCCTGCTGGCAGGCGAGTGGGAGGGGATCTGCGCGGCCACGGCCGAGGCGGAGGCGGCCGGCGCGTTCTCCACCGGGGTCTTTAACGCCGATGCACCGCTGCACACGCCGCTGCTGCAGGCTGTCACCGGAGAGCTCCAGGCGATCGTGGCCGATTACACCTTCCGAGAACCCCGGATACCGGTGATGAATCATCTGGACCAGACCCTGCTGAAGGGGAGGGATGTCCCCCGGTTTCTGGTAGAAGAGTTGTGTCTCCCGGTATACTGGGAACGGACCTACCGCGCCCTGAAGTCGGCCGGGGTTACGCAGTTTTTCGAAGCGGGGGCAGGGCAGGCCCTCACCAAATTCAACCGATGGATAGACAGCGAATCATGAACAGGGTGAATGTAGTAAATACTTATACATCTAGAAACATGAGGATGCGGTACAAAGGTGCTGATATTTAAACATCATACTAACTGCTCAATTACGAGTTAGGGCACGAAAAGACATGATGAAAAAAATTATTCTTCTGATTTCATTTATTGTCATCTTTGCGGCGGGAGCGGTAACTGCCACCTTTCTTCACATTGGCTCGCCAATTGTAACCATAGACTTCACAAACAATTCGCCTCAGAGAATTCAGTCCATCGACATTAACCACGAAATTGGAAGACATGGTAAAGTCCGGTATCAGATGTCAGGACTCGAACCAAAAGAGACAAGAACACTTCGAGTGTATGCACCTGCTGAATCATCATATGAGGTGGTTGTGACTTTTGCGGATAACTCTCGCGTTGTCGGAGGTGCAGGCTACGTGGAGGCTGGATATAGAGTCAAAGAATTGATCGGTCAACAAAAAATAGAATCGAAATTTGACCTGATTGGCGGCTATAAGCCCTAAACAATCGGCGGAAGCCGGTCGTCACAATAAGACTGCGATGCCGCTGCGCCTCATTACCGTTGAACCATAAATTTGATGACAAACGGCACACAAGAGGTTATGGTCAATTTATGAAGCCAATCAATTGGAACGCAGATAAGAACATGCAACTCAAAGCGGAGCGCGGGATATCCTTTGAGGAGGTTCTGGTCGCCATATCCCAGGGGGCGCTTCTCGATGTAGTCGAACACCCCAACAATGACAAATACCCAAACCAGCGCCTACTTATCGTCCGCATTCGCGGTTACGCCTTCTTGGTTCCTTTTGTCGAAACAAATGAAGAAATGTTTCTAAAGACGATCATTCCAAGCCGAACCGCTACCAGAAACTATCTATTCGGAGGAGAACAAAAATGAAAAATAAAATGAAAACTGAAGATAAAAAATATGAAGATGACATTCTCGGTTCATTCGAGAAGGGGGAATGGCGATCAGTACCTAATTTGAAAGAAGAGATCGAGAGTTATGCAGCTAGTGCTGCGGCTACACTTTCAAAAGACAAACGCATTAATATCCGCCTTTCTTCCCGTGACTTGGAGGATATCCAAATGCGGGCAGCAGAGGAAGGCATGCCCTATCAAACATTGATTGCAAGCGTACTTCACAAGTATGCCAGCGGCCGACTTTTAGATGCTTCATCGCGTCCAAAAACGCGCTCAACCGTGCGCGAGAAAAAACTGCGCGCCGTTTAGCTCACAGCCGTTACAATTGGATGTAGGTGAAATGAGATATCACGAAACAACCATAACCGTCCGCTTCAACGAGGTGGACGCCTATAACGTCGTCTGGCACGGCCATTACGTGGCCTGGATGGAGGTTGGCCGCAATGACCTGGCCGGCCGTTTCGGCATGGATGCGGCCCAGCTGGGTGAGCTGGGATACCTGGGGCCGGTCATCGGCCTTGAGGTGAAGTACCACAGCCCGGCACGGTTCAAGGACGAGGTGGTTGTCCGCACCACCCTGCGTCCGACGGAGACCGCCACGATCGTCTTCCAGCAGGAGATCCACTCCGCCGATGGGCGCAAACTGGCCAACGGCACCACGACCCATGCCCTCACGGACCGGAACGGCATCATGCTGTTCAAGCTGCCGGAGATCGTCGCCGAGCGGATCGAACGGATGACCCAATGGTTGATGACGCCATGAAGGTGCTGCTGATTTCGGCAAACCGGGAGCGGGACCCGTATCCGGTCTTCCCGATCGGGCTCTCCTTTCTTGCCGGCCCCCTGGCCGGAGCAGGGCATGATCTTGCGGTCCTCGATCTCTGTTTTGAAGCCGACCCGGAACAGGCGGTTTCCGCTGCCCTAGATCAACATGCCCCCGACGTTACGATCATCTCGCTGCGCAATCTGGACAACGTGACCTGGCCCGACAGCCGCTCCTATCTGCCCGGTCTGCAGGTCATCGTTGCGGCATGTAAGGAGCGCAGCACGGTGATCATCGGCGGCTCCGGATTTTCCCTGATGCCGCTGGAGGTGCTCGCCGCAGTCGGCGCTCATTTCGGTGTGGCGGGGGAGGGGGAAGAGACCCTGCCGCTCCTGCTGCAATGTCTCACCGATGGTACCGATCCCGCCGGCCTTCCCGGGGTCGTTGCGGCCGGCGCCGCTTCCTTCGCGCCCCTCCGACTGATCTCCCGCATCGGCACCCCCGACCGGGGTCTGTTCAATGT
>CAZSTJ010000227.1:3528-5544 GCA_964609805.1 uncultured Geobacter sp. | reverse complement strand
GGGGCCCCAGTTTCACGGTATCCAGCGAAGAGAACTCCGGACTGAAGGCCCTGGAAACCGCGGTGCGCCTGCTGCAGCGGGGCGAACTTGACAACGCCCTGGTGGGCGCCGTCGATCTGGCCGGCGACCTGCGGGCCGTGCTCGGCCGCCATCTGCTGCGCCCCTGCACTGCCAACGGCTCGGCACCGCTGGAAGCAACGGCGGACGGGGTAACGGTCGGCGAAGGTGCCTGTGCGGTTGTACTCAAACGTTTGTCCGATGCGGAGCGGGACGGCGACCGGATATACGGCGTCATCCGCGGCATGGGCAGCGGCAGTTCTGCTGATTCCGGTCAATTGGCCCTGCAACGGGCATTCGGGGACGCCGGGGTAGAGCCGGCCTCCATCGATTTCCTGGAATGCGGTGCCGACGGGACGGTTACGGAAGATCGCAAAGAGCTTCATGATCTGAAATCGCACATCGATCCCGCCGGCAGCGAGGAGCGCGCTTGCGCCCTGGGGGTCCTGGCCGGTCAGATCGGCCACAGCGGAGCCGCCGCCGGACTGGCCTCCCTGGTACGGAGCTGCCTGGCCCTGTACCACGAGATTATCCCCGCCGGACGCGGTGCCGATACCCCCTGCCCCGAGCTGGCAACTCCCGGCAGGCTGTTTCTCCCGTCGGGGTCACGTTACTGGCTGCGCAATCGTGCCGATGGCCCGCGCCGGGCTGCGGTCAACATGCGTTCAGTGGACGGTTCCTGCTGTCATGTGGTGCTGGAGGGGTATGAAGGATCGTCCGCCTACAGCGGGTCAGATACGCTGGTTCCTGTCGGTGACGGGTCAGATTTCCTCTTTGCCGTGTCTGGCGATACCCCGACAGAACTACTACAAGGACTTGAAGAGCTTGAGCGTAACCTGTTTGATTTTAAAGGTTCACTATCCGAACTTAGCCACACAAACCTGACTGCTGTCTGCAGTCGTCCCGGACACAGGCTGGCCCTCTCCATGGTGGCACGCGACAACGCCGATCTGGAGGCATTGATCCGTCTCGGCCGGGAGCGGCTTGAGACAGGTGCCTTCTCCGACACGATCCCCGCCCTGCGTGACCGCCTCTTCTATTCGGAGCAGCCGCTGGGCATCGACGGACAGATCGCCTTTGTCTTCCCCGGCTCCGGCAACCATTTTCCCGGCATGGGGAGGGAGCTGTTCGGCCGCTGGCCCCGGATCCTGCACCTCCAGGACCGTGAAAACCTCTACCTGCGCAAGCAGTTCCAGCCGGAACAGTTCTGGAACGGCCCCACCGCCGCCAGCGTCAGCGACAACCATCGGGCCGTCATCTTCGGTCAGGTGGCCACCGGCTGCGGGGTCAGTGATCTGGTACGTGCATTTGGAATAACCCCGACCCATGCCATCGGCTATAGCCTGGGGGAATCGGCCGCGCTCTTCTCCCAGCGGGCCTGGCGCGACCGGGACGGCATGTACACCCGCATGCAGGATTCGACGCTTTTTACCCATGACTTGGCCGGCGAATGCCGGGCTGCCCGTGCGGCCTGGGGGCTGCAGGATGACGCGACAGTCAGCTGGAGCCTGGGGGTTGCCGAGGCACCGGAGTCAGAGGTACGCCGTCTGCTGCCCGACCATCCCCGCGCCTACCTGCTGATCGTCAACACCCCGGACGAATGCGTCATCGGCGGCGACAGCAGTGCCGTGAACAGCCTGGTATCTGCCCTCGGCTGTCGTTTCTTCCCGCTGCAGGGGGTGACCACCGTCCACTGCGAGGTGGCCGAACAGGTGGGGCAGCCGTACCACGACCTGCATCTGTTCCCCACCGAACCGCCCCCCGGCATCACCTATTACAGCGGCGTCAAAGGGGGGCCGTACGAGCTTACCCGCGAGAACGCCGCCGAATCGATCCTGGGTCAGGCGCTGCACGGCCTGAACTACCCCTCGGTGATCGAATCGGCCTATGCCGCCGGCGCCCGCATCTTCCTGGAGATGGGTCCTGGCGCCTCCTGCAGCCGGATGATCGGCCGTATCC
>CAZSTJ010000227.1:0-3518 GCA_964609805.1 uncultured Geobacter sp. | reverse complement strand
CCTGGGGGACCGTCCCCATCTGGCACGTTCCGCCTGCTACGGCGGGCAGGACCCACAAACCACCCTGCTCCGAATGCTGGCAAGCCTGATCGCCGAGCGGGTACCGGTGGACTTGTCGCCGTTGTTCAAGCCGGAGCGGAGTACTGATACCACCTCTTCTGCAGCAACCGTCCGGGTCGCCATCGGCGGCACGCCGTTTCAGCCACCCCATCCGCCCCAGGCATCGCCGACTGTCGCCCCTGCTGCGGTCCCGACAGCGCCGAGACCCGCGGCACCGACACCGGCACCGCCTGCCCGGATTCCAACTGCCGCTGCCTCCACCACCGACGCCCTGCTGCAGCAGTTTGCCGTGGCCCAGCAGGAACAGATCAAGGCCCATGAGGCATTTCTCAGCTTCAGCACCATCCTGACCGAAACCATGGCCCAGGCCATGGTCCTGGAGATGCAGCTGCGTCAGGCATTGGGGGATCAGGTACCGGTGGATGTTTCGCTGGCTGGTCCTCCTGTACCGGTTGCGATATGCGAACCTGCACCCGTACAGACAAAATCGACAACAGAGAAACGCTCCATAGCCTTCGACCGCGCCATGTGCATGGAATTCGCGGTCGGTTCCGTGGCCCGCATGCTCGGCCCCCGGTTCGCCGAGGCCGATAGTTTCCCCACCCGGGTGCGCCTGCCGGACGAACCACTGATGCTGGTGGATCGGATCGTCAGCATCGAGGGTGAACCCCGTTCCATGACCCATGGCCGGGTGATTACCGAGCACGACGTCCACCCGGGCGCCTGGTACCTGGACGGCGGCCGCATCCCCACCTGTATCGCCGTGGAGGCGGGACAAGCCGACCTGTTCCTCTCCGGCTACCTGGGGATAGACTTCATCACGCGAGGCCTGGCGGTCTACCGCCTGCTGGATGCCGTGGTCACCTTCCATCGCGGCCTTCCCGGACCGGGTGAGACCATCCATTACGACATCCGCATCGAACGGTTCTTCCGCCAGGGAGACACCTGGCTGTTCCGTTTCTACTTCGAGGCCACGGTGAACGGCGATCCGCTCATGTCCATGCGGGACGGCTGCGCCGGCTTCTTCAGCCAGCAGGAGCTGGATGCCGGCAAGGGGATCGTCCGCCCGGCCATCGACCTGCGCCCCACCGTCGGCAAACGGCCGGCCGACTGGAGTGATCTGGTACCCATGGGTCGTGAAGGGTACGATTCAAAACAACTGGACCGGCTGCGTGACGGCGACCTGGCAGGCTGCTTCGGCCCCCTGTTCGAGGGGCTGCCGGTCGCCCGCCCCCTGACCATCCCGGGCGGCAGGATGCGCCTGGTGCACCGGGTCATGGATATCGACCCGGCCGGAGGCCGCTGCGGTGCCGGCTTCATCCGGGCCGAGGCCGATATCCGGCCGGACGACTGGTTCATCACCTGCCATTTTGTCGATGACCGGGTCATGCCCGGCACCCTGATGTACGAGTGCTGTATGCACACCCTGCGCATCTACCTGCTCCGTATGGGGTGGGTGGCAGAGGCGGCCGACGGCGCCGTCTGGGAGCCGGTGCCGGGCGTGGCCAGCAAACTCTGCTGCCGCGGTCAGGTACTGGAGACGACCAAGGTCGTCACCTACGAGGTCACGATCCGCGAGATCGGCTACCGGCCGGAACCGTTCGTGATCTGCGACGCCCTCATGTACGCTGACGGCAAACCGATCGTAGAGATCACCTCCATGTCGGCCCGCCTGACCGGCACGACCAAAGAGAAGCTGCAGGCCCTGTGGCAGGGACGCTCCGTAATCCCCTACGGACCGAAACCGCCCCTCTACACCAAAGAACAGATCCTGGCCTACAGCAACGGCAACCCCTCGGAAGGGTTCGGTGACCGCTACCGTCCCTTCGATGCCGACAGGGGACGCAAGATCGCCCGCCTGCCGGGACCGCCGTTCCAGTTCATGGACCGGGTCACCGCCCTGCGCGGCGAACCGTGGCAGATGACCGCCGGTGCCATGGCCGAGGCCCAGTTCGACTTGACTTCCGATGCCTGGTTCTTCGCCGTGGAGCGCCAGCCACGCATGCCCTTCTCGGTTCTGCTGGAGGCGGCCTTGCAGCCCTGCGGCTGGCTGGCTGCCTACGTCGGTTCGGCCCTGACATCTCCCACGGATATCTCGTTCCGCAACCTGGGGGGCACAGCGGTCCAGCATCGCGCGGTCACCCCGGACAGTGGCATGCTGACCTGCACCGCAACCATGAAGAAGGTGGCCACCAGCGGCGGCATGATCATCCAGGAGTTCGACTTCAGTGTAGCCGACAGCCGTGGCATCCTCTACGAAGGTGACACCATGTTCGGCTTCTTCTCCAAGGAGGCCCTGGCCAACCAGGTTGGCATCCGTGATGTGAAGGCTTATCTGCCGACAGCGGATGAAGCGGCGCGTGGCCGCAGCCTCCCCTACCCGTCGGAGATTCCCTTCCCGGACACGCAGCTGCGCATGATCGACCGTATCGATCTCTTTGTGGCGGATGGCGGCCCGCAGAGACTGGGATACATTCGGGGCATCAAGGAGGTCGATCCGGCAGAGTGGTTCTTCAAGGCCCACTTCTACGAAGATCCGGTCACCCCCGGCTCCCTGGGGCTGGAGTCATTTCTGCAGCTGGTCAAGTTCGCCGTTGTCGAACGCTGGGGATGGCAACCGGGCAGTATCCTCGAAACCGTCGCGCTGGAACGGAAACACAGCTGGCTCTATCGCGGCCAGATCGTACCGACCAACAGCACCGTGACCGTGGAAGCCTGGATTACCGCCGTTGATGAAGATACAAAGACCCTGACCGCCGCCGGCTTCCTCTCCGTGGACGGCAAGACGATTTACCAGATGAATGATTTCACCGTAAGGATGGTTTGATTACTGAGGATGCCCGTTCACCCTTCGATACCTCAGGGCGAACGGACATGAAAGAGCTTGGTTTCCGTTCGTGGTGAGGTATCGAACCATGAACGGAAACATTACCTTACTAACATAACGAACGATTTGGCATTTTCGGAGCAATCACCATGAAATACCGCAAAGTAACCATCGAGGCGCTCGGCTACGAGCTGGCACCGGTTGTCGTCACATCCACCGAGCTGGAGGCGCGCCTGGAGCCGTTGTACAAGTACCTGCGCATCGCACCGGGACAGCTGCAGGCCCTGACCGGCATCCGGGAACGGCGCTGGTGGGAGCCGGGCTATCCGCTCTCCCACGGCGCCATCGCCGCCGCCCGCAAGGTGCTGCTCTCCACCGGCATTGCCCCGTCCGATATCGGCGCCCTGATCTACGCCGGCGTCTGCCGTGAGCAATTCGAACCGGCCACCGCCTGCCGCGTGGCCAACGGCCTCGGCATCGGCGGAAAGACAGCGGTATTCGACCTCTCCAACGCCTGTCTCGGCGTGCTGAACGGCATCCTCGACGTGGCCAACCGCATCGAACTGGGGCAGATCAAGGCCGGGCTGGTGGTCTCCTGCGAGAGCGCCCGCGAGATCAACGACATCATGAT
>CAZSTJ010000226.1:0-5620 GCA_964609805.1 uncultured Geobacter sp. | reverse complement strand
GGAGGAGAGGGACTGGAGGAGGTATATGTCAACCGGAGAGACGACTCATTTGTCGAAGAGGCCGGGCCGCTGTCCACCCCCGCCATCGCCGAGTATTTCGACAAGCTCGGGCTGTCGCTCCATCCGGGACAGCAGGCGGAGGTGAACCTGGCGGCGCAGGAGTGGCTGGCATCGGCATCCCGCGCCCTGAAGAGCGGTTTCATCCTGACGATCGATTATGGCTACCCGGCCGAAGAGCTGTACACCCCCCGCCGCAAACGGGGCACCCTGCTCTGCTACTACCGGCACCAGATCGAGGAAAATCCGTATATCCGCCTCGGTCTGCAGGACATCACCTCCCATGTGGACTTCACCACCCTGATGAACCGCGGCAGCGAGCTGGGACTGCAGACGGAGTGGTTCGGCGAACAGTACCGCTTTCTCCTCGCGGCCGGCATTGTTGAGGAGATCGAGGCGTTCGAACGGTCAGATGCCACCGATGAGGAGAAGCTCAAACTGCGGCTGGCCCTGAAAAAACTGATCATGCCCGAGGGGGGGATGGGAGACACCTTCAGGATCCTGGTCCAGTCAAAGGGGGTTCCGACCGCGCAGCTCCTCTGCCAGCGCAGAATCGGGGGATAAATGACCGGGCTGCGCGGCCGCATCGGCGGCATTGTCTTTGATCTTGACGGCACCCTGTACGACTCGCCTGAGTTCGCTATTACGATACAGGATTCGGCTGCCGGGTATATCGCCGGCCTGAAACAGACCTCACCGGATGATGCCCGCATGATGATCGCCGCAGAACGGGCACGGCTGATCGAAAAAAGCGGCAACGTCCCGACCCTGTCCGCCGTGTGCCGGCACCTCGGCGGCACTGTTCAGGATCTGCACACCCACTTCACGGCATCGCTGCAGCCGGAATCCTATCTGGATCGTGATGAACGGGTCATACATCTGCTGGACAAGCTGGGGAGAACCATGCCCCTTTTCCTGCTCACCAACAACAACCGCACCCTGACAAACCGGATCACCGCCCATCTCGGCTTGGGCGGTCTCTTCCGTAAGATATATGCCATAGACGACAACTGGCAGGCAAAGCCGGACCGTGAGCTTCTTGAACGGATCTTTACAGAGACCGGCCTGCTGCCGGCACAGACGCTCTTTGTCGGAGACCGTTACGATGTGGATCTGCGTCTGCCGGAACAGATGGGCTGCCCCGTCTATCTGAGCCAAACGGTTGACCAGCTGCTGCGGCTTGAGGAAATCCTGCTCGGGTAGGAATCCTGAAGGGACATTCTGCGGGATTGTAACAGTGAAATGATTGAAAAAGGGTGGCGCCCATTGGCGCCACCCTTTTTCAGTTCGGAGCTGGTTGGCCGGATGCCATTCCGGCCAGATAGTCGCGCAACCCCTGCATGTCGGGAGGCAGTTCGGCGCTGAACTCCAGGTACTCACCGGTAACCGGGTGAATGAAGCCGAGGGTGCGGGCATGAAGTGCCTGCCTTCCCAGGCTGGTGATCATCTTTTTCAGGCGGGGGTCGGCCAGGTTATTGGTCCGCCCGCCGTCAAGATAGAGAGGGTCGCCCAACAGGGGCATGCCGGACTCGGTCAGATGGACCCTGATCTGGTGCGTACGGCCGGTTTCCAGGCGCAGTTCAACCAATGTGATCCTGCCGTATCGTTCCTTGACCCGCCAGCGGGTAACGGCGTGCTTGCCGCTTTTGGCCTTGCCCGACTGCCGCAGGCGGTCGGTCGGATGCCGCCCGATGGTCCCCTCGATCTTACCGGTATCGACCTCCGGATTACCGAACACCAACGCCTGGTAGATCCGTTTGATCGAATGTTCATGGAACTGGGCCGAGAGAGACTGGTGGGCCCGGTCATTTTTGGCGGCCACCAGTACACCGGTCGTCCCCTTGTCCAGGCGGTGCACGATGCCGGGGCGCAGTTCACCGCCAACACCCGAGAGATCACTGCAGTGCGCAAGCAGGGCATTCACCAGGGTGCCGCCGCTGTTGCCCGGGCCGGGATGCACGACCATACCGGCCGGTTTGTTGATGACGATCAGATCATGATCTTCATACAACACCTGCAGGGGGATGCTTTCCGGTTGCGGCTCAGTGGCGACCGGGTCCGGAATGGCCACCAAAATCACTTCGCCCCCCTGAAGTTTCAGAGATGCCTTGGCCGGCCGGCCATTGACCAGGACATTGCCCCCCTCGATCAGCCGCTGGACAGAGGCCCTGGTTTCACCGGCAAGCTGTCCGCACACATACAGATCCAGCCGGACCGGATCACCTTCACCGCTATAGGTAAGACATTCTTCTCGCATAGTCCCCGTTCAAAAGCAAAGGCGCACCCCGATAGGTGCGCCTTGCGCATGGTTATTCCCGAAATTCCTGAAACGCTACCAGATGGAAGATTCGATCTTGCCGGCCCGCTTGATGAGCACGTCCACCACCGCAATATCATAGATGCCATCCGGGTTCAGATCCGGAGAGACGCGGGAGTGGAAATGCTGGCGACCTTCTTCCAGTTCATCCTTGAGGATGTCGAAGATATTGTCGTTTTTGATGCCGTTTTCAACCTTCTCCGGGTTGTACAGGGCAACATCGGAGAGGATGGCGCGGGCGAGACGTTTTGCGAGATCGGGATTGTCAATAGTGCTCATGGTCGCTCTTTCCTTAATCGTAGTTATTTTAATTTCAAGACAAAGTAGATACTTGCATCGCCGCGACGGGCAAGGATGATGATATTTCCTCCACGGCCCGCCTGCTGAATGGCCCGATTGTAGTCCGTGCCTGTCGAAACCTTTTTCCGGTTGATGGAGATGATGACATCGCCGCGCCTGATCCCGGCGTCGGCTGCAGGACTTCCCCGGAGGACCTCCGCCACGACAACGCCCCCCTCCTCGAACTCTTCAACCATCAGTCCAAGCGGGTCGGCCTGCCCCTGTCGCTCCCCCCGTGCACCCGACTGCCGCTTCTGAACCGGGGCCTGGTCGGCGCTGGTGAGGGTCATGGAGAGTTCTACCGTTTTCCCGTCTCTGAAGACCGTCACCCGGGCAGACTTACCGACGCCATGCTCGGCGACCAGCCGCTGCAGATGAGAGGGGTCCTTCACCTCGGAACCATTGAACCCGGTGATGACATCACCCTGACGAATACCGGCCTTGTCAGCAGGGCTTCCCTTGAGTACGTCGTTGATCAGGGCACCCCGGGCCTGCTTCAGACCGAACGAGCCGGCGATCTCCTCGGTAACCGGCTGAATCGTCACCCCCATATAACCGCGGCTGACGGCCCCCTTCTGTACCAGTTGGGTAAAGATCGGTTTGGCCATGGCAATCGGGATGGCGAAGCCGATCCCCTGACCGGCCGCAACGATTGCGGTGTTGATGCCGATTACCTCGCCATGGATATTCAGCAGCGGGCCGCCGGAATTACCCGGGTTGATGGAGGCATCGGTCTGGATGAAATTCTCGTAGGTCTCGATCCCCATGTTGGAACGGCCGGTGGCGGAGATTATGCCGACCGTCATGGAGCGTTCCAGGCCGAAGGGATTACCGATGGCGATTGCCCACTGCCCCACTTCCAGCTTTTCCGAATCCCCCAGGACCGCAGCAGGCAGATCGGCCGCATTGATCTTGATCACCGCGATGTCGGTCTTCTGGTCACCGCCGACGATCTTCGCGTCATACACCTTGTCGTTGGACAGCTTGACCTGGATACTTTCCGCGTCCCGCACCACATGGTCATTGGTGACGATGTAGCCGTCCCGGCTGATGATGAAACCGGACCCCAGACTTTTGTCCCGCCTGGTCTGGGGGGCACCGAAGAAATCCTCGAACAGCGGGTTCATTTCAAAGAACGGCTGGATGATCTTTTTTCTGCTGACGGTGGAGATATTGACGACACAGGGGGTAACCTGCTTTGCCACCGCACTGAACGCCTTCTGGGAAGCGATGATATCCGCCGGCACATCCTTGACCGGCGCCTCCGCTTCCCCTCCTTTGCGCTTCGATTCGAAAAAAAGCGGGGATTCGCTCTTGCTCGAACATCCGACAAGGAACTGGGCAAGCAGGGCAACAACAAGCAGTCGGTGCATCAGACGGGACAGGATATTCATGGTGTTATGCATTACCGTAGTCGGGCTGAAAAAGTTACCTTAAAGAGGTAAAACTCTAGCTATATTTGCACATTATGTCAACGTAATTCACATTTCACACCGCTGGGGGCGGCTATTGTTTTACAGAGCATAATAATGTTATTGAATCTCCTGCTGCTTTCATGTAACCATATGGCTTCATTCACTTCGTCGGCACACAGTTAGATGCCCGGGAGAGCCGCCATGAGCGACATCAAGGATCAGATCAGGGAGTTCCGCATCGGGGAAAAGATTCGGGAACTACGGCAGCAGAAGCGGCTGACCCTGCAGGAGCTGTCGACCCTCACCACCCTGTCGAAACCGCTGCTGTCGCAGATCGAAAATCAGCAGGTCGTTCCTCCCCTCGCCACGCTGCTCAAGATTGCCAAGGGACTGAAGGTCGGCATCCATTTTTTCTTCGAAGATGAAGGCAATCGGCAGAAATATGTATTGACCCGGCGCGAGGATCTTAAGGAGGATCCCCCCCGCAAGGTTGTCAATGATGTCTCCCGCCCCTACACCTACCACTCCCTTGCCCAGGGACTGCGGCATAAACACATGGAGCCGTTCCTGGTGGAGTTCGAGCGGCGGGAGTGGGACGAAAAGCTCTTTTTCCGGCATGACGGTGACGAAGAATTCCTCTATGTCACCGAAGGGGAGCTGGATTTCCATTACAACAGCGAGGTTATCCGCATGCAGGCGGGTGACAGCATCTATTACGATTCCAGCCAGCCCCACGGGTGGGTCGCCGTCGGCGACGGCCGGGGCCGGGCTGTTGCGGTGCTTTACACTAAGGAATAGGCATCCTGTTGCGGTGCGGGAACACCCCGTGATATTTTATAATCCTGCTCCCATCTCTTTCTTCCCCTCTCTTCCGGCAACCCCCTCTGTATCCGGAGGTGCATCATGAAGATTCCGGTTATGTCCCATTACGACTCCGTGGAAACGGTTGATGCCCGTGACCTCAAGCGGCTGATCGCTGCCGGGGCGGTGCTGGCCTTCCGGCGTACCGACCGCTGGGTGAAGGTTGGCGCCGAGCCGATTCGGGGAGACGGCGGCGCCGAGTACGACGGTCCCGAACGACGCAACATCATCCAGAAACCGCTTACGGAGGAGATGAAGCACGCAGGCCATTACTGTGTACTGGGGACCGTGGGGGACAAGCCGGACTGGTAGTCCTGCTCCCACCCCTTGAGATAGCCGACCCGCTCCACAACGGGCGGATGACTATAATGAAACGCCGCGTACCAGGGATGGGGAAACAGATTGGAGAGATTCTCCGCCGACATCTTGACCAGGGCCGAGGCCAGGTCCTGGGGCCGGCCGGTCAGATCGCAGGCATAACGATCAGCTTCCCGCTCCTGGCAACGGGAGCGCCAGGCTGAAAAGGGGGTGAGCGGGAACAGTACCAAAGTTGCCACGAACGCCAGCACGACCATCCGGGCGGGGAGTGACAGGCCGGCTGGCAGCCCGAGCAGCCCCGGAAGCCCCTCCC
>CAZSTJ010000225.1:0-5693 GCA_964609805.1 uncultured Geobacter sp. | reverse complement strand
GTCCCCCCCCCGCCAAGGCCCCTGACGTAATGAACTGACGTCTGGTCATGCCTGATTTTCCGCTCATGGTTTCTTACCCCCTTTCGCGGCAGGTTTGGCTTTCGCTGCTGGTTTGGCAGTCGGTGCCGCTGCCGGTGTGGCGGCGGCGTGGATCGCCCGGCGGATCCGGTTGTAGGTGCCGCAGCGACAAAGATTGCCGCTCATAGCCTTGTCGATATCAGGATCTGTCGGTTTCGGGGTCTTTTCCAGCAGCGCCACCGCACTCATAATCTGTCCCGGCTGACAGTAGCCGCACTGGGACACCTCCTGATCAAGCCACGCCTTTTTCACCGGATGCGACTCGGGGACACCTTCAATCGTGACCACCTGTTTCCCTTGGACATCGCCCACTGCGGTGATGCATGACCGCTGCGGCTGGCCGTCGATCTGAACCGTACAGGCTCCGCAGAGCCCTTCACCGCAGCCGTACTTGGTGCCGGTCAGCCCAAGATTCTCACGCAGGACCCACAACAACGGGGTATCCGGACTGACGTCAACCTGCTGCGGCTTGCCGTTGACCTTGAATTCGATCATGAATGCCTCCTTCTTTCAGGAACCGTGATCGGTTGTATGATTGGGTGTGGATTGGAGCAGTATAGCTCAAATTTTGGAATTGGGAAGAGTGAGATACACCTTGCGCCGGAGACCTTGACACGGGGGAACGGAGGATTATGTTTGAATAAAAGGAGTCCCATCATGAACAGCTACATAGTCACCTGTCCGACCTGCGGCAGCGGCAATCGGGTGCCGGCCGACAAGGAAGGTTTACGCGGCCGCTGCGGCACCTGCAAAGCCCAACTGCCGCCTCTGTACCTCCATCCCCAGCAGCTCAACGACCGGACATTCGACAGTTTCATCGCCGCCTATCCCGGCCCGGTGCTGGCCGAATTCTGGGCTCCCTGGTGACCGCACTGCGTTTCCTTCGCACCGGCGGTGCGAACTATTGCAGAACGGCTGGCCGGGAAAGGGGCCGTGGTTCAGATCAATACCCAGGACAACCCGGCGCTGGCAGCACGTTTTGGTATTCGGGGCATACCGGCGGTTATGATTTTGAAGGGAGGACGGGTGGTGGATCAGCGCTCGGGGGCTCAACCGGTCGATAACCTGCTGGCCTGGTTTCGACGCTACGCTTGAGGGTTCAATTTTTCCGGAGACTGAACAGCACCAGGGAAAGGAGTGCCACACCGCCGGCGGCGGCAAATCCCGCCGGATAGCCGATCCGTTTCAGCGCCACCCCCATGGCCGTCGAACCGGTCATCATCCCCAGGTAGATGCAGCTGTTGTACATTCCCATGGCCAGACCACGCTGCACTGCCGGCACCAGTTCGGCAATGAGTGCCCCGATGGCGGTGTAGGTGAGCGCCATCCCTATCCCCAATATCACCGCACAGACAACGAACTGGGTCAGACCCGCAGCATGGCCCAACAGGACCAACGCCACCGCCAGCAAGAGCAATCCGGCTGCCACCATCCTTCTGCGATCCACCCGGTCGGCAAAGACACCGATCGGTATCCGCCCCACCACATTGGTGAGGGCCTGGGCGGAAAAGACCAGCCCTGTCCGGGCCGGATCGAGTCCCTGTGCCACCGCGTGGAGCGGCAGAAAGGTCAGAAATACCCCGAAACCGATGCAGCTCCCTGCCGTCGCCATCAGACAGGCCACAAACCCTCGGTTATGCAGCAGTTCCCGACTGGAGGCCAGCATCAGGTGAAGATCAGATTTATGGCGCGGATTTCCCGGAGGGAGGAGCAGCACGGCTGCAACCGCGGCGACCGCCAGGAGGCCCGCCGAGACGAAGAATACCTGCCGCAGCCCCAGGTGGTGCCCGAGATAGCCGCCGGTGGCCGGCCCGACCGCCATGGCGCAGTAGACCGCCGTGGTATACCAGCCGTAGGCCTGTCCCAGCTTGTGCGACGGCATCACATCGGCCACCAGCGACAGCATGCCGGGGGCAAACGCCGCCAGTCCCAGGCCGAAAAGCACATAGGCGGCCGCCATCTGCCCCGGCAGGTGACACTGGGTCACCAGCAGCGAGGAGAGAGAGGTGGCAACGATGCCGGCGATAACGGGAAAACGGCGACCGGTGCGGTCAGCCAGCAGACCCGCCGGGATGGAGAACAGCCCCGCCGTCAGCATAAAGGCGCCGTTGATCAGCCCCACCTGGGCCGGCCCGGCCCCCAGGGTGGCGGCAAAGAGCGGCAACACGGGGATGCGGAGATAGGAGCTGAAAAAGACCCCGAAGCCGATCAGACATATCGTGAGAAAGGGGGCAAGAACGCTTCTCTCCACTGAAGGGTGCTCCATACTGATTCTCTCCCATCAACATCATAAACGGGGACTCACTATATGCCGAAAAACTTTACACAGGCAGGATTACTGACGCAAAAAAACACAAAAACGCTTTGTTTTAAACACATTGCGAATTGGTCCCCATATTGCAAATTATTCTATCAGATTACACTTCGTTGCATAAGGGAGGACAAGGCCATGCGAAATATACTTATCATTCTGTCAGCACTGCTTTTGATTGTATCTAATGCGCAGGCGATCCCGACACTGCAACTGGATATCGGTAGCGGGTATTATGACTATGATACTCAAACAATAACAGCTAATAGCAATTCGTTTACCCTGTATGCACTCTTGAATGATCAATCGAAACTGTCCACGGACTTTTTCATATCAGTGGCTCTTACTCCAAAAACGAGCAGTCCCATAATTGCTGGATCATTCAGCATTGACGGAACACCCGTAAATGTGACCGGTGACATGACATACGGTGTTCCCCCGCTTGAGACCAACCTGTCACGCGATCCGAATGACCTGGCCACCCATGGCATCTTTGAAACATACTTCAAGGAGTTTTCATTTAAATTTGACCCGACCAAAACCATGGAAAGTTATAATTCTCAAGATAGGGCTATAAATGGGGGCGCTATCCCGACGACCGGTTCAGGACTGTACTGGATGGCATTTAATGTCGATGTTTCATCCCTTGCACCCGGTTATGGTGTCCACTTTGATCTCTATTCAGAAAAAGCCCGAAACGGGGATATCGACGTTAATGATTTTGCACCCTTCTCTCATGATGCGCAATCTGCCCCGCCTGTGCCGGAACCAGGCACCATGATCTTGTATGGACTTGGCATGGCTGGTCTGGCGGTACTTCGTAAGTATCGCAGAAACAAATCGTAGACAACTCCCACGGAATCAAGACAGAAGAGGCAGCGAATGATCGCTGCCTCTTCTGTCGAAAAACCTTACACTAGCGGCCGGCGAATCAAGCGAACACGGCATTCCATCATAAAAACCGGTTCCACTCCGGTTGAACCTCCCTACACGGCACCCTGTTGCGACAATCTACAGAGGACGACGCCACACTCAATATTCCGGAATTTTATCTACGACCGGCCGTGCTGTTCAATCCGTCGATCAGTTGTCGTTTCTCCCCTTCGGACAACCGGGCCTCGGGATGGTTGATCAGGAACTGGAACGGCGGCATTTCACCTTCGGCAACCTCCTTGCCGATCTTGCCGGGACGTTCCCCTTCGCGCCCTCCTCCCTGCCAATCGGAGAAGTTCAGCTCCTCGCGCCCCTTGTCCACATCGTACTGCACCAACCAGGAGACCGGTGCGATCTTCGAATACCACGGCCAGATCGTTTCGTGGCTGTGGCAGTCGAAACAGGCCCGCTTCGCCAGTGCCCGGGTCTGCGGACTGTCCCAGGCCGGCTCACGGATAACCGGCGGATTGGTGTGGCTACGACCGTAGGGGACCACCTGCATGAGGAGCAACACGGCAATACCGACCAGACCCAATTTGCCGATCAACCGACCGGTAATCTTCATCATATGAGCCTCCACGGTTCATCATGTTCTCTCGACATGAAAAGGGGGCCGAATACGCCCCCCTCCCATACTATCTGTGTGAGGGGATCACTCCCCCTTCATGGCCCTGACCAGCAGATCATAATCTTCCAGCAATGACTGCAGGTCTTCCTCATGTTCAACCTCTTGCTGCAAGATTGTCAGCACCATGTTGTAGGTAACCGGATCCTTGTCGCGGGTGATGTCCATCAACCGTTTGTAGACGCCGATGGCGCACTGCTCGCCCTTGATATTCTGCTCCAGCAGTACTTTAACAAAGGGATCATCCGGGGCATCGTAGCCACAGTTGGTATGCTGGTACCACTCCTCCGGCCTGGTCACCGGCGTACCGCCAAGCTGGATGATTCGCATGGCAACCATATCGGCATGCATCAACTCCTCGGTGGCATGCTGCAGCAGTTCGGCCCCCACGGCATCCTTCATCGGCCCCTTGACCAGCTTGGCCCCCAGCCAGTACTGGTAGTAGGCCAGCCACTCGTCAGAATAGGCCTTGCGCAGCAACCCCAGCAGTTCATCCACATCCATCCCGATAATCTCGCGGCCTTTGGATCCCATTTCTGTACCCCTTTCACGGTATGATGCAAAACATTACGAACTACAACATCTTTTCTTACAGGGATGAACAGGATTAAGGGGATAATACCCGTAAACCTTTTTTTGGTTTCAGATTCTGAGGCCTATATCCTGTTCATCCTGTGTATCCCTGTAATAGGCCTTAGCCTTTCAATTTGGCGGCAATCCGCGCCACGTGTGCCCCTTGGTAACGGGCAATGGCCAGCTCGTTCTCCGACGGCCGGCGTGAACCATCACCAGCCGCCAGGGTGGTGGCCCCATAGGGGGTGCCGCCGGTGATCTCGTCCATATTCAGCAGCCTCTGTTCGGCATACGGCACACCGACGATCACCATGCCGTGATGCAGCAGGGTGCTGTGGAAGCTGGTGATGGTGGTCTCCTGCCCGCCATGCTGGGTGGCGGTGCTGGCAAAGACGCTCCCCACCTTTCCCACCAGGGCCCCTTTCATCCAGAGCCCCCCGGTCTGATCGAGGAAATTGCGCATCTGGGCCGCCATGTTGCCGAACCGGGTCGGGGTGCCGAAGATGATGGCATCGGCATCGGGAAGATGCCCCACCGTGGCGGTCGGCACATGGGCAAATGCCTGGCGGGCCGCCGTGGCCCCATACTGCTCCAGCACCTCTGCCGGGACCAGTTCCGGCACCTGCAACAGCTCGGCGTTGCAGCCCGGAACAGAGCGGACCCCTTCGGCCACCGCTTCGGCCATCGTATAGATGTGACCGTACATACTGTAGAAGATTATCTGTAAATTTGTTGCCATATAAACAGCCTCCTTTCACGCAGAAACCATCATCTCCCGCCATCACTCCAAATAGTGCGGCATATGGTGTCTTGCGCTGATTCTATCGTTAATTTGTTGATAAATTATATCGCTATTCGTGACGGCGTCAATAGGACTTATTTTATCTTCAATTTACTCCTTCCGCGGAATATACTATCACTAAGGATGCAAGCAGAAATCGGCACAGCAACAGACACGACACAAATTATTACGAAAGGGGGGAGCATCGGTGAATGCAACCATAACCGTACGTGAGCTGGCAAAGCTTCGCGAAAGCGGCCAGCCGTTTGTTCTCATCGACACCCTTCCGCCGGAGTACTTCCAACAATCCCACCTGCCGGGCGCCTGCAACGCCTGTGTGTACGAAATGGTGTTCCTTCAAACGGTGGCCGGCTTGGTACCTGACAGGAACC
>CAZSTJ010000224.1:0-5758 GCA_964609805.1 uncultured Geobacter sp. | reverse complement strand
AACCCCATCAGCATCAGGGTCTTGAGCAGCCCCACCAGACCGAGCAGGGCAACCGCCCCCCCCATGACCCTCAGGAACAGAGCCGTTGCCATGCCCCCCAAGGCGTTGGCAACCTGGCCGTAGGCAAGCAGTGCCGGAAGGGTTCCCAAACCGAAGGCCAGCATCATCCCTCCCCCCTGCAGCCATGAGCCGCCTGTGGCCGCACTGATCAGCACCCCGTACACCAATCCGCAGGGAAGCAGCCCCATCACGAGGCCGGCAAGAAGAAAGGCACGGCCGGTGGCCGCCAGAGACGCCCTGCCCAGCACCCGTGACATGCCGTTCCAGCCGGTTCCGTCCAGCATCGCCAGACTCAGACGCCGCAGCCCGAAGGCGGTGGCAAGGCCGATGATGATCACCATGATATTGGCCAGCAGAAACAGCCAGTAGAGGTGGGGCCTGAGGGAGGAGAACAGGGCCGCCTGGGAGACGGCCCCCGCCAGGAGACCGAGCAGGGTGTAGGTCGTGATTCTGCCGAGGTGGTAGGCCAGATTAAGCCGGAAACGCTGACCGGCCGGGACGGCAGGACCACTGACCGCCAGGGCGGCGACGATCCCGCCGCACATCCCCAGACAGTGGCCGCTGCCGGCAAGGCCGGCCATGAAGGACAACCCCAGTTCCGTCATTGTCTAGACTTCCAGGGCCCCGATAAGACTCTTGATATCGGCCACGCCGTTGGCGGCCATCCAGGCGGCCATTTCATCGGCGATCTGCGCCGCGGCGCCCGGATTGATGAAACTGGCGGTACCCACCTGGACCGCCGTGGCCCCGGCCAGAATGAACTCCAGGGCATCCGTGGCATTCATGATGCCGCCGATGCCGATGATCGGCACCTTGACCGCCCGGGCAACCTGCCAGACCATACGCAGGGCGATCGGCTTAATTGCCGGTCCGGAGAAACCGCCGGTGACATTGGCCAGCACCGGGCGGCGGCGATTCAGGTCGATGGCCATGCCGGTCAGGGTGTTGATCAGGGAGAGGCAATCCGCCCCGGCATCCTCGCAGGCCCTCGCCATCGCCACGATGTCGGTCACATTGGGGGAAAGCTTGACGATCAGCGGTTTCACCGTCGCTTCACGGCAGGCGCTGACCACCGATGCCGCACAATCGGGGTCGGTGCCGAAGACGATCCCCCCCTGTTTGACATTGGGGCAGGAGATATTGATCTCCAGTGCGGCTACCTCGGGGATGGCGTCAAGGCGGCGGGTCATTTCCACGTACTCTTCCACCGTGTTGCCGAAGTAGTTGGCAACCGCCGGGGTAGCAACCGTGCGCAGGAACGGCACCTTCTTGGCAATAAAGGCATCGATGCCGACATTCTGCAGGCCGATGGCGTTCAGCATGCCGCCGGGGGTCTCCACGATGCGCGGCGTCGGATTGCCGGCCCGTGGTTTGAGGGAGAGCCCCTTGGTCACAAAGGCACCGATCTTCTCCAGATCGCAGTATTCGGCGAACTCCTCACCGTAGCCGAAGGTTCCGGAAGCGGTCATCACCGGATTCCGCAGGTTTATTCCTGCCAGATTTACACTCAGATCAGGTTTCATGCCCTACTCCCTCCACTTCAGTTCGCCGGCATCAAAGACCGGCCCTTCGGTACAGACGCAGCGGAAATCAGGCGTTTCCACCGAATGGCCGCTTCCGGGCGCCACACATCCCAGACAGGCCCCCACTCCACAGGCCATGTACCCTTCCAGCGAGACCTGACAGGGGATACCCCGTTCGGCGGCAATCCGCGCCACGGCGGCCAACATGCCGTGGGGGCCGCAGGCGTAGATTGTGGCCTTGCCCTGCAGCACATCCAGTCGACGCACCAGAGCCTCCGTCACCAGACCCTGCTCACCCAGCGAGCCATCTTCCGTAGCGGTATAACACTCGACCCCAAGGCGTTCAAACTCGGTGATGCAGAGGACGTCGTCACGGGTGCGGCCACCGGCAAAGAGGCGCACCGGTGACTGTTTGACCAGTTCCCGGGCCAGCATGTAGAGCGGTGCCAAGCCCACTCCGCCGCCGACGATCAGTTTTTCCTCGCCGGCATCCCCCAGGTCGAAACCATGCCCCAGAGGACCAAGAATATCCAGAGTATCGGTCTCATGCAGCGTGGCAAGCATGGCAGTACCCTTCCCCACCACCCGGTAGAGCATCTCGAAACAGGGCTGACTGACGGCCCCGGTCTGAACCGGCTGATAGGTGCCGACATCGAAGATGCCGAACGGCCGGCGCAGGAGCGGATCGATGGCGCCGTTGACCCGCACCATGACGAACTGACCGGGAACGGCCCCGGCGAATTCCTGGGGAGCGGTCAGTCGCATGCGCCAGTAACCGGGCGAGACCTCCGCATTGGACAGGATCATTGCTGTGAACTGCATGACTGATCTCCTTGTAGATGTTTTTCCATCAGGATGGCGTCGTCGATACCTTCGTAATACCGGGCTCTCACCCCGGTCCGCTCGAAACCGAGCAGCTCATAGAGGGCAATGGCCGGGCTGTTGGTGGAACGCACCTCCAGTTCAAGCACCTCGGCCCCCTTTTCAGCGGCAACAGCGATGGCCCGTTCCATCAGCATTCTGGCCAGCCCCTGCCCCCTCTGCCCGGGCGCCACCGCAATATCGAGGATCTGGGCTACCTCGAAGAGCGAGGTGAGACAGACATAACCGCACAGACAGCCGGCCACTTCAATAACCATCGGAAATCCGTGGGGCGAGGCGATCTCCTGCAGAAAATGCTCATGCTTCCAGGGGAGTGGGAACGAGGCCTGTTCGATAGCGAGTACCGCGTCGATATCAGCTTCTTGCATGGGGCGGATGGCTGTTTCAGGGAGCGGCGACATGGCGTGACATGATAAGCAATGGGTCGGTAATTGTAAACGGTTTTTGACGTCAACAGATATTGACAGCACACTGATTATCAGTAATATGATTATTTATTCAACCAAAGGAAATGAGCCTCCCATGTATGACATTGACAACAGTATCGGCTTCCTCCTCTCCAAGGGGTACCAGCGGGCCTGGTCAATCCTGCGCGATCAGATTGACCCCTATGATCTGACCCCGCCCCAGTTTGCCTTGCTGGCCTTTCTCTGGAAGCAGGACGGACTGACCCAGGCAGAACTTTCAGAAAAGGGGCAGATCGATCGAACTACCATCGGCGGACTGATCGATCGCCTGGAAAAGAGCGGCCTGGTGGAACGTCGTCAGCACCCGCATGACCGACGCGCCTATATGATCCACCTCACTGACAGCGGGAGACAACTGGAGGTGCCGCTCAGTAACTGCGCTCAGCGTGCACTGCAACAGTTTACCGCAGGATTAAGCGAGACAGAGGTTACTGAACTGCGCAGGATGCTGATCATACTGCGTGGAGAGCGGAGGGTGTATGAACTGCCGTCCTGCTAGCATCGTACTACTGACCGTGCTGGCGCTAGCCAGTCAATGCGGCGCCGCCCCACTGACCCTGCAGGAGTGTTTGCAGAAAGCGGAGACCAACAGCCCGATCCTCAAGGCTGCCGGGTGGGACACGAGGGTTGCCCAGGAGAATGCCCGCATCGCTGTTTCAGCCTACCTGCCGCGCGTGGATGCCCAGGCCGGCTACACCATGCAACTTGAGCCTCAAGCGGTTAAGATGGGGGGAATAACCGCCGAGACCCAGGAGCCGGACTTCGCCTTTGCCGGGATATCAGCCCAATACACCATCTACGATTTCGGCCGCAGGGATTCCCGTGTCCGGCAGGCTGGTGCCACGGTCAGCGCAGCAGATCAGCTGTTCGCAAACAGGCGCAGCGATCTGTCGTTGCAGATCATCGAATCGTACTACGGCATCCTGGAGGCCGGAAAACTGTTGCAGGCGGCGGGCGACGAGGTGGCCCAGGTCGAGGAACACCGCCGCGTTGCCAAGGTGCTCTACGAAGAGGGGGCCGTCACCCGCAACGACGTGCTCCAGGCCGAGGTGCGCCTGGCGTCAACCCGCCAGAAGCAGCTCTCCCTGCGCAACCGACGGGAAAACATCTGGCTGCAGCTTAATTTTCTGACCGGCAGTCAGCCGGGATACCGGACCGATCTGGATGAAAGCATCCCGATCAGCACCGGAAATCGGGTGCAAACATCGACAGACAGCGCCCTGTCGCTACGCCATGACCTCAAGGCCCTCCGTCACAACCTGGAGGCCAGCGAAGCGGAGGTTACGGAAAGCAGGAGCGCTTTCTACCCGGAACTCTTCAGCCGACTGGCACTGGATTACGTCCAGAACAACAAGGTGAGGGAGCAGGCCATTATGTCGGCCACCGTCGGCATCAAGGTCAATCTGTTCGACGGTTTTGCCACCAGCGCCACTAGGGACCGGGCAGTCAGAAACCGCTCCCGCATCCAGGACACCATCCGCCTGGCAGAACAGCAGGCACTCCTGGAGATCAATTCCGCCGACAATGATGCCTCAGTGGCCAGGGAGCGCATTGGTGTCGCCGAGGTCGCCATCCGCCAGAGCGAAGAGAATCTGCGCATCAACAGGGAGCGCTACAAGGAACGGGTCGGCACCGCGACCGAGGTGCTGGATGCCCAGACACTGCTGACCCAGGCCAGGACCGATTATTATCGGGCGCTGTATGATCATCAGACCGCCACTGCCCGCCTGAAGCGGGCTTTGGGAGAGTTGTAGTCCGTGAGAGATAATTATGTCACAGGAATCAGCTCCGGAGACCGGCTGATTACAGGAACCGAGCAATAAACTCCAATTCATTATTCATTGTCGCCTCACTCACTACATTGCTGCCCTTTCCCTCAAAACTCCCCCATTCATTACTACCCACACCAAATCAAGCTACGTTTTTCACAATCTCGCTACAAGATACGTCACAAACAAAAAAAACCCGGTACGTTGCCGTACCGGGCTTGAGAACAGATCATGTAAAAGGATTACCCTTTGGCAGCTTCCGCGGCCTTTTCAAAGCCCATGCTGAAGGCTTTCTTGTTCAGCTCGAGGAAAGCCTCGGGAACGCTGGACAGAACGGCTTTCTCGGCATTTTCGCGGGTTACCTGACCGGTCAGGGCAACCATGGCGCCCAGGGCGACGATGTTGGCCACGATTTCACGGCCGACATCGTTCTTGGCGGTGTTGATGATCGGGAAGGCAACCGTCTTGAAATTGCCCGGCGGAACATTCTTGACCAGGTCGGAATCAATCAGGAGGACGCCGCCCTCTTTCAGATCGTGGGAATACTTGTTTGCAGCTTCCTGGGTCATGGCCAGCAGCGCATCGCACTGGGTGACCTTCGGGTAGTCGATCGGACCGTCGGAGATGATGACCTCCGACTTGGATGCGCCACCACGGGCCTCAGGGCCGTAGCTCTGCGACTGGACAGCCTGCTTACCCTCATAGATGGAGGCAGCCTTGGCCATGATGATACCGGCGGTAATCAGACCCTGACCGCCAGCACCGGAAAATCTGAGTTCATAACGTGACATCTTTATCGCTCCTTTTTTCGGTAATTATTTGGCAGCCTGGGCACGCTCGATAACCTTGGCGTACTCGCTGGTGTAGTCAGGGCGCTCTTCCTTGTAGAGCACACCGGTGAGAACCTTGCCCTGGAGCTGCTCGGCGGACATCTTCTCGGCAGCCTTGACCGGAACGGCAACTTCCTTGAGACGGTTCATCATCTCGACAACCGACTTGTACTTGTTGCGGCGACCGTAGGTAGTCGGGCAGTCATCCAGGATTTCGACAACCGAGA
>CAZSTJ010000223.1:0-5855 GCA_964609805.1 uncultured Geobacter sp. | reverse complement strand
CCACCGACCCGTATCCGGTAATGATGATGACCAGCAGGTCCGGGTCGATATCCTTCAGGGTCTTCAGTACGTCAATACCGTTTTCGGCCCCCAGATTCAGGTCAAGGAGGGCAAGGTCGATCTCGTCTGTGGCAACGATGTCACGGGCGCGCTCACCATTGGCGGCACTGCGGACCTGGTACCCTTCATCACCAAGGATTCGTTCTACGTTCTCCCGGATGAATGATTCATCGTCAATGATCAGAATCTTTTCCATGGGCGGATAGTAGCAAAATATTTACCGTATGTCATAGGGTTCATTTACCTGGATTGTACCTGCCGGTTCTCTGGTGATTAACCAGTGATGAATACTTGTAAATTATCGTTGAATTGGTTATATAATTAATTAAACATATCACACCAAATAACCGGATTATGACCGTGGCCCGTGATGACATTATCCCTGAAACATAAAATCACGAATCTCATGTTCTTAAAAAACATGACGAAATGTGCCAAACGGTCATTGATTCATGCGGCTCTGATTGTCGTTGTCATGGCGATCTTCACGATCCTGGTCACAATTCACCTCTCCAGCCAGATGGATGACCGCGAAGAAAACGAGCTTAACCATCAGGTATCACTGCTGGTCAATTCCATGTCGTCCTATCATTCTGCCCTTGCAGAGGGTGCCGAACGCATGTCTGCCGTGTTTGTCAAAAGTTTCCGGGACTCTTTTGAATCTGACCCGATACAGACGGTACGGGTTGGAAACGTCGATACTCCCATCCTTCGTAATGGTCATGATGTCCTCAATCTGAACAATACGCCGGTTGACCGGTTTACGGCGGTTACCAATGCCGTTGCCTCCATCTTTGTGCGGAGTGGTGATGACTTTGTCCGCGTGGCCACCTCGCTTGAAAAAGAGGATGGGACACGTGCCATCGGCACGGTCCTGGAGCGTACCCATCCTGCCTATCAAGGGTTGCTGAATGGCACGCCGTTTATCGGCAAGGTCAAACTGTTCAGCAAGGATTATATGACAAAATATGTACCGGTCAGGAATAAGGCCGGTCAGGTCATCGCAGTACTGTTCATCGGTCTGGATTTTACCGACAATCTCCAGGTGCTGAAACAGCAGATCAGAAACAGTCGAATCTACAAAAGCGGGTATTTTTACGCATTTGATGCCTCGGACCGCCCAGAACGCGGTGTGATGCAGATTCATCCCTACCTGGAAGGTACCAATGTTTCAGGCTACCGGGATACGAACGGCAAAGAAATTGTCAGGGAAATGCTGCAAAAGAATGAGGGAACCATTCGTTATACCTGGCTCAACAGGGGGGCGGGGGATAGGAGCCCGCGGGAGAAACTGGCCGTTTATCGTCATCTCAGGGAATGGAACTGGATAGTTGCCGGCGGTGCGCCGCTGGATGAAGTCAGGGCTGCAGGTCGTTCCGTCATGAAGGCCATGATCGGCGCCGCTTCCCTTGCTTCATTAATATTGGTGCTGCTTGCGGTTTCCCTGGGACGTCTTGAGCGAAAGCTCATCGCAGAGCGCGAGGAGAGCGAACGTCGATACCGGGAATTGTTCCATGCGATGCAGAACGGTTTTGCTCTGCATGAAATCATCTGCGATGCCGCCGGTAAACCGTCTGACTACCGTTTTCTGGAGGTGAACCAGGCCTTTGAGGCGATGACCGGGCTGAAGAGGGCGGACGTGGTCGGCAGAACCGTTCGCGAGGTGCTGCCCGGTGTCGAGACCGAGTGGATCGAACGCTACGGGCGGGTGGCCCTTGACGGTGAAACCAGGCATTTTGAAAGCTATTCGGCCGATCTTCACCGTTACTATGAGGTGAACGCCTATTCGCCGCAACCTGGGAGGTTTGCCACGATCATTCAGGATGTTACCCAACGGCGCCTGGCGGAGGATGCTCTCAGGAAGAAAAACATGGAGTTCGAGCAATTCACCCACACGGTGACCCACGACATGAAAAGTCCTCTGGTAACCATAAAGACCTTCATCGGTTATCTGGAACAGGATCTTGCCAGCGGTGACCGACAGCGGCTCCAGCAGGACCTTGATTTTATCCGTTCCGCTGCCGGTAAGATGGAACGGCAATTGTACGAGCTTTTGGAGCTGTCACGCGTCGGGAGGGTCGTGAACACGCCGGTTGCCATTTGCTACCAGGAACTGGTCGACGAAGCTCTTGCTGCCGTGGCCGGCAGTCTGGCCGAACGGCAGGTCACCGTTACCCGTGGAGGTGAGCAGATAATCATCCACGGCGACCGCCCCCGCTTAAGCGAGGTGTGGCAGAACCTGATAGAAAATGCAGTAAAATATCTCGGATCGCAGCAGGCACCACGCATTGACATCGGCATGGAGCTGCGGGACGGTGACCGGGTGTTCTATGTCAGGGATAACGGTATCGGGATCGAGCCGGAGCTGGCAGAACTGGTCTTCGATCTCTTTAAAAAACTCGATCCCGACAGTTCGGGTAGTGGTCTCGGACTGGCACTGGTCAGGCGCATTGTCGAGGTTCACGGCGGACATATCTGGGTCGAGTCGAGGGGGGCGGGAGAGGGGAGTACCTTCTGTTTTACCTTCGGTGACCAGGTATATCGTGAGCCGGCAGCAGAGGTATCGGTACAGCAACAGAGCGATGTCAGTGCGTCGGAAGAATCATCCCCTCCGTTTCATCCTGCTCAGTAAGTCACCGCTTCTCCCGGAATTCAGGCGGGCAGTTCGATGATGAATGTGGTCCCTTTCTGCGGAGAACTTTCTACCTGTATCCTGCCGTGATGCTCGTCTATAATACGTTGGGTGATTGAGAGCCCGAGGCCTGTGCCTGCCCCTTTGCGGGTGAAAAAAGGCTCAAAGATCAGTGGGATATCATCGGGACTGATCCCCGGACCGGTATCCGAGATGTTCAGCAGGGCACGCCCCGCCGCCATAGATGTCACGATACGGATATCCCCTCCTTCAGGCATCGCATCCAGAGCGTTTCGGGTGATATTCAGCAGCGCCTGCTTGATCTTTTCCGGATCGAAGCGGAACTCCGGGATTTCTCCCGCATCCAGTTCGATCTTTACCCGCTGCCGTTCGCACTGTCTCCTCATGAGCAGTACCGTATCGTTGACGATCAGGTTGAGGTTGCCCAGACGGAAATCGGCCCGGGCTGGGGAAGAATAGTTCAGCAGGGCATTGATCAGCCGTTCCACCCGCTCGATCTCTTCAACCGCTTTTTTGATCATGGTCTGATCGGGGGAACCGCTCTCTGCACGGTCATGCAGGTCATCAAGCAGTAGTGAGATGCCGGTCAGCGGATTGCGAACCTCATGGGCAATACCGGCCGAAAGTTTGCCGAGGGATGCAAACCGGTCAAGTCGGATCATCTCTTCCCTCAGTTTCTCCTTTTCCGTTTCGTTCCGCATGGTGACCGTCAATCCCCGTTCAGCGTCCTTCCCGATGGGAAAGAACCCGACCTCAAAATGGGACATGCCGTTTGGCCGTTCGACCTGGAGCGGCTGCCTTCCATAGCCGATGCGGCCTGTCAGCACCTGTTCAGTTCGGTCGGCCATGTCCTCCCATCCCTCGAATACCTCGCGATACAGCATGTCCACACAAACCCTGCTGCCGAGAAAGTGGCGTCCGGTGGCGTTGATGGAGGTCAACAGCCCCTCGGGCGAAAAGGTAACGATGGCACTGGAGATACTTTCCAGGATGCTTTCCTTGAAATTGCGCTCGTCGAGGATCTCAAGCCGTGATCGCCTCAGTTCGTCGAGAGTGGTGAGGAGGCTCGATTTGCGCTGTTCCAGTTCGTCCGCCATGCGGTTGAAGGTGCGGGCCAGTTCGCCCACCTCGTCGGTGGAGGTCTCCGGTACTCGGGTGCTGGAGGTACCTTCCGCCAGCATGCGGGCGCCATCGGTCAGTTGCTGCAGCGGTTTACCGATGCCGCGGGACAGGCGCCAGGCTGAAAAACCGGCCAGAAGCGCGGCGCCGAGGATGATCAGCGCGCTGAGTGTCCGGTGCTGCCTCAATTCTTTGCTGATCAGCCGGCTCCCCTTACGTGCAGCGTCATGGAACTGGTCCACCTGGAATCCGATGGTAACACCGCCGAATACCCCGTATCTGCCGTAATCACCGGTGCTGTAGAGGATTGGCGCATAGGCCATGATCTTTTTGGCGCCGCCCACGTTGGTGATATCCACTGCACCGGCCCGCTGTTTCCTGATCTCGCTGGAGACGCGGGGGTAGTTGGGGTGAATAAAACCGGCATGATCAAGATTGTAGGGGATGCGCCCGCTGTCGATATCGGCCCTGGATGAGCGCTCGGTGTAGGGGGGGACCAATCTCCCCTGTTCGTCAACCCCTCGGATATCCCAGTATTTTGGGTGGGTGATGATCCATCCCTCATCGTCGAACATGAAGGCGTAGTTACCGCTTCTGTAACTGGGAAAGACGGTGGAAAAACCGCGCCCCGGGTCGATGTGCTGTGTCAGCTCCATCAGGTGCCGGTGGTCGAGGGAGATGACGACCATGCCGTCAAAACGTCCACCGACATCCCGTAGCGGCGTGCCGAACCTGATGACGCCCCGATACTCCTCACCATCGACAGCGTCCTCAGGCTCACTGGCGCCTGCCAACTGTTTCTGGCGCAGGAGATGGAAGCCGGTCAGGTGGGTGACATGGATCTGGCCCGGTTCAAGGGCCTTGATCTTACTGAAATACTCCTCGCTTTTGAACTCGGTGGCAGCAGGGTGGGAAACGTTGCGGAGCTCCGCTGGCGGCACGGTCTTGCCGTCACGGATTACCAGGCGCTCCATGCCGTCACGGTCGATCAGCGCCATGGACTGATACAGGGGGATAAGTTCCCTGATTTCGGTCCTTGTCGCCAGGGGGCCGCGTCGCTGCCAGATCTCCCCGCGACGGGTCAGGTAGAAATTGAGCAGGGTCAGACGGTCGGGGCGACTCCGGGCCAGGAACAACAGGTCGTTTTCACACTGACCCAGCAGATCGCCGACGGTATCAGCCACATGCTTGGCCCGCATCTGCAGGGATTCTGCCGCCTGAATGTCAGATGTTTCGGCAATTTCACCCGTCAGTCTCCGGTTGATCGATTCCAGATTGGAGAGGAGGATGACTGAAGATACCAGTAACGGCAGCAGCGACAGCAGCAGAGTGACGAAGAGGATTTTTTTGAACAGCGTCAACCGTGGCATGGCGGCTCCGCGTGGTTTGAATGCTGATTGTAATTGAGTGAGTACAATGATAAAGAGTACAAATCAAGCATTCATTTAGCGGCGACTCCCGGTCGCCGGAACTCACAGGGCAGGTGGTGGATGGGATACCGTAACCTACAGGAATGTGTTGCCGATCTGGAACGTCAGGGGATGTTGATCCGCATCGATGTACCGCTGGACCCGCGGCTCGAGATCGGCGCCGTTCAGCGTCGCGTCTACCAGGCCGGCGGACCGGCTCTCCTGTTCACCAATCCCATCGGGTGTACGTTTTCGATGCTGGGAAACCTGTTCGGTACCCTGGAGCGTACCCGCTTCATCTTCCGTGATACCCTCGATGATATCAAGCGTCTGGTGGATCTGAAGATCAATCCGTTTTCCGCCCTCGCTCATCCGCTGGATGCCCTCAAGGCACCGTTTGCCGCACTCAACCTGTTGCCGAAAACGGTGGGTTCCGCGCCGGTGCTGGGATGTCGTACCACCCTGTCGGGGATGCCGCAGCTCGTTTCCTGGCCCATGGACGGTGGTCCCTTCATCACCCTGCCGCAGGTCTATACCGAGAGTCCCGATAGGCCCGGCTTCGGGAAATCGAACCTGGGAATGTACCGGGTGCAGATCTCGGGTAACATCTATGA
>CAZSTJ010000222.1:0-5873 GCA_964609805.1 uncultured Geobacter sp. | reverse complement strand
CGGTGGCGCCGGCCTCGATCGTCTTTTTGGGCCAGATCTTGACGTCGGCCTTGATGACCGCCTCGTCCCCGACGGAGGTGTCGTCGGCCACAATGACCCCCTCCTCCAGGGTCGCCCCCTGTCCGATGCGGACATTGGAACAGATGACGCTGTCGGTGATCCTGGCTCCCTTCTTGACGTAGGAGTTGTCCCAGATGATGCAGCGGTTGAGCTTGACGCCGGACTCCACTGTGCAGTTATGCCCGATGACCGAATCCTTGATCTGTACGTTCCCCAGGATCTGGGTGTTGTCACCGATAACGACCGTCCCCTCCAGCCCCCCGGCGTTCTCAAGCTTGACGTCTGCCCCGAGCCGCAGGTCCTTGCCGACGAAATCCTGCTTCGGTTCGTCGATCTTCAGGTTGATTTTCCCTTTGAAGATGTCGTGGTACGCCTCGCGGTAAGAATCGGTGTTGCCGATATCGCGCCAGTATCCCTTGGCGGTGTAGCCGAAGAGGGCGTCTTTCTCGGCCAGCATGCGGGGGAACAGATCCTGGGAGAAGTCGAAGTTCTCCCCCGGCGGGATGTAGGAGAGGATCTCCGGTTCCAGAACGTAGATGCCGGTGTTGATGGTGTCGGAGATGACCTCACCCCACCCCGGTTTTTCCAGGAACTGGGTGATGCGTTTCTCCTTGTCGGTGATGACCACGCCGAACTGGAGCGGGTCCTTGACCGAGGTGAGGGTGATGGTGGCCTTGGCTTTGTTATCCTGGTGGAAGTCGAGAATCTTCTTCAGATTGAAGTCGGTGAGCAGGTCGCCGCTGATGACCAGGAAGCGCTCGTTCAGGTATTTTTCGGCCGCCTTGACCGCCCCGGCGGTGCCCAGGTCCTGCAAGGGGGTGACATAGGTGATCTTGACCCCGAAGTCGGAGCCGTCGCGGAAGAAGTTCTTGATGTAGAACGGCTGGTGGTACAGCAGCATCACCAGCTCGGTGATATCGTATTTCTTCAGCAGCTCCACGATATGCAGCATGATGGGGCGGTTGAACAGCGGGATCATCGGTTTGGGGATACTTCCGGTGAGGGGCTGGATACGGGTGCCGAAGCCGCCGGCCATGATAACTGCCTTCATAGATACACCTCGTAAAAATCTGCCACAGAGACACAGAGGCCCGGAGATGGCCCCCGACATCAAAAACAATCTATACATGGAGAGACAGGATTGACAGGATAAAGCTCAACACCCCTACTCTAGGGGGGGAGACGGTAAGCCTTAATGTGGTAGGCCTGACCCAATCCTGTGAATCCTGTCCATCCTTGTGAAGCGTCGCGATTTTCTCAGTGTCTCTGTGTCCCCGTGGCAGAAGCAAGTTGTGAAGTTATAGCCCGACCTTGGCCTTCTGGGCCTTCTTGGCCAGTACCTTGGCGATCTCGCTCTTCAGTTCCGTAAGGTCGCCGGACTTGACCACGTAGCCGTCGGCCAGCCAGGCCGAGAAGTCATCCTTGTAGCAGGAAAATGCCGAGCAGAGAATCACCGGCATATCGTGGCGTTCTTTTACCAGCTGCTGCAGCAGTTCGATGCCGCTCTCGTTTTTCAGCTTGATATCCAGGACGGCCAGATCGAAGACCCCTTCGCGTAATCTTTCCAACGCCTCGGGGATAGTGCCGGCGGTAACCACCTCGTATCCCTCGTCCTTGAGTTCCTCGGAATACAACAGGCGGATGTTGGCCTCGTCGTCCACTACCAGTAGTCTGTTCATGTCTGCTCCTCCTTCCTGGTGGGAAGTGTAATGGTATAAAATACGCCCCCTTCCAGCGGGGCGGTCACATCAAGGGGGAGTCCC
This sequence comes from uncultured Geobacter sp., assembly GCA_964609805.1. GTDB lineage: Bacteria > Desulfobacterota > Desulfuromonadia > Geobacterales > Pseudopelobacteraceae > CAIPTY01. Next base: position 4,050 of record CAZSTJ010000222.1, on the reverse strand, counting down.
TGCTTGTCCAGCATGGTCCGGCAGAGGGCCAGACCGAGGCCCGTCCCCATTTCGTGGGTGGTGGCAAACGGGGTCAGCAGGGCATCGAGCTCTTCCCGGGTGACCCGGCGGTTCCGGTCTTCCAGGGTGACCAGTATGACGTTGTCGTGGCCCGATACCCTCAGATAGAGCGCTTCTCCATTGCGGCTGTCGATCTCGTTGATGATCAGGGTGCGCATGCAGTAGGAAAACTGCTTGATATCGATGTAGGCGTGGGGAAGGCTGGTGTCCGCCGTAAAGCTGCAGCTGCTCTCCCGTTGGGTGAGGAGCTCCTGGAGCTCCTTGAGGACGGTCTCCATGACCTGGTTCACATCCCAAAAATCCCGGGTGGGATAGAGTGAGTCGGAGTAATTGAGGATTTCATCCAGCACCCCTTCCAGCTGGCGCGCCTCGCTGACAATGGATTCGATGAAGTCCCGTTTGGGATCACTCGGTGGAGCCGTCTTGAGCATGGAGCGGGCAAAGCCGCCGATGACCATCAGCGGGTTACGGATGGAATGGGCCACGCTGGAGGTGATCCTGCCGACCAGGGCCATCTTTTCCATCCGGACGATCAGCTCCTGTTGTTCCTTCAGTTTGTTGCCCGCTTCGGTGGCCCGGCTCAGCTCCACCTGCAGCCGGTCATAGAGGGAGGCCCGCTCGATGGCGAAGGCCACCGGGAAGGAGAAGGTTTCCAGTGAGTGCATGTCTTCTTCGGTGATGCTGCGGTGGGTGATACAGTTGTCGGCGATGATCATACCGATCCGCCGGTTGCGTGAATGGAGCGGCATCAGCAGGAAGGTGTCCACCCCCAGCAGGTGGGCAAGCCCCGGATGGACCTCCGGATGATGGAAGGCATCCTCGATCAGCACCGGATGCTTGCCGTCCAGCACCTTGATGAGGATGTTCGCTTCAGAGTTGAGTGGTACGGAGAGTTGTTCGAGGATGTCCAGGAACTTGGCCCGTTCGGTCGACAGCTTGTTGAGGCGGAAGTTCTGGGCCAGGGTCTGCAGGTCCATGTCGTTGCCGGCGATCTCGTCCCAGGTCTGGCACGCCTCCTCGTAGTTGCGGGGGCCGATGGCCAGGTAGCCGCTGAGCGTGGAGTGGTCACGGTCCACCAGAAGCAGGAACGCCCGGTTCATGCCGAAGCCCTTGCCGGCCGTGATGGCGGTCAGGGCCACGGAAAGGACCTCCTCCAGATCAACGGAGCTTTGCAGCACCGAGCCGAGTTCGTGCAGGAACCGTACTTCGAGGGTCTTGTTGTCGAGGAAACTGACGAGGGATTGGATCTGCCCCTTCTGCCGCTGGTACTCTTCGTGGACCAGCGCGAATGCAGGGGCCAGGGGATGGCCGCTTTCGCGGAATTGAATCAGATCGCGTTTGAAATTAGGGCAGTCGCAACACTTTTCCAGGATGCGGCGGCGCGGGGAATGGAGCAGATCCTCATCACCCTCCCGGATGTTCGGACACTCCCCCATAGTGATGACTTCTCTGTCCCAGCAGCATTCCCAATCCACTCGCGTCCTCACAGGTTGAAGTAGGGTGTAAGTATATCAGAAGAAAGCAGCTGTTCAAGATTCGAGGTTCTATGTTCGGGTTTAATGAACTTAGAACAGGGAACATCGAACCGCTTATTTGACGTTCCAGGTCGTCCCCTGGGCCGAATCCAGCAACTGGATCCCCCTGCCCAGGAGAAGATCCCTGATCTCGTCGCTTCGCTTGAAATCCTTTGCCTTGCGGGCCTCGGCCCGTTCAACGATCAACTGTTCGATCTCCTCAGGCGTGATGTCCATCTCTCCGGCTCGGGCGGTCTTGATCCCTTCCAGCCACTGGGCCGGCTTGCTGCCGAAGAGTCCCAGCACGTCACCGGTCTCGACGAAGAGGTGCCGGGCATGGGCCAGCAGGGAAAGGACCACCGGCGTATGCTCTTTTACCTCCGCCAGTACCCGGTTGGTGGCCCGGACGATCTCGAACAGGATACCCAGGGCCTGGGCGGTGTTGAAGTCGTCGTCCATGGCCTCCACGAAGCGGGGGATCGCCTGCTCCAGTTTGTCGCGCAGCTCCATGGCCGCCTCGGGGAGTGACTCGACCCCCGGCAGGTCGCCGGTGGCCGGCTGGGCGTGCAGGTGCTCCTCCAGCGCCGCCAGGCAGGAGTAGATCCGCTCCAGGCCGGCACGGGCGTCGTCAAGGTTCTGGTCCGAGAAGTCGATGGGGGAGCGGTAATGGGCCGACAGGATGAAGAAGCGGAGGGTCTCCGGGTCGTATTTCTCCAGCACCGTGCGGATGGTGAAGAAATTACCGAGGGACTTGCTCATCTTCTCGCTGTTGATATTGACGAAGCCGTTATGCACCCAGTAGCGCACGAACTGGCAGCCGTTGGCCGCCTCACTCTGGGCGATCTCGTTCTCGTGGTGGGGGAAGATCAGGTCGCGGCCGCCGCCGTGGATGTCGAAGGTCTTCCCCAGGAAGGCCATGCTCATGGCGGAACACTCGATGTGCCAGCCGGGGCGTCCCTTGCCCCAGGGGGAATGCCACCAGGGCTCGCCCGGCTTGGACCCCTTCCAGAGGGCGAAGTCCATGGGGTTCCGCTTCTTCTCCCCCACCTCGACCCGGGCACCCGCCTGCATCTCCTCTATGGTGCGTCCGGAGAGTTTCAGGTATTCCGGGAAGGTATCCACGGCATAGTAGACGTCGCCGTCCGATTCGTAGGCGTTGCCGTTGTTCACCAGGGTCTCGATGATGGCGGTGATCCCGCCGATGTGGTCGGTGGCCTTGGGCTCCACCGTCGGCTTGGCCAGCCCCAGACGCTCCATGTCCTCGTCGAAGGCCTCGATGTAGCGGTCGGCAATGACCCGATACTCGACCCCCTCCTGGTTGGCGCGGTTGATGATCTTGTCGTCGATATCGGTGTAGTTGCGGACGTAGGTGACGTCATAGCCGGCATATTTAAGGTAACGGAACATGATGTCGAAGACGATGTTGGCCCGGGCGTGGCCGATGTGGCAGTAGTCGTAGACCGTAACCCCGCAGACGTACATGCCGGCCTTGCCGGGTACGAGGGGGATGAAGGTTTCCTTTTCACCCGTGAGGGTGTTGAAGATGCGTAACGCCATAGGACAGACTCCCGACAGAAAATGGTTGGGTATTGTGCCTTTTTTTGGCGGCGAAGGCAAGGGGGGAGATGGAGTGAGGGGGAAGTTACATTTCGGAAAATGAGCGCTAATCAGGAACTGGAGTAATCCTTTGCAAACAGGTACACCCCGATGGCGACGGCCAGACAGGTCACCGGCAGCAGGAAGGCGGCGTGGAAGGCCGCACGGGGGATCTGACCCGCAACCTGCCCGAAGGAGCCGACAATCATCCCCATGGCCTGCTGGACCGTCGCTGCCCCCATGAGGACGTAGAAGTTGAGGGAGGTGAGGGCGGTGCCGACGATCCGCACCGGGAACATGGCCCGGATGATCGGGTAGATCATGACCCCGCTGGAGACCGCCAGGCCGATGGCGAAAAAGACCGCCATGAGCAGTGGCCGGGGGAGCAGTTCGGCCCATCCCAGAAACGCGGTCATCAAGAGGGCCAGGACCACCTGTCCCGCCAGGAGGGTCTTTTTATACGAACGGAAGAAACGGCGGGCGATCGTGTCGGTCACGGTGCTGCCTGCGATGAAGCCGATGGAGGTGAACATCAGGACCTGTCCGGTCTCGGCCCGGGAGAGCCCCAACACCTCCATCAGGTACGGCCCCCCCCACAGCCCCTGCAGGGCCAGGTAGTTGCCGTACCAGGCAAAGGCGATGATCCCCAACATCCAGAAGTCGCGGTTGCCGAAGATCGTTCCCCAGGCGGCCATCATGCCCGGCCCCTCCGCTACCTTTCGTTCCTCCCCCCCTGATTCAGTGGGGGAAAGAGGTGGGGTGTCACGCACGACGCCGAAGACCAGCAGGGTCACGGCTACCTGGAGGATGCCGATGGCGAGGAACGAGGAGCGCCAGCCGACCGCTGCCACCGCCAGGGCCAGGGGGGCGGTCCCCCCCC
>CAZSTJ010000221.1:0-5874 GCA_964609805.1 uncultured Geobacter sp. | reverse complement strand
TTCTGCCCAACAACTCTCCTCCCTCGTCAAAAGGGACCCGATAACTACCATGACAAGAATCGGCCTGTCAAATAAAAATTGACGGGCCGATCATTTTTTTCTGAGCAGTCATGAATCAGAAAATTTCGTAGTAACCGTAGGTGCCCAGAGAATGGACCTTCATGAGGTTTGTGGAGCCACGGGTCCCGATGGGAATCCCCATGGTGATGACCACCAGATCTCCCTTTTTAAAGCCTGAGGCCAGCAGCCGCTTCTCCACCTCGAAGATCTGCTGGTCCGTATTCTCCATGATTCCCACCTCAGTGCAGCGCACCCCCCAGAACAGGGAGAGTCGGCGCCGGATCTCAACGGAGTTGGCAAAGGCAAAGATCGGTGTGGTCGGGCGGAAATGCGAGATTAAGGTAGCGGTACTGCCTGATTGGGTAAAGACCACGATAGCCTTGGCCTTGAGCATGGCAGCCGCACGGCAGGCGGCATCTGCCACGGCCTGGGAGATCCCATTCGACATCTCCGGCCCATGGTCCGGGGTCCGCATAAAACCGCCCTGTTCCACCTCTATGGCAATGCAGGACATGGTTTCCACTGATTCGATCGGGTAGTCGCCGCTGGCGGTCTCGGCCGAGAGCATGACCGCATCGGTGCCGTCAATAATCGCATTAGCTACGTCGGAGGTTTCGGCCCTGGTGGGGCGCGGGTTCTTGATCATGGAGTCCAGCATCTGGGTGGCGGTGATAACCGGTTTACCGGCACGGTTGCAGGCCTCGATGATCTTTTTCTGGTACACCGGAACCTTTTCCGCCTGCACCTCCACCCCCAGATCACCGCGGGCAACCATGACGGCGTCGGTTACCTTGAGAATCTTGTTGAAGTTACGTAGCGCCTCAGGTTTTTCGATCTTTGCCACGATGGGTATCTGCCTGCCACTGGTGGAGATGATCCGTTTCAGGTCCTCCACATCCTCGGCTGTCCGAACAAATGAGAGGGCGATGTAATCCACCGGCTCGCCGAGGCAGAAGTCAAGATCCTCCCGGTCTTTCTCCGTAAGAGACGGGGCAGAAACCTTTACCCCCGGGAGATTGATCCCCTTGTTGTTCTTGAGGAGCCCACCGGTGACGACACCGCAGCGGACATCCTCCCCCGCCACGGAGATCACCTTCAGTTCCAGCAGCCCGTCATCAAGCAGGATACGGCTGCCGGGGCGGACGTCTTGGGGGAGGCTCCGGTAGATGGTGGGGATCTTGCCGTCTCCACCGAGGATATCATCGGTGGTAATGATAACCTCCTCCCCCTTTGTGAGCTGCATCCCGTTGTCTCGCATCTTGCCGGTACGGATCTTGGGACCCTGCAAGTCGGCCAGGATAGCGACATCCCTCCCCTGCTTGGCGGACACTTCGCGAATACGGGCAATCAATTCCCGTTTTTCACTGTTTTCGCCATGGGAGAAGTTGAGCCTGAAAATATCTACGCCTGCCTGCATCAGTTTTTGCAGCATCTTTGCCGATGAACTGGCGGGGCCAACGGTTGCGACGATTTTAGTTTTTCTGCTGATTTGGGGCATAGAGTGTGGTTTATCCCTTCTCGTTTTTTACGTAGTTGAGTGTGCCGCCGGCCAGGAGTTCCTTGCGCTGACGGGGTGATACATCCAGAAGTGTTATGAGTTCCTTACCATTCACCAGTACCGGGATCTCGGTGGCACCGTTTTCGATCAGACGCCGGACATCGGGGATGGAGACCAGGTCCCCCTGTCCCACCAGATCATAGTCAGCCGGGTTCTTGAAGACCAGCGGCAGAATCCCGAAGTTGACCAGGTTGGCTTTGTGGATGCGGGCAAAGCTCTTGACAATCTTGACCCTGATCCCCAGGAAACGCGGTGCCAGCGCTGCATGTTCACGGGATGACCCCTGACCGTAGTTCTCGCCTCCGATAACGACACCGCCTGAGCCTGCCCTGGCACGGGCAGGGAACTCGGGATCCAGCTGTTCGAAGACGTACTGGCTGATGGCCGGGATGTTGCTCCGGAGCGGTAGAACCTTGTTGCCGGCGGGCATGATATGGTCGGTGGTAATATTATCCCCGACCTTGATGGCGACCTCCGCCCGCAGGGTTTCCGGCAGTTCCTCAAATTCGGGGAATGGGACAATATTGGGGCCGGTCTTGATCTCGATCCGTTCAGCCTCTTCTGCCGGCAAGGGGAAGATAATGCCGGAGTCATCCAGTAGATACCGCTCCGGGTTCTGTACCGCAGGCCACACATTCCGGCGACCGAAATCGCGCGGGTCGGTGATGACACCGGCAATCCCCGAAGCTGCCGCGGTCTCAGGGGAGCAGAGGTAGACCTTATCTCCTTTGGTACCGCTGCGACCGGGAAAGTTGCGCGGGAAGGTGCGGAGACTGACCTGATCCGTCCCCGGTGCCTGCCCCATACCGATGCAGCCGAGACATCCGGATTGATGGATACTCACGCCAGCCATGAGGAGCATCAGCACCCCCCCCTCCTGAGCCACATTTTCAAGCACCTGGCGGCTTCCGGGGTTGACGTGAAAGTGAACACCCGGTGCCACACAGTTACCTTCCATCATGCGGCACACCGTCATCAGATCCCTGAAGGACGAGTTGACCGAACTGCCTACAATAACCTGGTCCACCTTGGTTCCCGCCACCTCCCGCACCGGCACGACGTTGTCGGGCGAAGACGGGCAGGCAATCAGCGGTTCCAGGGTCGACAGGTCGATCTCATCATATTCATCATAGGTGGCCCCCGCATCCGCCGCCATCGGGATCCAGGCAGCACCACGCCCCTGGGACTCAAGAAATTCCCGTGTCCGCTCATCCGAAGGGAAGAGCGAGGAGGTTGCTCCAAGCTCGGCCCCCATGTTGCCGATGGTACCCCGGTCGGTAGCCGACAGGGTTGCCACTCCGGGGCCGTAGTATTCAATGATCTTGCCGACGCCCCCCTTCACCGTATGGCGACGCAGCATCTCCAGGATAACATCCTTGCCGGAGACCCACTCAGGGAGTTTTCCGATCAACTTGACCCCCATGACCTTGGGACAGGGGAGACTGAAGGGGTGCCCCGCCATGGCCAGGGCTACATCCAGACCGCCGGCACCGATACCGATTGTGGAGAGCCCCGCCGAAGTCGGGGTATGAGAATCGGCACCGAGCAGTATCTTGCCCGGCTCGTCGAAACGTTCCAGATGCACCTGATGCGACACACCGTTGCCCGGTCGCGAGAGATGGATCCCGAAACGCTGGGCCGCCGATGTTAGGAACGCGTGGTCATCGGCGTTTTTGTAATCGGTCTGCAGCAGGTTGTGATCGATGGACTGCGCTGCAAGGCCTACCAGTACCCGCGGCAGCCCCATGGCGATAAACTCCAGCATGGCCATGGTGCCGGTAGCATCCTGCAGCAGGGTGTGATCTATCCGTATGGAAATGTCGCTCCCCGGTGTCAGTTCTCCTTCCACCAGGTGGGCTTCAAGCATTTTTGTCGTAAGATTCTTTGCCATCTGGACTACCCCCTTTCACCTGTACCCAGTATACGCCTGTTTTCCGGCATCTGCCAAACGTCGCGGGCAGTACCGTTACGCGTGCAGTGACTCCTTGTGAACATCGAGGGCCGCCTCGCGGATCGCCTCCGGGAGGGTCGGATGGGCGTGACAGATCAGGGCGATATCACGGGCCGTGCCGCCGAAACTCATCACGGTCGCGGCCTCGGCAATCAGGTCCGACGCCCGCGGCCCGACGATATGAATCCCCAGAACCCGGTCGTTATCGGCATGGGCCAGGATCTTGACAAAACCTTCCGTTTCATCCATGCAGCGGGCCCGGCCCAGGGCTGAGAAGTTGAAGCGCCCCGTTTTATAGGGAATCCCCGCCTGTTTGACCTGTTCCTCTGTCTGCCCCACGCTTGCAGCCTCGGGCCAGGTATAACAGACCCCCGGGATGTACTCATATTCGACGGCCGATTTCAGGCCGGCCATCCGCTCCACGCAGGCCACACCTTCTTCGGAGGCCTTATGGGCCAGCATGGGACCAGCCACAAGATCTCCCACGGCATAGATGCCGGAAACAACGGTCTGAAAATCATCATCAACCGGGATACACCCCTTGTCGGTGCAGATGACACCGAGTGCTTCCAGCCCCAGACCGGACGTCAGCGCCCGCCGGCCGACAGCTACCAGCACCCGGTCGCAGTCGGTCTCTTCGCCGCCCGTACCATCGTTGTACTGGACAATCGCCTTGGAGCCGATTCGACGCACCCCGCTGATCCGTGTGCCGAGCTTGAACTGTATTCCCTGCTTGCGAAGGGAGCGATACAGGGTGTCGGCGGCCTGCTGATCCATGTTCGGCAGGATGCGCGGTAATAGTTCAATCACCGTCACCCTAGCCCCGAGGCGGCGCCAGACGGACCCCATCTCCAGACCGATGTAGCCACCACCAGCCACGATCAGGTGTTCCGGGACCGTATCGAAGGCGAGGGCCTCGCGGGCAGAGACCACCACCTGGCCGTCAAACGGGGCATTGGGCAGTGAAACAGCCTCGCTGCCGGTGGCCAGCAGCACCTTGTTGCCGCAGATGAGTTGTACCGCCCCCTCATCCGCCGGTTGGCCACCGCCATCCGGGAGCTGCAGCTGCCACGGTGTCCGCACCGCAACCTGTTGCCTCCCTTCCGGGTCGGGTCCCTTCAGTTCGGCAGTGCCGGACACCAGGGTGATCCCGTTCTTCTTGAACAGGTAGGAGATGCCGTCGGTCAGCCGTTTGACCACGTCATCCTTGCGCCGCATCATTGCCGACAGGTCAATGCGAATTCCTTCGGCGAGGATGCCGTGCAGGGCTCCTTTATCCCTCATCTGGGCGAACAGTTCACTGGAATCGAGCAGTGCCTTGCTGGGGATACAGCCCTCATTCAGACAGACTCCGCCAAGGGTTGCGCGCTTCTCGACGACCGCCACCTTCATCCCCAACTGGGCGCCCCGGATGGCGGCAACATACCCGCCCGGCCCGGCACCAATCACAATCAGATCAAAACAAGCCTCTTCAGGCATACTCAACACCTCCGCTTCGTCAGGTCGCCGTCAGTCATCCCGTGGAGCAGGTTATGGCGACGACCGGAATATAATGTCAAAGGTCCCCCCCTGAAATTTTTCCCACAGGGGCCGCGCAGGGGTCTGCCCTTGGGGGGCGTAGGCGTCGTACAATGTAGGGAGGGAAAATTTGAGTCCGAATGTCCCCTGATCAAGCAGCACCCCCTGCCCTTCCAGCCGGACCTGACTGTCGGCACCACGTTTGTCGGACGCGATCGGCTGGCCGGCATCGGACAACGACAGGGAAGTGGGCTGGCCGCGATAGGTCAGCAGTTCCCGCAGCAGTTCCTTGGCCTTGGTGTTCCCCTGCCCCGACGCCCTGCCGAGCCACTCCACCGCCTGCCCCTTGTCCTGGGGGACTCCGTCACCGGCCAACAGAAGCATCCCGTAGGCGAGCTGTGCATCATCGTATCCTTTTTCAGCGGAACTTCTGAACCATGTAGCGGCATTTCTGCGGCTGGCGACCGTGCCGATCCCCTGGTAATAGTACGTACCCAGATAGTACTGGGCCCGGGGATCCCCCAGTTCTGCAGCGATGCGCATCAGCCGGAACGCCTCTGCTGAACTCTTCTGGACCCCTTCCCCATACTGATGCATGATTGAAAGCATAAAGGCGGCCCGGGCGCTTCGACCGGCTGCTGCCCGGTACCAGCGGACCTCTTCGGTGCCATTCTTCGGCACGCCGTCACCAATCAGGTACATAAATCCCAGGGTATACTGAGCATCGGCCATCCCGGCCTTTGCCTTGCGTTTGATGACGGCAGTAACCTGCTCTGCATCCTTTTTC
>CAZSTJ010000220.1:0-5902 GCA_964609805.1 uncultured Geobacter sp. | reverse complement strand
TGCTGGTACATGAGGATCGGCACCCGCCCCGCGGTGCCGATCCTCATGTACCAGCATGGGACTGAACCATACCGTCCCTACTCCCCCTCCCAGTACCTGCTGCACATGGACCGGCCAGCTGATTACCCCGAGGTTATGGTGGCCGCAGCCATCGCCGCCACCGGGTATGCCGTTGCCATGGCAGATTACGAGGGACTGGGGGACAATACCGGCACCCAGCCCTACGTGAACGGGACAGCCCTGGCACGACAGGTCATCGATATGCTCCGGGCCAGCCGCGACCGGATCGCCACGGCCTCCGCCCCCTGCACCTGGAACAGCCAGCTCTTTCTGCTGGGTTACTCGGAGGGGGGGTACGTGACCATGACCACCACCAGGGAGCTGCAGCTCCGCTATAGCCCGGAATTCACGGTGACCGCGGCGGCTTCGCTCTCCGGCCCCCATGACCTGTCCGGCACCATGCGGGGTCTGATGCTTTCCGGCAGCACCTCCAAGGCGCCCTATTTCCTCCCCTTCCTGCTCACCGGCTACCACTACTCCTATGGTGGCCAGAGCAGTATCTTCAACCCTGCATCTGCCATGGGATCCCCCTTCAACAGCACCATCCCGCCGCTCTTCGCCGGAGCCACGCAAGCCGACAGGATCAGCGAGGCCATGGGGATGGTCTTCAGCCCGGTCAGCCTGATCGTACCCAGAAGCGTCCTGACCACCAGTTTTAGCACCCTGCTCGCGAACGACACAGGTGCCGGATCCGCCTATTCGTTCCTCCGCAGAAACGATTCATTCCGTGATCCTCTGAACGGAGAGACGACCTGGCGGCCGACGGTACCGATCAGGTTGCATCACCACCAAAGCGATGAACTGGTGCCCTACGGGAACTCCCAGGTCGCCTTTGACGCCTTCAGCAGCGCGGGGGGCAAACGTCACGGCGGTACCGGCCCGGGGGTAGAGTTGGTCCGAGAAACGGTAACACTGAACTTCAACCCGTCGGACCCGACCAAGACGGTTCATCTGGGCGCCGCCTTTCCCGAGCTGAGCAACGGCTGGAACTGGCTGAACAGCTTTAAAAACTAACGAAATACCGGCGGGATTTTAGATCTCGTGGGGACGGACAGTCAGGGAGGTCGCAGTTTTGGAATACCGGTCGGCGTGATAGGAACTGCGGACATACGGACCGCTTTCCACGTGGGTAAAGCCGAGGTCAAGACCGATTGCTCTAAGGCGTTCGAAGGTTTCGAGGGGAATATACCCCTGCACCGGGTAATGCAGACGGCTGGGGGCCAGGTACTGGCCGATGCTGAGGTAGGAGCAGCCAACGCACCGCAGATCGCGCATGACCTGCAGCACCTCATCCTCCAACTCACCCATCCCGAGCATGATGCCCGACTTGGTGGGGATCGCCGGGACCAAATCCCTGCTTGCCCGCAACACCTCAAGAGACCTGCCGTAATCGGCGCCGGAGCGGACATGGTACAGACGGGGAACGGTCTCCACATTATGTCCCAGGATATCAGGGGTTGAGTCAAGTACGGTCCGCAGGCTGTTCCGATCGCCCATCAGGTCGGGGATCAGCAGTTCGATCCGCGTGCGGGGAGATGCGTCACGGATAGCAATCACGGTCGCGGCGTAGAGCCCCGCACCGCCGTCGGGCAGGTCATCGCGGGTGGGGCTGGTGATTACAACATGGGACAGCTTCAAACGGGCCACCGCCTCGGCGATCCGCCCCGGCTCCTCATGGTCCACCGGCAACGGCACCGTCTTATCGACATTGCAGAAGCTGCACCGGCGGGTGCAGAGCCTTCCCAGGATCAGAAAGGTGGCCTGTCCGCAGGAAAAACACTCGGAGATATTAGGGCAGAGGGCCTGCTGGCAGACCGTATTCAGGCGCAGTTCACCCAACAACCGCCGCATCTCCGTCTGTTCTCCCGGATTTACCTTTTTCCGCAGCCATTCCGGTTTTCGCTGGATCTTCACGTCCGTTCACCTTTCAGGTTCCATTGGTCGCAGGTATAACTCTTCTCCAGCAATTCCCGCATCGTCCCCTCTTCCGCACCGGTCAGGCTGTCATCACTAAATTCCACTGCCATACAACGCTGGAATGCCATGACAAGCTGTGCGATCAATATTGACCGATCTGCCGTTATACCCAGTTCGGCCAGACTGGTCGAGGTCCCGGCCTGTGAGGGGGATTGATCCCGCAGGTACTGCAGCCCCTCACGGGAACGGTTGATGATCGGGATGGAGCCATGCTGAAAGATGATGTTCCGGTTCCGTCGCTGGGCATTGCCGCCGATCTTACGGCCATTGATCAGGATGTCAAAACTCTCGCGCCCGGCAAAACAGAACGGGGTCCGTGCACCAAGTATCTGCTCCGAGCCACCGGCATCAATTGCATATCGTGCATCGAGGCCGAGAGAACGATAAAACTCCAGCAAAAAACCGGTCAGCACCCGGAATGAATCCTTCACCGATGTCGTTGGAGGAATCTGTTGTGGTCTGCAGACGATGCTGTAGGTCAACTCATCGGCATGAAAAATAGCGCCGCCGCCGGTCACCCGCCGCACGACCGGTACGCTGTCCCGTCGGCAGGCATCAACGTCGATCGTACCGACGACATCCTGAAATCTGCCGATGGAGAGCGCCGAGGGAGCCCAGCCGTAGGTCCGCAGCAACGGCAACGATTCCGCGGGGTCGAAGGAGTGGAGCAGGCTCTCGTCGACCGCCATGTTCCACGGCCCTGCCGCAACTCCGCTCTCGATAAGACGCCATCTACTGGAGGGTTGATGTTCTGACAAAGGGGGCTATTCCTGTTGGGTATGATGGCCGTCACTATAGCAGAGTTGGTACATATACCCAAGTGCCATATAACAAAAACCGCTGCATAACAGTCACCTGTCAGCAGCGGTCGTTGTCCGGTCTGGTAGCAACCGTCAGAACTTTACGAATTCCACCCGACGGTTGTTGGCCCGCCCTTCCAGCGTCTTATTGCTGTCGATCGGCCTGGAATCGCCGAACCCGGCGGTTTTCAGTCGTGCCGGATCGATCCCCTTGCCTTCCAGCCAGTTTTTGACGGACTCCGCCCGGTTCTCTGACAACGGCTGGTTAATCCCTTTGCCCCCCTGATTGTCCGTATGCCCCTCGATGGAAAATCTCAACTCCGGGTCATCATTCAGCAAGCCAAGGATCATCTTCAGTGTCGGCAAAGATTCCGCCTTCAGGGTGGCCTTGCCGGTATCGAAGAGGATGCCGTGGGTGATTATCTTGCCGTCGGTATCCAGGGCCGACTTGATATCCTTACCCCCTGCCGCAAGACGGAAGTTGGTGAACATCAGCCGCTCCGTGCGGAAATAGTTGGGGGTAATCATCTGGAGGCCGATCTGTTTGATGGGGCGCTTCAGCCCGTCAGGATCGTTGACAACCCGCTGGTTGTCGATATATGCCTTGATGAAGGTGCCATTGACGCTGATGGCCACATGGTGCACCTTGCCGTCGTTCAGTTTGAGGGTCGTCTTGGTGTTGGCCGAACTGCTCTCATCCCCCGAGATGACAACTGAATTAGGCGCATTCCACTTGAAGGGGTCTATCTTTTTGTCCGGCGACACCAGCATGACCCGGTATGAAAGGTTGTAGCGGTTCTTTTCGCTGACCGTCCCCAGCAGCGCGTCGAATTCGATGGTGAACTTCTCCGGAAAATCGCCTTTCTGGTCCAGCCGCAGATACTGTGTCGCCACATTCTGCCGGTCACCCGGGACCGAACGAAGGAAGCGCTTGCCCTGGTATTCAACCACATCGACCGTATTGTTGGCGCCCGGCTTTGGGCCCTCCAGGGTCCACTTGCGCGGGAATTCACCCACATCCGTGTCGGAGAAGTCATCGAAGAAGATCATCTTGTCGCCCGGGACGAAATCAAACTTGGTATAGGCTTTTTCAGCCTCCTCAATGGGAAGACTGCCACCAGATACGGTCGCAGACTCTGTATCACTTTTCTCTCCGGATTCATTCTTTACCGGTTGTTTCGTATCCTTTGTCTGTTTGGCCGGGGTGCTTTTGCCACCTTTGGCCGAATCCTTCACCCCGCCCTTTGCCGCATCATAGGCGCTGTTGCCGGCATCATTGACGGCCCGGTTGCCAAGACGCTTACCGGCTCCTTCCAGCGTATTTTCCAGCCAACCGGCATGACAGAGGCTGGTGCAGACATAAATAACAATCCCTCCAAGTAACAGTAATTTTCTCATTGTGTCCCCCTTCATAGTATCTACCTGCTCTGTTTATTCTTTATTAGAGTTGATACTCAGTTGCTTACTGTCGGTCGCGAAAGGTCAAAGTCAATGGTCATGGTGGTGACCTCGCCGGTCTCCTGGTTTTCAAACTTCAATGTCTTCTTTCCCTTAAGTGTGGTGTCATAGGGGGTGCCGCTGAAACCGGTGAAGGTATATTCAAAATGACGGGTGTAACTGTTGGTGAGATTCGGCCATTTCTTATGGGACACGTCGCACTCACCTTCGGCAGAGACTTCAGCGGAACTGGTCCGCTTGCCCTTGGCCGAACTGGCAGCAACACTGATGTCGTAGGTGCCCCCTTCGTAAAAATGGAGTCGTATCGTTGCATCCTTGGTAGGAAACTTGTCAGCGCCGGTGATCTCCGATAATCCCGTGATACTGCCGGTCTCTTCCGATTTTTTGCTATAGTGCCAGTTACCGGCCCGCGTACTGAGCGGGCATTGATGGCACCCGTCAAACTCTTCAATACGTGATTCCTCGTAGAAGCTGCCCTCCATGGTTCCTCTGGTGTCGGGAATGCCAATCCGTTCCAGTTTCCAGGTCTCCTTGCCGGTTTTCCGCTCGTAGACAGATTTTTTCCAGAGCCGGTCATCGCCATTACAGTGCTTATAGTAGGTTTCGTCGGGAGGCTCATGGGTGCGCTCCGTCTCAACGGTGACCGTTACTGGCCCCTTAACCGCACAGATTTCGCCCCCTGCTTCTTCCCGCTCATCGGAAAGATATTTGGTGAATCCTTTAATCAAGTCTTCGACTGATCGGTCAACGGCACCGATGGCTGCGTTGTAGGAGCGGAACGTCTCTGCTTCGGTATAAAAGGGAAATCCGGCCTTTTTTTTGTTTTTGGCGACGATGTTGATCGAATAAAAACTCATTTCTTTGTTGGCCGTGATGTTCACTATAATCAGATACTTCATGTCCATCTGACCAGCAACGTTATCCATGGAAAGCTCAACCTTATCATCGGCAACTCCCACTAACTGCTGTTGCCGTATAAAGCCGACCATCTGGTCCATTCCGCTTGAATCCATCATGTCAAAGCAGGAGTAGTGCTTGACGAGCTTGCTCATCAGGCTGGTGACCAGTGTTTGCTGCAGGGTGGCGCCTTCAATCCCGTCACCATCAAACTTGGCATGCACATATACCCGTGCCCGGGTATAGGCGTGAGCCTGACCGGCAACCAGCAGTGTCAGCAGCACAATGAGTGAGATCAGCCGGCTCATTGGGTCACGATCCGGCACTTAGGTAATAACGTGGTCAAGGTTTCCAATTCAGCCTCCGGGATACGGGTGTTGCCAATCCCCAGCTCCTGGAGGGAATCCAGATGGGAGAGAACCGGCAGGACGGTGGTGATCGGATTCATATCAATTTGCAGCAACGTGAGATTATGCATGGTGGCAATGGCGGCCGGAATCCGGGACAGGTTGTTATTGAAGAGAACCAGCCGTTCCAGGTTACGGAACGTTCCGATGGATTCGGGCACCGCTGATAAAAACTGTTTGAAATTGAAAATGTATAACTTACGCAGAGGGAGATGTTTGGCCTTGTCGAGGATCTGCCCCAAATCGACCGGCGCCCCGAATTTCCCGCCGGTCAGCACCAGGGTCTGGATTCCCCGGTAGGTG
>CAZSTJ010000219.1:0-5912 GCA_964609805.1 uncultured Geobacter sp. | reverse complement strand
GCACACTCCCCACGGCCGAAATCTCCTTGGAGAGAGTCTCTGATTTGGCGACGACCGTGGCTACATTGGCCATGATGCGCTGGGTGGCCGAGAGGGCAATCTGTCCGAGCTTGTCGGCCTCTTTCTGTTGCTCGGGCGTCAACGCAACCGCCTGCTGGGCGTCATTTTGCTTCTTGACCAGATCCATGCCGCAGATCGGGCAGCTGCCCGGGGCATCCTTGATGATGAAGGGATGCATGGGGCAGGTATAGAGCGGCTTGGCTGTCTGCTCCTGATGCCCGTGCCCGTCATCCTTGTGGAAGCCGGGGAGTTTGTCGAGTTTGCCGGACTTGTAGAGCCAGGAGAGGGCCACGATGACGACGGCCAGGACCGTGAGGGGGATAGCGATCTTCTTGTTTAGTGACATGGTTAGAACCTCATGAGTCTTACCACCTCTAGCCCCTCCTCAACAAGGGGGGGGCTTGATTCTCCCCCTCCTGAATCAGGAGGGGGCAGGGGGGTGGTTACTGTTATTTGTGCCCCGTTGTTATCAGCTCCGTCCCCACCGCCGCTTCAAGCCGCGCCAGGGCCATCATGTACTCGGCCTTGGACTCGTACAGTTCCCGCTCGTAGTTGAACAGGCTTACCCGGCCGTCCAGAAGGGTCAGAAAATCCACCTTGCCGACCCGGTAGCCGATCAGGGCCGACTCCAGCGACTGCTCGGCCTGGGGGATGATGCCGGTGCGGTACAGCTCCACCAGCTTCCTGCGACGTTCCATCTGGGCCAGGCTGTCGTTGATGGCGAAGCCGATGCTGTTCTTGAGAGCGTTCAGTTCCTCCATGGACATGTCGGTCTCGGAGGAGGATTCGACCAGCATGGCCTGGCGTTTTGCCTGCTGGAAGGGGAGGTTGAAGGTGACGCCAAGGGTGAACATGTTGTAGCCGGGATCGTTCATGGAGGCTTCCCGGAACATGTACTCGAAGGAGAGGTTGAAGTCGGGCCAGAACTCCTTGCGGGCCAGCCGGTGGCCGGCCATCCCCTTGTTGGCCAGCATGATCAGGCTCTTTACCTGGGGGCGTTTCTCGTGGGCCGTTTCCTTCAGCTGTGTGGCGTCCGGCTTTACTGCGGGCAGTTCGAAATCGGCGATCGGGCCGACCGGGGTGCCGGCCGGGCGGTAGAGCAGGTAGTTGAGGTTTGCCTCCAGGCTGGCGCGCTGCTGGCGCAGAGAGATCTGCATGTCGAGCATCTTCGACCGCTCCAGCCCGGCCTTGAAGATATCCTGCTGCGCCCCCTGGCCAACGGTATAGCGCGACTCGGCAATGGTGGTAAAGTCACCCATGATGCGGATGTTCTTCTCGATCAGCTCCAGCGCCTTGTCCACGGCGAATAACTGGTAGTATGTCTCGGCAACCATGCGCCGCAACTCAAGCCGGCGCTCCTCAATCTGCCAACGGTAGGACTCGGCCTCGTATTCGGCCATCTCTTCCTTGAGGGCCCGCTTGCCCCAGAAGGGGAGCTGCTGGGAGATGCCGATCACCTTTGCCGATTGGGGGTCCTTGTTGAACACCAGCGGTTCCCGAGCCAGCATGCTCTGCAGCTTGAACATGAACATGGGGTCGTCCAGGCTGCCTGCCTGGCGGGCCTTGCCGGTGAACATCCTCCAGCGGGCCTGGGACGCCTTGAGTTCGGGGTTGTTCTTAAGGGCGGTATCGATAAGGGCTGGCAGGTGTTCCGATGCAGTCCGGGGAGGATCGGCGGCTGAAACGCCGGTAGAGATGAAAATCAGAATGGCACACAGTACAGGCAGAAGTTTCATGGCAGCCTCGGAAATATTAAGATCTGATTTGAAACTATATCAGATTTTGTGCCAAACGGTATGGTACTTTAACTTCAGCAGGTTACGAGATGATGGCCTGAAGTGTGATGATAGATGTGTGGAATAGTCTACATCTGCTGGGCGGGATATTCTGCAGGATGGAAATCTATAGAACACGGAAAAGGCGGATTGAACGGATCATCGATAAATCCGCCTTTTTCGTGTTCTATTGTGCCGGTTTGATCTCGTACTTCTCCATCCGGTAGATGAGGGTATGTCGCGGAATCCGCAGGAAGCGGGCTGCGGCGGTCTGGTTCCAGCCGTTGCGTTCCAGGGCCTGCACCACAACCTCCCGCTCCAGCTGCTCCAGTGAATAGCCATCCTCCGGCAGGTTGATCACGCCACCCGTGGATGCGGAACCGGCTGAGATGCCGCCGCTCCGGATCTTGTCCGGCAGGTCATCTGCAGTAATGGTGTCGCTGCTCCGCATGATCAGCAGCCGCTCCACCAGGTTTTCCAACTCACGCACGTTGCCGGGCCAGCCATAGCTTGTCAGCAGGGCTAGGCTCTGCTTGTCGAAGGTCACCGTGGCGGCCTTGTGCTTGGCGCAGAAGTGACGGAGCAGCAGCGGGATGTCGTCCCGTCGCTGGCGCAGGGGAGGGAGGTGCAGCGGGATCACCGCCAGGCGGTAGTAAAGGTCTTCGCGGAAGACGCCGTCGGCGATGGCCTTTTCGATGTCCAGATTGGTGGCGGCAACCACCCGTACATCAATCTTCAGTTCCTTTGCACCCCCCACCGGTTCCACGGTCCGCTCCTGCAGGGCCCGCAGCAGCTTGGGCTGCAGTTCCAGCGGCAGTTCCCCCACCTCGTCCAGAAAGAGTGTCCCCCCGTCTGCCAGGGCGAACCTGCCGGTCTTGTCCTTGACCGCCCCGGTGAATGCACCTTTGACGTGACCAAACAGTTCGCTCTCCAGCAGGTCACGGGGGATGGCGGCACAGTTGATGGCCACGAAGGGGCCACAGGCACGGCTGCTGCCGGTATGGATGGAGCGGGCAACCAGTTCCTTGCCGGTACCGGACTCACCGGTGATGAGCACCGAGGCCTCGGTATCGGCCACCTTGCGTACCACCTGGAAGACCTTCTCCATGGCCGGCGATGACCCGACCATGGCGCCGAAATCGGCCCGGTCCGCCAGTTCCGATTTGAGTTGCCTGTTCTCCGCCGCCAGGCCGTTCATCTCCAGGGCCCGGGCCACGGTCAGGCGCAGTTCGTCGCGGTTGAAGGGCTTGGTGATGTAGTCGTAGGCCCCAGCCTTCATGGCCTCCACGGCAATGTCAACGGTGCCGAAGGCGGTGATCATAATAACCAGTGTCTCGGGAGAACGCTCCTTAACAGCCTTGAGTACCTGCATCCCGTCCATGCCGGACATCTTTATGTCGGTAATCACCAGGGCAGGGGAGACCTCGTCGAACAGACGGAGTCCCTCTTCACCCGAGGCAGCGGTGCCCACGGCATAGCCCGCCTCCTGGAGGTTGTATTCTAGTACCCGCCGCAGGGATGTGTCGTCGTCGATGATGATGATGGTCGGTTTCATGGAGGTCCTTTATGCTGATTCCGGCAGTGACACGGTAACTATTGTACCCTTACCTGCTTCACTTTCAACGGTAAGTGTCCCCTGGTGTGCCTCGATGATCTTGCGAGTGACGGCGAGACCAAGCCCGGTACCATCTGGCTTGGTGGTGAAAAAGGGTTCAAAAATGTGTTTTTTCGTCTCGTCATCAATGCCTGGGCCGGTGTCGCGGAAGGATGTCTTGCAACCGCCCGCGGTCCGCTCTGCGGTTATGGTCACACTGCCGCCGGCGGGGGTAGCCTGCAGCGCGTTAAGGACGATGTTGAGGAAGGCCTGACGCAGTTTCTCTCCGTCACCGGAAATGGCCAGTTCGTCGTTCGGCAGCTCGAATGCCAGCAGTACGCCGCGTTGACGTGCTTCATTCGCGGTAAGGGTGACGATGGTCTCCAGTTCCTCCCGCAGTGAACAGCGCCGCATCTCGGCCGCCTGGGGACGGGCCAGGCGCAGGAAATCCTCCACCACGTGGTTGAGCCGCTCGGTCTCCTTGATCTGGATCTCGATGAATTCGTGCTTGGGATCGCCGGGGCGGAAGTCGTCGCGGAGTATCTCTGCCGTACCGCGGATGGAGCCGAGGGGGTTGCGGATTTCGTGGGCCAGCACCGCCGCCATCTCCCCCAGGGTGGAGAGTTTCTCCGAGCGGCGCAGTTGCTCCTCGATGGCGATGATCCGCTCCGACTGGGCCTGCAGCTTTGCGTAGGACTCCTCCAGCCCCTCGGCGGTGCGCTGCAGCTCCTGGCTCCGCTCCCGCTCCCGCTGGGCCAGCAGACCGGTGACACTGCCGACCACATTATACATGACGATTTCGAGGTATTTTTCCATCTCCAGGGTCAGGCCGCCCCCCCACTGGTAGAGGATATGCGGGGCGTAGGCGATGCTGACGGCCAGGGCGCACAGGAGTCCGCCGCGGAAGCCGAACCAGATGGCCGCCAGGATGATCGGGAGGTAGTAGAAACGTTGGAAGATGTCGTGCAGGTAGTGCAGGTGCAGCGGGGTAAGGTAGTGCAGCAGGCTGATACCGATAATGGAGATGCCCAGCAGGGCGATACGGAGGAGGGATGGTTTCATGGGTACCTTTATAACGCAACCCATTGGAAAGTGAAATCAAAAACAGGATCTCACAGAGTTCACAGAGGCACGGAGGACAACTCAAAACAAGAAAATAAATTAACAGGGATGGACAGGATAAACAGGATAATGCTTGTAGGATTTTAACGGGTATGATTTATCCCGTTAATCCTGTGTATCCCTGTAAAATAATTTTTGCCTTTCGCTGCGAACAGTCGTGCGGAAATTGCAATCAGACTTCTCGTAAGATTGAGTGAGTGCCGCAGGCGGGTGAGAACCTTACGTCTCTACCACCATCCCGTCCCTGAGCGTAATAGTACGGTCGGCGTAGCGGCCGTTGTCCGGGTTATGGGTGACCATGACCACCGTTTGGCCATGATCGTTCAACTCCCGGAACAGTGCCATGACCTCCTCGCTGGTCTTCGAATCCAGGTTGCCGGTCGGCTCGTCCGCCAGGAGGATGTGCGGGTTGTTGACGATGGCCCTAGCAATGGCGACCCGTTCCTGTTCGCCACCTGATAGCTGGTTCGGCAGCCGGTCGAGCTTCTTTCCCAGGCCGACCCGCTCGAGGGCCGCCTGGGCAGCGGCCCGTTTCTCGGCGTTTTTCATCCGGACGATGGCCAGGGGAAGCATGACGTTCTCCACCGCCGTCAGATACGGAATGAGATGGAACGACTGGAAGACGAAACCCAGATTCTGGGCGCGGAAGTCGGCCAGCTTTTCTCCTGGGAGCTGATACAGTTTGACTCCGGCCATCTCCACCTCACCGGTCGTTGGGTGATTCATCCCTCCCAGCACCGACAGCAGGGTGCTCTTGCCGGAGCCGGACTGCCCCATGATGGTGATGAACTCGCCGGATTCGATGGCGATGTCTACGCCGCGGAGGGCCTCGACGGTCTCTTCGCCGCTGGTGTAGTGTTTGGTCAGGTTAGTGATATTGATGAGTGGCATAGATAATTTCCTTTGGAAAACCTGACCACCCCTAGCCCCTCCTGAACCAGGAGGGGAAAGTGGTCTCCCCCCTCCTTGATAAGGAGGGGGCGGGGGGTGGTATGCTTTTGATTTATAGGGCTCTTAAGGCCTCGGTCGGGTCCATCTTGCTGGCATGAAGCGCCGGGTAGAGGCTGGCCAGAAGCCCCAGGATCAGGGCCAGTCCGATGGAACCGCCCGCCACCCATCCTTCCCAGAGCAGTTTGGCATTCTTGGACTCGGCCATGAAGGGGAGGGCGATCTGAGCCCCTCCAATGCCGACGGCATATCCAAGGAATCCGGCCAAAAGGCTCACCAGGGCCGCCTCAAAGAGGACAATCCGCATGATGTGGGTCCGGCGGAAGCCGATGGCGCGGAAGACGCCGATCTCCGTGGTTCGCTCGTTGACGCTCCCCATCATGGTGACGAAGACGATCAGGGAACCGATGAAG
>CAZSTJ010000218.1:1689-5924 GCA_964609805.1 uncultured Geobacter sp. | reverse complement strand
GATGTGATCATGGTGGGCGAAATGCGTGACAAGGATACGATCGACGCCTGTATCAAAGCGGCTGAGACCGGCCACCTGGTCTTTTCGTCCCTCCACACCAACGGTGCCGTCTCAACGATCAACCGCATCATCGGGCACTTCCCCCCCGATGCCCAGGAGATCGTCCGGCACCGGCTCGCTGATATCCTGGTCGCAACGGTCTCACTGAGGCTCATCAAGGACAAAACCGGTGAGAGGATTCTGCCGGTGGTGGAGATCATGCGCGCCACCACAACCATCCAGGCCTGTATCCGTGAAGGTCGACTGGATGAGATCGAAAAACATATCGAAAACGGCGCCAGCCAGTACCAGATGCAGACCCTGGACATGCACCTGCTGGAGCTGTACAAACAGGATAAAATCACTATCGAGGACGCCAAACGCATGACCCATTCCATGGATTTTGAGCGCAAGGTGATGTTCGAAAGCGAATAAACAAACCAGAAAATATCTTTTTTGTCTCCATTCCCAACAAATTGGCACACAACCTGCTGATGAATCTGCCATGTCCCGCAGAACATGACTCTCAACCGGTTAGGAACGTGCTCAACTTGTTGCGAATACTCATCCCACACCAGATTGGAGACAACACGTGAAATGGCTATGTTCGGCGCTTATCCTCGTTGCTACTACTGCATTTGCCGCTGACAACCCGGAAACGCTCCGTTTCAAAAACGGCGTAAGCTTCCCCCACCGCAAACATCAGACCTATTTCAAAAGTGATTGCAAGAACTGCCACCGCAAGACCGGCGAAGACCCGGGCAAGATAGCCGGATTCGGCAAGGATGCGGCACACAGGCTCTGCCGGACCTGCCATGCGATGAAGAACGCAGGACCGGCAAGCTGCCCCGAATGCCATAAAAAGGTTGTTGCAGGGAAGTAAACGGTTGATTACCCCGAATGGGGATTATTCAGACTGGCCTTCATGAGTTCGGAAAACGCCTCTCGCGTCTCCGGATCCAGTATATCGGCTGACACCTCGTTAATTTCCGCTAATTGGCGGGGTGTCAGTCTTTTTTTTCGCGGCAGTTCCGATAGCGGCTCCGGTAAATCAGGCTCTACCCTTCCCGCCTTGAAAACAATTTCCCTGACAACCTCGCTCCCGAGGCGGTCATTGAGTTTTTCCCTCATCATCGACGACAGGTAACGTAATTCCTGCATCCACGGACCGCTGGAAACCGCCACGGTCAATGTCCCCTTGATGATACGCAGCGGCCTTGCCCGGGAAGAAACGGTAGCCCCGACCACCTCGGGCCACAAGCGCCAGATCTCTGCCTCCCGCAGCCGTTCGGCCAGGCCGGGTATTGCCAATTCCTGGCGGGCCAGTTCACCGAGACTGACCGGAAACCGCATGCGTGATCGTTTCTGCATCTCATTTTCTCCGACGACTGACGATGCCCCCGACAATCTGGCCGGCCACCGAACCACCCAGGGTAAGCGGGATGACCTGCCAGCCGAGCCCCATCTTGATCCTCAGCAGCACGATAAAGGGGATGGGGATATGTATCAGCAGAAACCACATGAATGAATATTTTTTGTAATTCTGTCGCAGGTAGCCGCAGGGGACACTGACGAGAAAGGCAATAAGGGTTAGACCTGCTATGACTATCAAGGCTTGCATGAGATGCTCCTTTTATGCATAGTAGAAAGTCGCAGATAGTTTGTCAATCTGCATCTAATGAACCAGGAACACGACATGGAGAAAAGACTGATGGTCCAGGAGGGTGATTATCTGGCGGTATTCAACTCCGCCCACCGGGTCATGAAAGCCGAAAACCTGCTGAAATCTTACGGAATCGATATCCTGCTCATTCCCGCCCCCCGCGAACTGATGACCGATTGCGGCCTGGCGCTCCGTATCGCCCCCGATTTCAAAGACAGTGTGCTGACTATCCTTGCCCGGGAGCAGCTCGCCCCCGCCTTTGTCACCCGCTTCGTCAACGGCAGCTATCAGACCGATACTGAACAGAGGGGAGACCTCTGATCCATGGACACGCTCGACTGCAGAAATCTTTCCTGTCCGGCGCCGGTTATCGCCGTCAAGAATGCCCTCCTGAACACCCGAGACCTCTCAGTCCGTCTTGACGACGGGGCTCCCCGGGAGAACGTTGCACGCTTTGCCCGCAACCGCGGCTATGCCGTTTCTGAGGAGCGGGACGGTGCCGGATGGCTGCTGACCATTTCCGCTCCGGCAGATCTGCCGCTGACCTCTCCATCTCTGGAGAAGGAGGTTACAAGGGTCTTTCTGGTAACATCGGACCGACTCGGAGACGGCCCCGAAGAACTCGGCCGGCTGCTGCTGAAGAATTTCATCCACACCCTGCTTGAAACGGGTACCCTTCCGTCACACCTCCTGTTCATGAACAGCGGCGTTTACCTGACCTGCGAGGGCTCCGATATGCTTGAGGCTCTGGGAAAACTGGTCAATATGGGGGTAGAGGTTTTTTCCTGCGGCCTCTGCCTCGATTATTTCGGTCTCAAGGAGCAGCTGAAGGTCGGCACAACGACCAATATGCTCACCACTGCCGAGTATCTCCTGTCGGCAGGCCTGGCAATAAAACTCTAGT
The DNA here is from genome assembly GCA_964609805.1 of uncultured Geobacter sp. Lineage (GTDB taxonomy): Bacteria > Desulfobacterota > Desulfuromonadia > Geobacterales > Pseudopelobacteraceae > CAIPTY01. Next base: position 3,318 of record CAZSTJ010000218.1, on the reverse strand, counting down.
AATCCAAATAGTTCTTGACAGTTTTTCCAATCATACCTTATAGTGATCCCCTTTTGGAATATTCTGCGGCATGAAATGATGTAGACGGCGATGTTTGACAGCCTTTCTGAAAAACTGGAATCAGTATTCAAGAAGCTCCGCGGCCAGGGGGTAATGACCGAGGAGAACATCAAGGACGCCCTGCGCGAAGTGCGCCTGGCCCTTCTTGAAGCTGATGTGAATTTTAAGGTCGTCAAGGATTTTGTCGAGAATGTACGGGCAAAGGCCGTTGGCGTCGAGGTATTGCAGAGCCTCTCCCCCGGACAGCAGATCATCAGGATTGTCCATGATGAACTCATTGCCATCATGGGGGGCGGCAGCGACAACTCGCTGAACCTGGCGGCGAAGCCGCCGGTTGCCATTATGATGGTCGGCCTCCAGGGTGCCGGCAAGACAACCACCTGCGGCAAGCTGGGCAACCTGCTGAAGAAGCAGAAGCGGCGGCCGCTGCTGGTCCCTGCGGATGTGTATCGTCCTGCGGCAATCGAGCAATTAAAAACCGTCGGCCGGCAACTGGGGCTGGAGGTCTATAACTCCAGCGCCGACCAGAAACCGGTGGACATTTGCACAGCGGCAATGAAATTTGCCGAACTGAACGGCTACGACACAGTCATTCTTGACACCGCCGGCCGTCACCAGATTGACGATTTCCTGATGGGTGAACTGGCGGATATCAAGGCCGCCGCCCTGCCGCTCGAGATACTCTTTGTGGCCGACGCCATGACCGGCCAGGAAGCGGTCAATGTCGCCGCGGGATTCAATGACCGCCTGGATATCACCGGTGTGGTACTGAGCAAACTGGATGGCGACGCCAAGGGTGGCGCTGCCCTTTCGATTAAAGCGGTTACCGGCAAGCCGGTCAAGTTCGTCGGACTCGGCGAGAAGCTCGATGCTCTGGAGGTGTTCCACCCCGATCGTCTGGTATCTCGCATCCTCGGCATGGGCGATGTACTCAGCCTGGTAGAAAAAGCCCAGTCCGTTTTCGACGAGAAAGAGACGGCCCGTCTTCAGCAGAAGCTGAAGAAAAGTCAGTTCGATCTTGAGGATTTCCTGGCCCAGCTCCAGCAGATCAAGAAAATGGGATCACTGGAATCGATCATGGGGATGATCCCCGGCATGGGCAAGATGATGAAGCAGATGAAGGGCGCCCAGCCCAGCGAGAACGAGATGAAGCGTATCGAGGCGATCATCCGTTCCATGACGCCGGCGGAGCGCGCCAACCACAGCATTATCAACGGCAGTAGACGCCTGCGGATTGCCAAGGGAAGCGGCACAACCGTCCCCGAGGTAAATCAGCTGCTCAAACGTTTCACCGAAGCGCAGAAGGTTGTCAAGCAGTTACAGAAGCTTGGCCCCAAAGGGCTTATGAAGGGCATGGGCGGTTTCGGCAAGGGCATGCTGCCATTCGGATAAACGAAATCAGCATTTGGCATTAATCCATACAACACACAAAAGCAGGAACAATTCAGGAGGAAACACAATGGCAACAAAGATCAGGCTTGCTCGTGCAGGCGCAAAAAAAAGACCTTTCTACCAGGTCGTGGTTGCAGACGAGCGCTGCCGCAGGGATGGCCGTTTCATCGAGAACAT
>CAZSTJ010000218.1:0-1679 GCA_964609805.1 uncultured Geobacter sp. | reverse complement strand
ACCAAAAACCCCGCTGCGGTCAAACTGAACGAAGAAAAAATCATTGCCTGGCTTAACAAGGGTGCCCAGCCGACTGACACCGTCAGGCAGCTCCTCAAAAACGCCGGCATTCTGGACAAGGTGGCTGCACCCGCTGCATAAGACCGTTTCCCATCCCGGTCCGCCGGTCATTCTACGATGAGCAGAGGATACCGTCATGAAAGCACTTGTTGAAACTATCGCGAAGTCACTGGTCGACGACCCATCCAAGGTAGTAGCAGCCGAAGAGACGGAAGAAGACACTCTGGTCATCAAGCTGACGGTCGCAAAGGAAGACATGGGGCGAATCATCGGCAAGGAAGGGCGTACCGCCAAGGCGATCCGCACCATTCTGAACGCTGTATCCACCAAGGACAACAAGAAGGCTATTCTCAAGATTGTAGAATAAATGCGTGATTCTGAAGAGCTGATCCCGGTCGGGAAGATTATTGATACCCACGGGATCAAAGGGCAGGTAAAACTTCACTCGTATTCCGGTAATGCGGAGAGCCTGGCTGAAGCGCATTTTATTACGCTGAAGTCACCCTCCGGCAAACTGAGTGAATATGCCCTCAAGGGTTTCAAGCCAAATGCGGGCAGATTCATCATCACCCTCAAGGACTTCGATGACATCAACCAGGTCATCCCTCTGGTCGGAAGCGAGGTCTGCCTCAAGCGCAGCCAGCTGCCGCCGCTGGAAGCAGATGAATATTACTGGAACGATCTGATCGGCCTGCGGGTAGAGACCGTGGACGGCATCCAGATCGGCACCATCGCCGATATTTTTGAAACCGGCAGCAACGACGTGTACGTTGTCAAAGGCAACGACCGGGAGTATCTCATCCCGGCAATTGCCGACGTTGTCACCGCGATAGACCTGCAGGCCGGAAAGGTAACCATTACCCTGCTCGACGGCCTGCTCGACTTATGAAGTTCGACATACTCACCCTGTTCCCCGGCATGTTCTGCGGGCCGTTTGACGAGAGCATCATCAAGCGGGGCAGGGATAAACAGCTCATTGAAATTGCCATACACAACATCCGCGACTGGGCGGAAGACCGCCACCAGACTGCCGATGACGCACCCTACGGGGGCGGCGCCGGCATGGTAATGAAGGCGGAGCCGTTGACTGCCTGTATCGAGGCGGTCAAGTCCCGCAATCCGACATCAACGGTTGTCCTGACCTCACCCCAGGGACGCCGCCTGACCCATCAGGTTGCATCTGAACTGGCGCAGCGGGATGGTCTGATTATCGTATGCGGCCGCTACGAAGGGATCGATGAGCGGGTTCGGGAAATCTGTATCGAGGACGATATCTCCATCGGCGATTTTGTACTTTCCGGCGGTGAGATTGCAGCCATGACCATTGTGGATGCCGTTTCCCGGCTCATTCCCGGGGTGCTCGGCAGCGGCGAATCAGCCGAAACCGATTCGTTCTGCGACGGGACACTCGAATATCCCCAGTACACCCGGCCCAGGGAGTTTCGCGGCATGGAAGTGCCGGAAGTATTGTTGAGCGGCAACCACCAGGCGATTGCCCGCTGGCGGCAAGAACAATCGGACCAACGAAGCAGACAAACGAAAACGAACGAGCGATTAACGGAGATATCCCATGAAAAATAAGCTGATAGTTCTTCTGGGACCGACAGGTGTCGGGAAGA
>CAZSTJ010000217.1:0-5929 GCA_964609805.1 uncultured Geobacter sp. | reverse complement strand
GAAGAAGCCCTGGCTGCCGACGACGCACACGAATTCCATCTCTGGCAGGCTGATGCCCTGGCGACAGCGGGAGTCGATCTGCTCCTGGCCGCCACCCTGCCGGCGCTCTCCGAGGCGGTCGGCCTGGCCCGGGCCCTGGGAGTCACCGGCCTTCCCTATCTGGTCAGCTTCGTGGCCCGCCCGGAGGGGACTCTGCTGGACGGGACGCCACTGCGGGAGGCGCTGGCGACCATCGATGCAGTGGCAGATCCGGCTCCATTGGCCTACCTGATCAACTGCACCCACGCCTCTGTCTTCCGCAGCGCTGTCAGTCATCCGACGAACTCATCACCGCTAGTCCGGAAGCGGATCATCGGCCTGCTGGCCAACACGGCAGCCCTGTCTCCGGAGGAACTGGACAACAGCACGGAGCTGGTAGAGGAAGAGCCGGAGACCTTCGGCACCGATGTGGCCGCCCTGCGCACGGAATTCGGGTTGCGGGTCCTGGGTGGCTGCTGCGGCACCGATGAACGGCATATCGAATACCTGGCACAGCGACTTGCCCCCGGAGGGCACCCATGAGCGAAACAACGGCCACCCCCAGCCCCGGACGTTACCGGCATTACAAGGGGAACGATTACGAGGTAATCGGCGTCGCCCGTCACAGCGAGACCGAAGAGGAGTTGGTTGTCTATCGCAAGCTCTATGGAGACGGTTCGATGTGGGTCCGGCCACTGGCGATGTTCACGGAGGATGTTGAGGTAGATGGCACAACTGTGCCCAGATTCAATTGGATTGGAGAGAAATAGTACGTGGCACTGATCAACCTGCGCGACATAACCCTGGCCTTCGGCGGCCCGCCCCTGTTCGACGGCATCTCCCTGCAGGTGGAACCGGGTGAACGGCTCTGCCTCATGGGACGCAACGGCAGCGGCAAGTCGACCCTGCTCAAACTGATCGCCGGCGATCTCCCCCCCGAGGGGGGCGAGATCCAGCGCCAGCAGGGGGTGAAGATCGCCTCCGTCTCCCAGGAGGTGCCGCTGGGGCTGGACGGCAGCGTCTATGACGTGGTCGCCTCCGGCATGGGCAACGCGGCGGAACTGCTGGCGGCCTACCACCACGTGGCCCACCGGCTGGCCCTTGAGAGCAGCGAGGCACTCCTGGCCGAACTGGAGGAGCTGCAGCACAAGCTGGAGGAGAGCGGCGGCTGGTCCCTGCACCAGGAGGTGGAGCGGATCCTCAACCGCCTGGCCCTGGATGCCGATGCCGATTTTTCCTCCCTTTCGGGGGGGACCAAGCGCCGGGTACTCCTGGCCCGGGCCCTGATCGCCGCCCCGGACATCCTGATTCTGGACGAACCGACCAACCACCTGGACATCGACACCATCTGCTGGCTGGAGGAGTTCCTGCTCCGCCAGGTCAAGACCCTGATCTTCGTCACCCACGACCGGGCCTTTGCCCGCAAGGTTGCCAACCGGACCGCCGAACTGGATCGCGGCCGCATTTACAGCTTTGCCTGCGGTTACGACGAGTTCACCGAGCGGCGTGAGGCGCTGCTTGAGGCGGAGATCACCCGCCGCGCCCTCTTCGACAAGAAGCTGGCCCAAGAGGAGGTGTGGATCAGGCAGGGGATCAAGGCCCGCCGGACCAGGAACGAGGGTCGGGTACGGGCCCTGAAGAAACTGCGTGAGGAGCACCGTCAGCGGCGCGACCGACAGGGGGCCGCCACCATCCGGCTGCAGGAGGCCGACCGTTCCGGGGCTCTGGTGGCCGAGGTAGAAAAGGTCACCTTCGCCTATGACGACACCCCGATCATCCGCGATTTCTCCACCACAGTCATGCGGGGGGACAAGATCGGCATCATCGGCCCCAACGGTTCCGGCAAGACCACCCTGCTGCGCCTGCTGCTGGGGGAACTGGAGCCCCAATCCGGCACGGTCAAGCTCGGCACCCGCCGGGAGGTGCTCTACTTTGACCAGTTGCGGGAACAGCTGGACCTGAATGCCTCGGTGCAGGACAACGTGGGCGAGGGGAATGACACCGTGGTCATCAACGGCCGGCCGCGCCACATCATCGGCTACCTGCAGGACTTCCTCTTTTCGCCGGAACGGGCCCGCTCGCCGGTGGGGATCCTCTCCGGTGGCGAGCGCAACCGCCTTCTGCTGGCCAAGCTCTTCACCAAACCGTCCAACATCCTGGTCATGGATGAACCGACCAACGACCTGGACGCCGAGACCCTTGACCTGCTGGATGACCTGCTGGTGGAGTATTCCGGGACACTATTGCTGGTGAGCCACGACCGGGAATTCCTGAACAACGTGGTCAGCAGCACCCTGGTGCTGGAGGGGAACGGCGTGGTGAAGGAGTACGTGGGGGGATACGATGACTGGCTGCAGCAGAAAGCAGCCTCCCAGCAGGTAGAGGCAGCCGCACCGAAGCCTGCGGCAGAGAAGGGGAAACCGGCCAAGGAGCGCCCCCGCAAACTATCCTTCAAGGAGCAGCAGGAACTGGATGGGCTGCCGGAACGGATCGCGGCGCTGGAAGAGGAACAGGAGGGGCTGCATAGCCGCCTCTCAGACCCGGAGTTCTACAAGTCGGCGGGGACGGAGGTGACGACGGTCAACGCGCGCCTGGCCGCCATCGAACAGGAACTGGAAGCGGCCTATCTGCGGTGGGACGAACTGGAGAATTTAAAAAATCCTGGTTGAGAAGCATCTACAGACAAAGGCTGTAATAACACAGAGCAACGGAGCAACAGAGAAAACCAGGAGTTTTGAGTTGATGCGTTATACCTCAAAACAAAATTGATTGAACCTCTCTATCCTTCCTTGATTAACTCCGTTGCTCTGTTGCTCCGTGTTTCAATTATTTTTCCGGATCAATGTTCATGGTACCCCAGCACCACCAGGAGGCAGCTGCCGTCGGCAATGACGTTGATACCCTTTTCCCGGCAGAGTTTCACGGCACCGGGGCTTTCGGCCCCCGGCTGCATCCAGATATTCTCGATGCCGCGCTCGATGGCCAGCGGTACCAGTTGCTCCGTCACAGACGGCGGTGTGATCATGGAGAGACTCTTCACCTCCGGCGGCAGATCGGCCACCCCCTTGACGCAGGCCACCCCCTCAATCTCCGTCTCGTTGGGGTTGACCGGCACCGCGACCCGGCCATGCTGGAGGTAGCAGCGCAACACCTTGTTGCCGTATTTATGCCGATTGGTTGAGGCCCCTGCAACACCGAACGCACCTGATGCAAGAAAACGGTTGATCTGTTCCTGTATGGTCATGATATCCTCCTTTGTCTGCAGGTGAGGAAAGTATACTCCAAAGAGCGCTCCCCCGCCAGCACCTTGGTCCTGCGGCGCCTGCTCGATGCGGCGGCAGAACGGTATAGTTAATCGGCAAATTGAATATGTGCTGAAACCGGATACACGAGAATGCCATGCTGACACAAAAAGAAACCGCACCCCTCATACTCCTGGTCGAAGACGACCCGGGCCACGCCATGGCGATCCAGCGTTCTTTCCAGAGCGCGGAGGAACCATTCCGGATCATGGTGGCCGGCACCCTGCGCGAAGCCCGGGAACTGCTCTATCGCACCCCGCCATCCGTTGTGCTGACCGACTTTCGCCTCCCGGATGGCGAGGGGAGCGAGCTGGCCCCCCTGGCCCAGGAACGGTGGCCGACCATCCTGATGACCTCTAAGGGGAGCGAGCAGATCGCCGTCCAGGTCTTGAAGGCCGGCATCCAGGACTATGTGGTCAAATCGGCCGAGGCATTTGCCCATATGCCGGAAACCATTACTCACGCCCTCAAGGCCTGGGAACTGATCCTGGCTCGTAAGGAAGCGGAAGAGTCCCTGCGTAGTTATGCCCGGCGGCTGATCGAGATGGAGGAGGACCTCCGGAAGAAGCTGGCCTCGGAGCTGCATGACGAGATCGGCCGTGACCTGACCGTCCTGGGGATGAACTTTTCCATCATCAGGCAGTTGCTGGGTGATGCGATCCCTGAAAAGGTCGTCAACCGGATTGAGGATTCCGCCCGGCTGATCCAGTCCATCAGCCGCACGACGAGAGACATCATGTCGGGACTTCGCCCGCCGGTACTCGATGACTACGGTCTCCTTGCCGCCCTGCGCTGGCACAAGGACCTCTTTTCCAACCGCACCGGACTGAATGTCACCCTGGATGCCCCCGATGACCTGCCGCGACTACAGCCGGATCTGGAAACCGCACTGTTCCGCATCTACCAGGAGGCGCTGCTGAATACCGCCAAATATGCCAAGGCCAGTAATGTAACGGTCACCGCTGGCTTTGATGAGGGCAGCTTCGTCTTTACCGTTACCGACGACGGTATCGGCGGGGCTTCCCCCGACTCCCATCCCCAGCAGCTGTCGGGATGGGGTATGACCATCATGCGTGAACGTGCCGAGCTGGTTGGCGGCCGTTTTTCTGTTGAATCACAGCCCGGGTGCGGTACCACCGTGACGATCGCACTCCCCCTGAAGGAGGTATAGATGCCGGTCAAGATTATGATTGCCGATGACCATGCCGTCGTGCGCGAAGGCCTGCGCATGATACTCGAATCTCTTGAGGATATGACCGTCGTCGGAGAGGCCGTTGATGGCCGTGACGCCATCGACAAGGCCATCAAACTCAAGCCGGATGTCATTGTCATGGATATCAGCATGCCGGAACTGAACGGCATCGAAGCCACCCGGACCATTTGCGAGCGGCTGCCGACAGCCAAGGTCATCATCCTCTCGATGCACCATACCAATGAGCACGTCTTCCGTGCCATCCAGGCAGGGGCCAAGGCCTATCTGCTCAAGGAATCCGCCGGGGCCGGGGTCGTCAAGGCCGTCCACGCCGTCATCAAGGGGCAAACCTATTTCGGGGCTGGGGTCGAGGCACCGACAAAACTGACCGGCAGCAAAAAGGCATCACGGGCGTCAAGCCCCCTGGAAAGTCTCAGCCGCCGTGAACGAGAAGTGCTACAGCATGTTGTCGAGGGGAAGACCAGCGCCGAAATCGCCGACATCCTCTGCCTCTCCCCGAAAAGCGTCGAGACCTACCGCAGCCGCCTCATGCTGAAACTGAACGTGGCCAACGTCCCGTCCCTGGTCAAATATGCGCTTCTGCACGGCATTACCACCTCGGACAACAACAGCTGAGTCCGGAGTCCTTCTCACGCAGCTCTTTCCTTTACGCATCCCGGCGGAGCACCAGCACCGCCGGGTCATGCCGTGCAAGTAACCCTTCCAATCGAGTCACGACATCTCCGCACCGCCAAATCCGGTAAATGCAGTAACACTACGTATCACCACTCCGAAAAAAATAAATCATGTTTCGCAGAATCAAGCCGATAGGTAGGATAAGCATCTGTGCCAACGGGGACTGACCGGACTCATCATGCCGACTGCCGCATCGGGTTCGTCAGGCCGTCACAACAGGATGCGCCCCTCTCCGGAGACAGCTATAATGCCTGAACACGTAAGAAAGTTGCAAACAAGCATTAAATCAAAAGTTGCCATTACGACCCTCTTCACGGTGTCGCTCGTGCTGCTCTGCGTTTCCAGCTGCCTCTTCATGTATTTTCGGGCCGCGCTGCGCGAGAGTATTTTCAAGCAGCAGTTCACTCTGGTATCCGAAATCGCCGATCAGCTCAACGGACGAATGGTGCTGGCACGGCACCAGCTCTCCCTTGCCGCTACCGAGCTCAATCGCCAGACCCTTAACAACCCCGCAGAACTGGAACATTTCTTCACCCATAACGGCCCCATTAACCTGGTGTTTGATGCCGGCATGTTGATTGTGGGGGTTGACGGACGCATAGTTGCCGAGAGCATGGGCATGCCGCAACTGGAGGGCATGAACCTGGGGCAGTTCGACTTTGTCAAGGAGCCGCTGCGCACCGGGTTCCGACTCAAGGACCGCTATCAGGGTCCCGGCATT